>JAISLY010000006.1 GCA_031277035.1 Coriobacteriales bacterium | reverse complement strand
CGGTGTTCGACATCAACCCCAACCCAGACCAGGGCGCACCGCGCCAGACATCGCTGGCAGGCCACACCGATGCAAAAGGAAGCCTGCGCGCCTTAGAGGAGTTGGAGAGGCGCTACGGGTCGGCAGAAACCTGAGGCCACAGGGGAGCCGGTCTCTATAAGCTGCCTTTTACTTCTTCAAAATCAAAGAGGAGGTTGTAGCGCTCTGTTGTGAACTTCAGGACGCAATAATTCTCATCGCTCGGCCCACTGAAGTGAATTTGCAAGTCGTCATACCACATTTCATTTTTGACCTCTGGGTCGGTTATGACCTCGATTGTGCCAACCAGCGATATGTTATACATCGGATCCGCTGAGAACAAGCAAACACTCGCACGGTTGCAGTTTTCGATTCTCTTTATCTTGCTGCCATCTAAAAACGTGCAAAACGCCAACCATCCTATGCTCTGATTCTTTGCGATGCTTATTGGCGATGCCGTTGGAAAGCCATCCAAATCCAGAAGCGCGAGCACGCAATCGAGCCTTTTGCCAGAGATGGCATCGGATGCCTTTTTGAGATAACCCTGTTCCATTATCATGATTCTCACTTTCAAGGTTTGATAAAGCCACGCGTTCCTATCAACTCCTTCATAGTAGCGTGAGAAGTGAGGGCTGAATTCTCGTCGATTGTTCTCTTAGATTGCTCTCTTAGATTGCCGTCAGGTTTTCGCTCTCATCGCCTCAGCAAGCAGTTTCATGGGGTTGAGAGGGATTGCGGGGTCGGTCGGGTCAATCCCGCGCAAAGTCAATTCGATTTCCGTATCCTGCCCTAAAGGAAACACATAGGGTGTCCTATCCAGGTCGCGTAACCAGTATTTTGGCAGAAAGTACGTCAGCGGGTTCGTGTTGCCCTTGATAGCGCACACCAGCGCATAGTACTCACCATCTGGTATCTGGTCGATTATGAAAGATCGGCCAGTTTTCGTCATGGCCTTTCCGATTATCGGGGAGCCGCTCGGCATTGGTTTTAGGAACATACCGAGAAACAACAAGCCTTTGAAATCATCCGGTACATGGCAGATTACTGAAAGCCGGTGTTCTTGAAAGGTGGCGGGATCCTTTTTGTCAAAGGAATAGTGAGTGTAGATTGCGTCGCTTCTCCCCTCGTATTCCTTGACCTCGCCCCAAATGCGTAGTTTCTGTATTTCTTCTTGATATTGACCGGGCGTGAACCCTGTAGCCTTTTGGAACGACGTGGTGAACGTCCCTGTGCTTTGATAACCAGTCTTCAAATGAGCGCTCAAAATGGAACCGGAGCGCTCCAGATCTGAAAGGCTCTGTTCCATTTTCAAGGCCGCCCAGTATTCGTTTGGAGAAACACCTATCGCCTTCTTGAACTCACGGCTGAAATGGAATTTGCTGTAACCGTACCTGTTCGCAAGCTCCTCAATGGAAAGCTCCCTGTCGGTGTGCCCCCGCATAAAGAGCGTGATGTCTGTTATTAGGTCTTTCATGCGCAATCACCCCCTTTTCCCGGCTCCATGACCCACTTATTTTAGCAGACTTATATTTTTCCTCATGTCAAATGAGAACACTTGCCGTCGAATGAGAGCACTACGAGACGTTCCGTATTGCCGCCTGCGAGAGATGCAGCCAGACGACACGAGGAGACGGTCTCTTTGAACGGCAGGACGGTCTCTTTTGTGTCACGCGTGCAGCACCTACGTCGGCCGTTTGGCGCCCGCATTCTTTTGTACTATCATATTTTCACAAAGACCTCGCTTCCCGGCGAGGACGCCGCCCCCGTTTCGACGGGGGTTGAACTTTCCCCGCCTGGCGGCAGGGCATGCTGCGCTCAGCGGGTGTTGCCGCTGTAGTAGCGGACGGCTATCTGGGTGCGGTGCTCGAGGCCGGTCTTCTCAAGGATGGCCGAGACGTGGTTGCGCACCGTGCCGTTGGCAATGAACAGGCGCTGCGCAATCTGTTCGTTGGAAAGCCCCTCGGCGATAAGCGCGACAACCTCATGCTCGCGCTCGGTGAGTCCGGCGAAGGCCGCGGGCGCAGGCGCGGGCATCTGACTGCGGATAAAGTCGAGCACGTCTGGCGAGAACACCGTCCCGCCCTCCGCAACCGTGACGATGGCGGAGTGCAGGCGCTGCACCGGGCTGTTCTTGAGCACGTAGCCGCAGGCGCCCACCTCAAGAGCCCGGGTGATGAGGTCCGGCTCGTCAAAGGTGGTGAGCAAAAGCGGCGCGGCAAGCCCCTCGGCGATGAGCGCTCGCGCCACCTCAATGCCGTCGGTGCCGGGCATACGGATGTCGAGGACGGCGACATCGGGGCGCACGGTGCGGCAAAGCGCCAGCGCCTCTCTGCCCGAAGACGTGCTCCCAACAAGCTCCACGTCCTCAAACGACCCAACAATCGCGCTCAGCCCCTGCAGGACCAGGGCATCGTCATCTGCCAGCACCACTCGTATCATGCTCATCCTCTCAACGTGAATACCAAACGGGTTGTAAAGCCCTGCGGCGTGAGCGAGAAAAAGGCTCTGCCACCGCTCAGCAGCGCGCGCTCCTCGATGGCAGCAAGCCCGATGCCGCGCCCCACAAGCACCCTCGTGTCCACGGAGCCGTCGCTCCGCAGCGCCGCGGGCGCAATGCCGCCGCCGCTGGCGCCACGCGATGCCGTTCGCGCGCTACGAGCGCCACGCGATGCCGCCCGCGCGCCACGAACGCCACGAGCCGCCACACCCGCTCCGCTCCCGCTATGTGTCGCTGCGGTGCCACTGCTCCCGCCACTGCTCCCTCCGAGCGCCGCTCGCCCGTTGTCGCCAAACTCCGCAACAAACAGGCGGTTGCGCTGCGAGATACTGACGCGGAAGTGGTTCGCGTCCGAATGTCTCAGCAGGTTTGTGAGCGTCTCGCCCAGGCTTTCAAAGACGCACAACCACACGGCCTGCGGCACCCTCTCAAGCGAACCTTCGGTGACAAACTCGGTGCGGACGGCGGGGTGCTCGGCGCTAAAGGCTTCCAGCTCGGCAGCTATCTGAGCAGGGCCTACCGACCCGCCGGAGGCACGTTCCTCACGAAGTTCGCGCCGTATATCC
Source organism: Coriobacteriales bacterium (assembly GCA_031277035.1). GTDB lineage: Bacteria > Actinomycetota > Coriobacteriia > Coriobacteriales > UBA8131 > JAIRXA01. Next base: position 2,326 of record JAISLY010000006.1, on the reverse strand, counting down.
TCCACGCTCTCGCGCAGATTCTCGGTCGCCGTCTCGATGCTCGCGCGCGCGGCGGGCGCGTCGTTCTCCAGTTGCAGCTGCGCGGCCTCCAACATGAGGATGCTGCCGGTCATGCCGTGTCCGACCCGGTCGTGTATACGAGCGGCCAGGCGGTTGCGCTCGGCCACCCTCCCCTGCTGCTCAATGGTGCCGATGGTGGCACGCTGCTCCTCAAGGCGCGCCTCTAAAGTGGCCGCTCGCTCGGCAAAGACCGCAAGCTCGCCCTGGGCGCGCGCGAGCAGGCGTACGAGGGCGGTGCCCGCAAAGGCAAGCGCAAGGCCCGCAGCCGTTGTGAGAAGCGCCCCCGGTGTCTGCGGAAAGGCGAGCGCGAGCAGCACCGCACCAGCGAGGACAAGAGCAAAGGCGAGGTGGTCGTCACGCCACCGGCTGCCAGCATCCAGCGCGAGCACAGCGGCGAGCGCAAGGAAGGTGTTCGGACACAGAGCAAACGCGATTGCCGCCGCCGCACCGGCGCACACCAAAAAGGCCCAGCGAGGAGCCTTGAGCAGCCCGGCGAGCAGTTTTGCCGTCAAAACGCAGGAAAGCACGAGCACCGCAGCAACGAGCGCCCCCGCGCCCTGCTCGCCGAGCCCGAACATGAGATCTGCATGGGCGCCAAAAGTGGAGCCGGAGGCGGCCGCAGCGCCAGGGCCAGCCGCAGCGCCAGCCTCGGAGCCAGTTGCGGAGCCGAAGCCAGCGCCAAAGTCAACGCCGGAGCCGAAGCCAAAGAACAGGCAAAAGGCGCCCATGCAGAGCTCGAGCACAAAGAAGAACCAGCTGCGCTCCCTCATCGCACGTTCATCCTCTGCACCCGCTCAACCTGGTCACCCTCCGCATTCTCATCGTCCGCATCTGCTCATCGCCCTCTCACTCCCCTCGCACGCTCTCGCGTCCGGCCTAACTCGTCATCGAGCCCCTCGTCTTTGCCCTCGTGTGCCCCGTGTCCTTCCTGTTGCTCGAGGGTGCGCTTGCCACCATAGGTCTGATTTCGTTATCCAGTTCCTTGCGTTTAGATACGATGCTCTCCTAGATGCCGACGAGTACGCCGATGGCCTCAAGCACGGCGCTCAGGGTCTCATCGTCGACGGCGCCAATCCTCTCCACGCCCGTCCTGCTCTCCAGGTCGAGGGCGCGCAGGGCCTCGACCTGCACAAAGCCGTGCACCGTGTTGCCCGGTGCAATGCGGACGTGCAGGGGGAAGCGGTTGTCCCGCGAGGTTATCGGTGCCAGCAGGGTCAGATTGGTGAGGTAGTTGACCCGTGTGCTGCTCACCACAAGCGCCGGATGGCGCTTTGCCGGCTCATGGCCCTTGGAGGGATTGAAGTCAATGAAGAGGATGTCGCCCTGCTGATAGACCGGCACGCCCATCACGCCCAGGCATCCTTCTCGGCACCCACAAGCGTGTCGTCTGGCCACGGGCGAGCAGAGTCGCTGCGACCGGCCTGGTAGTCCTTGAACAGCTCGTCAAAAGTCACACGACGACGGCGCACACCGGTTCGGCAGGCCACGCTTGGCACAAGCTCAATGTTGCCGCGCTCGTTGATGCGCACGTCCACAACGTCGCCGCCGCTCAGCCCCGCAGCGCTCAAGACGTCCCGGGGTATCCTCATCGCTATGCTGTTGCCCCAGGCCGCCAACGCAGTAGGCATCGCCACCATCTCGCTTTCGTATAGCATTACCGTATATACAATCTAGCACAGGAACGCTGCCGCGGTCAAGCGCGTGAACGGATGAGGGCGATGTGCCCGCGAGCTTTGCCCGCGAGCTCATCCAACCGACGAGCGTTTGCTGGCAAAGCTCACACCGGCTATGAGGAAGCAGAGCAGCGAGAACAGCGCGAGCACGCCTGACGAGCCGAGCCAGGTGCCCATGTCGCCCGCGTACAGAGCCTCCAGAGCGGTGCCGAACCAGAACGCGGGGGAGACGTGGGCGAGCTGCTGCATGACCTGCGGGGCGGTGTCGATGGGAAAGAACGCGCCTCCCATCAGGCAGGAGATTGTCGAAACGGCAATCACGATGTAGGAGATCGAACTGCGGCTTTTGAGCAGAAGCCCACAGACGAGGGCAAAGGCGACGGCGAACAGGCCAAACAACAGGCTGGGCACGAGCGCCTGTGCGAGCAGAAGGCTTTCACCTGCGCCAATGAGCGCAAGGTAGCAAAAGAACAGCGCGACCATGAGCAGCGCCGCGACAAAGCCGGCGGCGCAGACGCCTGCCACGTAGGAGGGCGCCGTGACGCTGGAGGCACGCACGCGCTGCCAGGTGCCGTTCTCGCGGTCGTCAAACA
>JAISLY010000033.1 GCA_031277035.1 Coriobacteriales bacterium | reverse complement strand
CTCCGCCTGCTCAAAGGGGAGCATACCTTCCTCGGTATAGAATTTCAGCGTGCTGTACCGCGCCCCGGTCAGACGCACCAGCTCCCCTATGGTCACATATTCCGATGATGCAATCGCCTCTCTGCTTCTTTGACGCGACATACCACCGCTACCTGCTCGCAGATATCAGACTGCAGCGATCACTATGGCAGCCAGGGCACCTGCAGCAGAATCCAGGAATTCCCTGACTGACGCGTAGGCTTCGCTTTCGCGCAGTTCTTTCAGGCGCTCTTTTAACGCACCGGCCTCGACTTTACTAAAGTAGCGTTTGATAAGGTGACTTCCATCCAGGAGCGCCGCCAGACAAAGCGTCTCATCGCTTATAGTGCCGTCTTCGAGAAACTCGGCGCGGATCTTCTCGATACTGCGCGTAACCGCCTCGGGCTTTGGCGCATACCGGGTCTTGTTGTGAAGCAGTCCCTGTTCGTTCAGCTCCTCTGCGTATCCTGCGGCGGCCAGGGAGGTTCCCAGAGCCGACAGCAGGTCTGGGAGCGGTGCTTGCAGGCTTGCCTCATACGCCGCCACAACGCCGTCTATTTTCTGCGGCTTTTTAAACGATGCGACCTGGTCATACAATGGTTTCAGGTAGGGAAGCGCATCGTCCCAGGGCTTGGCGACAACGAAGCGCTTCTTCTCATCGTAGCTGAGGTAGCCCTGCTGGGTCAGTTCCATAATCCCGCCGGCGAGCAGGCAGGTGGCGATTTCCGTGTCCAGCACGGGTAGGTTTCCCCTGTCATTAATCGCGCATAGGTAATATTCCTGGGTAAAGGATAAAGTCTTCATGAGTAACCCTCCTATTTGTTGTCAGCCCGCCTCGCACGGCTTACTTACTACTTACTACTTATGATATATCATGACAGAGGATAGGGGAATGTGTCAACTTTCCAGGCCGCGCGAACCGCGCTCTGTAAACCGCCCCCACCCCTTGTCATCACGCTCGGGCACAGGCCATGTCGAGCAGCTCGTTGAGCAGCTGGCCAAAGGGGATGTTGGCCGCAGCCGCAGCCATCGGCAGCAGGGAGTGCTCGGCCATGCCCGGCGAGGTGTTAATCTCCAGCACCTTGACCCTGTTGGCGGCTCCATCCCAGAACATATCCACGCGTGAGAGATCGCGGCAACCATAGCTGCGGTGCACCTCCAGTGCCGAGTCCTCGATGAGCGCCAGGATGCGGGCGGCGTCAGCGGCGTTTTCCTTCTCGTCTCCAGCGCCGGTCTGTGCTGATGCCTGCGTGCCCAGCAGGGACGAGGAGCGCACGGGGGCGTAATACTCCACAAGGTCGGGGTCGAGCCGCACTTCGGTGTTAAAGAAGCCACCACGTGAGCAGATTTCGATTGGCGGCAAGGCCCGCGCGGCCTGGCCACTGCCGATGACGCTGACAGCAAGTTCCACGCCGGAGACCCATTCCTCAACGAGCACTTCGTCGTCAAAGGACAGGGCGTCGAGAAGGGCAGGCGCCAACTCCTCAAAACTGGCAACCCTGTTAACGCCCAGCGCTGAGCCACCCGAGGCCGGGAGCACGGCATAGGGATAGCCTGAGGGCAGACGCTCGGCAATCAGGTCGAGAGCTGCAGCAGCGCCGTACTCCTTAAAGGCTGCCGTCGAAAGCAGCACCCCGCGCGGCCAGTGGGTCGGGCCAAGCGTCCGCGCTCCCGCCCCGGCGCCGCCCAGGCCCTGGCGATGCGATTTGAGCACGACGGGCAGCATGCTCTTGTTCCAGGCGGTGCGACAGACTCCGGAAGACGAGCCAACAAAGGGGATGGCGAGGTATTCCAGCAGCGCCTGGACGGTGCCGTCCTCTCCATGACCGCCATGCAGGGCGATGAAGGCCACATCGGGCTGCTCGCGCCTCAGGCTGTCGACGAGCGAGGTGGTCGTGTCAAGCGGCAGCACGGTGTGGCCGCCCGCCTCCAGAGTGCGCAGCACATATTTGCCGCTTGCCAGGGAGAAATCGCGCTCAAAGGAGCTTCCTCCCATCAGCACGGCAACCTTATACGGCATGAGAACCTCCTGTCATGGCCTCCGACACACCGTCGCAGTCCGTTTTCCTGTTTTCAGAGCCTGCCTGTCGCAGGCGGTCGCGGACCTACCACAGGCCCCACCGCAAGCAGTCCAACCGCAAGCAGGCCCACCGCAAGTCCCACCACACAGGCTCCACAACACGCCCCACCGCCAGCAGCCCTACAACACGCCGGCGGCGATAAAGGCGCGGTACAGCGCCAGACGTTCTTCGATGACGAGAGAAAGCCGACGCACCGCCTCCCGCAGCGCTTCGGGCTCCTCATAGCAAAACGCGATGCGCATGGCGTTGCGCCCCTGATTGCTGCCTGCGGGGTAACAGCCATCACCGGGCACGAAGGTCACGCCGGCATCGAGCGCCACAGAAAGCATCTGCGGCGTGTCCACATAGGGCGGCAGTGTCACCCAGACGAAGAAGCCGCCCGCAGGATGTGTCCACGTCGCCTCGGGCGGAAAGAACTCCTCAAGCGCTTCCAGCATCGCATCGCGCCGCTGGCGGTACTTCTCCATCATGTCTGCCAGGGTCTCGCGCCAGGGCGTCTCGCCAAAATAGTGCTCAACGATAACCTGGCACAGCGCCGAACCACACAGATCCGTGCCCTGCTTTACCATGTTGAGCTTTTGCAGGATGGGCCGCGGGGCAATAACCCAACCGGTGCGCAGGCCGGGAGCGAACATCTTGGAGACGGTGCCAAGATAGACAACCTCCCTGTCCAGCGAGCGCAGACAGGGCACCGGCTCGCCCTCAAAGCGCAGGCGTCCGTACGGGTCGTCTTCGATAACGAGTATCTCGTAGGCACGGGCCAGTTCGAGCAGCCGCCGCCGCCGTGCGAGGCTCATGGTCACCCCGCCGGGGTTTTGGAAGGTCGGGACGGTGTAGATAAACTTCACCGTACGCGGCCCAAGTTCGCTCAGCGTGGCTTCGAGCAGGTCGGTGCGCATGCCCTCCTCATCAAAGGCAATCGTCCGGATGTCAGGCTGATAGGCGGAGAAGGCCTGGAGCGCTCCGAGGTAGGTGGGGCCTTCGGTGATGATGACGTCGCCCGGATTGATGAAGGTCTTGGCGAGCAGGTCAAGGGCCTGTTGCGCGCCGGTCGTCACGGTTAAATCCTCGGGCAGGATGTGAATGTCCAGATCTTCCATCAAGCGACAGATAAGCTCTTTGGTCTGGGTACGGCCGGTGGTATCGCCATATTGCAGGCCCGCGACGCCCTCCTGCCGTACGGCGTGAGCGGCAACCTCGCTGACCTGCTCCAAGGGCAGACGACGTATGTCAGGCATACCGCCGGAAAGCGAGATGATGTCGGAGCGCGAGGCGGCGGCAAAGAGGTCACGCACGGCCGAGGTGCGCATCACTTCTACGCGCCGGGCATAGAGGTCGGCCCATTCGTCGAATTGTATAAGGCCCGAAGTGGCCAAGGCGCTTCCTCTCAACATTCCCTGTGTCGGGAAACGTTCAGACCGTGCTCCCGCTCGTCCCTTGAATACGCTTTGCAGCAGCGAACGTTCAGGCGCCCTTTTCAGCAGCGAACCTTCAGTGTACTACTGTTTTGAGGCTTTGAGCAGAGGGGCACAGGCCCAGTGGACGCTCAGAGGGCGAGCAGGGGTTTGATGGCGCGCTGGATGACGCGTTTCTGCACACAGGACACGGGCTCAGTGGACGTTCAGAGGGCAAGCAGGGCGTCACGAATGGCGTCCTCGATGCCCTGTCGGCTCACGCAGATTACCAGGTCGCCGGCATACAGCATCGTCGAACCCTTGACAATCTCGAGGGTCTCGCCCCTTCCGACGGCTACGAGCAGGCCGCCCTCGGGCAGGGCGATGTCCGCCACGCGATGCCCGGTGTGTGCCGCGGCCTTCTCTCCAGCGAAACCCATCTTGCGCGGGATGCTCACCTCGGTGACGACAAGGTCGCCCTGCGTAAGCGTCATGACAGCATGCACGGCGCCTTCGGTTGCCTCGCTTTCGATGAGGCGGGAGATGACGGTGGTTGAGGAGACGGTCTCGATGCCGATGCGCCGGAAGATGCGTTCGTTTTTTGGATTGTTTACGCGGGCGATGGTGCGGGATACGTTAAAGACCAGTGCGGCAATCTCGCAGGAGACGAGATTGGTATCATCGGAGCCGGTTGTGGCGACAAAGATGTCAGCTTCGCCTGTTCCGGCATCGGCCTGAAAGGCCGAGTCGCAGCCGTCGCCGAGAATCATCAGTGCGCGTGAGGGCAGCTCGAGCGTCAGACGGTCGAGGGTCTTCTCGTTGCGCTCGATGATGGCAACCTCATGCTTGTGGCGCAGCAGCGTAGCTGCGAGATGCGCCCCGATCTTGCCGCCTCCGTTGATGACTACGTACATGGCGCCTTCCCGTCGTCCCTCATGTTAGCTTACGAGTACACTAATAGTTCGTGTCTAGCTGTGCATGTAGTGCGAAAACTCCTCGATAAGGTCTTTGCGCACACACGCCATGACAATGTCCCCATCGTAGAGCATGCTGTCAGCAGTGGGAATTGAGCTTGCGGTGTTGTCGCCACGCTCAAAGACGACAATGCGCACCTCGTGATCGCTTTCCAGGTCGCCGACGCGTAGCGCGCCCTCCTCAAAACCGGAAAGATCGATGGCAAAACGCAGCACCTCAAAGTCTCCGAAGGTATCCACATGGCTGGAGTGCCCGGCAACAACCTTTGCGTACATCTCCTCGGCCACCAGCGTCGTGCCACAGACGTAATCCAGGCCAAGCTGCAGATAGGCGCTCTCGCGGTCGGGGTTGTAGAGCCGCGCAAGCACATGCGGTACACCGTACAGCTTGCGTCCGACCTCGGAGATCATCAGGTTCGTGTTGTCGATGTCCGTGACGGCAATCAGCACGTCGCATTCTTCGATGCCCGCCTCAATCAGCACATCCTCATCAAAGCCGACTCCGACGATACGCTGACCCTCAAAAGTTCGGCCCAGGCTGGCAAACGACGCGGGATTGTTGTCGATGACGGCCACTTCGTCGGTGCCGTTTGAGAAAAGCGTCGCCAACTGTGAGCCCACTCTCCCGCATCCCACGATAATGATGTTCACGAGACCCTTTCTCTGTCAGGCGCCCTTGATTGCTTCGATAATCAGTTCGGTCACATCCTGCAGGTTGTCCTCAGAAAGGCGCGCGACCTCACCATCGCTCCAATGCCAACCCGCGGGCATCTTCTTTTGCATGCCGAGCAGGGAGATGCCGCGACCGCCCTGGGAGAGAACCTCGGTCGCGTTCGTCTCAAACGCTCGAAAGTCGATAGACCCGAGTTGCAGCCCCAGGGTCTGACCCGCATCCGCGAAGAGCCCCTGGAGCCGAAGGTCGGTCTTGAGCGGGCGCAGGGTGCCTTCGGTCAGGGTCAGGCAGATGTCGCCGATGCCCACGCCAAAGACATTGATAAACAGCGCATTACGCAGTTCGGTCGGATAGGTGGCGAGCAGATGCCTGATGCCGGCGTTGCGCGATTCGCTCGCTCCCAGCGCGACAAGCCAGACCTCCTTGTCCAGCAGGCTCTCGCTTGCACCCATCAGTGCCTCAGCATTCGCGTCAAAATCTCGTCCGCCGTACGCGCCGCCGCGCCAGCCCTCGCCGTCCTCATCGTTAAAGTTGTCCCAGGTTCCGATTTCGCTTCCCTCCGTCCGGGCGTCAAAGTCCTCGTCCACACCGAGCCAGGTGGAAGGCGCGGTCTCGAGCTTCTCCCGGTGGCTGCCAGAGAGGCGGTCGCCCATCGAACCGAAGAAGGACTTAACGCGCGACTGCGGGATGTCCATGGGTTCTGGCTGCGCGTAGCCGCCCGCGCCCGCGTATCCCTCAGGCAGTGCCGAATCGTCCGCGTCCGCGACAAAAATTTCCTCCTCGCTGTGGTAGGCCAACAGCTCCTCGCCGACGGGCTTTATCACACCTGTCGTGCCCAGCGGCATAAAGGCGCCGGTCGCGCTGATTGGCGAACCGTCTTCGCCAAGAAGTTCCTCGGTGGCAACGGGAGCCACGTCGAGCGTGGCCTGCTGTACGGGGATACCGCTGGAGACGCTCGGCAGGTCGAGAAGACGACTCCGCTGTATGGTAAGGGGGTCGGGGGGCGGGGATGCGGCGAGGAAGGCGGCGGAGGCGGTAGGGGTGTTGGGGGTGTTGGGGGTGTTGGGGGTGGCGGGTCTGGGGGTGATGTTGGGGGCGGCAGAGGCGGCGTTGGAGGCGCTGGGGGCGGCGTTGGAGGCGGCGGAATCGGAGGAAGCGGGGCGGGCGTCAGAGAAGTCGGGGGAGTCTGGCGCGTTGGGGACGACGATGGCCGAAGAGCGCCCGTCTTCTGAGGGGAGCACCTTGAGCGCCCTGCGATCAAAGCCCGAAAGGTCGACCGAGGAGGCAGGGGCCTGGCGTATCCTGTTGAGCTCTCCAGTAGCTTCAAGCGAGGAAGCGGCGGTTTCCTCGATGGCAGAGGCTGTCTCGGCGGCAGGCGTGGCCAAGGTCGCAGGTGTGGCAGCGGCTGTCTCGAGGGCAGGTGTGGCCAAGGTCGCAGGTGTGGCAGCGGCTGTCTCGAGGGCAGGTGTGACAGAGACCGTCTCGACGGCAGGCGTGGCGTCAGTGGTGGTGGGAACGAAGGCAGCAATTCTGCTGCCTTCAGACGCAAGCGACCGCTCGTCTCGATCGATACGCAGGGGGATGTCGGCAAAACGCGAACGCACAACCTCATGTTTCTCACCGGTGCGTTCTTTGCGCTCTCGGTTCTTCTCGGCCTTTTCCCGGGCCTTGGTAAACCAGAGGGGCACTCCATCGGAGCCAAGACCCTGGCTTTCGGCCAGTCGGCGACGTTGCTCCTCAAGCGCACGCTCGCGCTCCTCCTCTTCTTTTTGCCGTTGAGCCTCAATCTGCGCCAGAGGTGGGCGTTGGGCGATAAAGGGATTGGACACCAGATTGTCGGCAATCGAACTGGAGCGCAAAGCCGCCGGCCCGCCTGACACCTGTTCGTGATAGTCGGGGCGTTTCGGCGATGCTCCGCCAGCCGCAGGGCGTCCGGCGGCCACAAGGGCACCACCCGCGTCGCCATCGGCAGCGCTGCCGTCAGCAAGAGAGGCGTCAGCATCGACAGCGCCCGTCGACGCGCCGCCTGCCACCGACGCGGCACCTTTGCGGCTCCGGAGCTTTTTAAAGAGGCCAATCGCGCCGCCGTCGGTATCAGGCTCAGCTCCCGTTCCCGTTCCCGCTCCCGCTCCGACGCTCGCCCCGGCCCCGGCCCCTGCCCCCGCTCCTGCACCCGCGCCATCATCGGCGGCGGCGCCACGCGCTCCATCCGCGCTCCGCGCTCGACGGCTCCGGCGCGAGCGCCGCGAAGCGGAGGACTCCGCGTTTTTGTCCACACCCGATACCAGTCGCTGGGCAAGGCCATAAAGCGTTACCACACCGGAAGCGTTGCAGTTGGCGCCCTGGCTATACGGCATAAAGAGATTGATGGCCTCAGCCAGGCAGGCGAGCAGCACAACGATGCCATCGACGATGAGCAGTACGCTCAGCACTTTGTCAAGAATCTCGGGCAGGGGCGCTATGACAAGCAGCGCCAAGACGAGCAGCGCCGCCACAGCGCCCTGTGCGATACGACCGATTAGCGCGTAATGCTGCACGAAGGGCGGAGCGGCCTGCACCATGCTTCTGGCGGAGTCGTACTGCGCAAGGATGACAATGCGACGGCCGCGAGCGGGCGAGGAGCCCGCCGGCAGGTAACGAGCCACGACGTTTTGGCTCAGGGAGTTTTTAAACAGGGAGTCCAGAGGGTTTTTCCCCAGCAGGTCAAGCGCCAGAAAAACGACTGCGATAAGGATCAGAATCAGTCCGAGGATCTGCACGATGGGCACAAAGACGAGCAGCGCCGCGCCGAGAACCGCCAGGGCATGGTACAGCACGCGGATCCAACCAAGATTGCGGGCGCAGACAAACTCGTCAATCTGAACCGGAAGACCGAAGTCCTCCAGCCGTGTGGCGATAATCTCGGAGGCGTCACTTTCCTGTTGGGTTCCCGCTGGGCGGAATCCCGCCTCGGAGACGAACTCCTCCACATAGTCAAGCAGTTGAGACATCAGCCCTCCCTGTTCCGGGTGCGGGTGTTTGGATACGCAGTCTTGCCCATTATCCCATATACAGGCACCTTTAGGGAACTCCACGCGTCGCCTCACTAAAAAAGTACTCCTAGCGTATTCGTGGCCGCAAAATAGAAAAGTACTCGTAAATCGTCTCATCCAGAACGGAGGGGATGAGACGATTTGCCGCTTGCCCTGTGTGAGAAAAGGTCAGTCCCCTCGGAGG
>JAISLY010000029.1 GCA_031277035.1 Coriobacteriales bacterium | reverse complement strand
GGAGTGAGGCAGGTGTGGGGGCGTTGGGGCGACGTGGGGGCGACGTGGTGGGGACGGGAGTTGGGGCAGCAAAGGTGCGCGAACGATGGCAGAAAGCCCCCCCCCCCCCCCCCATTTCTGCAGGTGAACGCGGGTGTGTCCATATTTCGGTTTGCCTGAGCAACCGTAGCAAGGGGTGTAGCCATAGGGGGTGAGAGCGGCTCTTCTGGCCCTTTGCTCAACTTTCCGAACTCTCGACCGCCGATTGTCTCTCAATAAATCGTTGAAGCTCACGGTCGAAGGTCAGGACGGTAGCACCTCTGACCGATGCGTATGCAGCAAGTCCAAGCGACCAAAGGATTGACAGAGGGGCGTTTCTGATGTCAACCGTCGAATGAAATCCTTAGCGCAAATCCCCTTGCACTTAGTCTGTCGCGGCACAGCCCTGTCACTCAGGTCTTTCTCTCTTTTTAGAGAAGTAAATTTCATAGCATTGTAGTATAATAGGTAAAAGGTTACCAATGAACCCCTATCATGGTACCGTCCGATAACGTGTATTGCTGCATTTTGAGGAATGAGTGATGAACGGTTCAAGCGAAATCGTACTATTTCAGCCAGATAAGGCAGTGCGCCTCGAAGTGCTCCTTGATGAGGAAACCGTTTGGCTCACCCAAAGGCAAATGGCGGAATTGTTTTCAACTACTAGAAGCAATATTACTATGCACATCTCCAACATTTTCAAAGAGGGCGAACTAAAAGAAGAAATGGTTAGTAAGGAATCCTTACTAACCACGCAGCACGGAGCTATTAAGGGAAAAATGCAAACGAAAGCGGTGAGAATATATAGTCTCGATGTAATAATTTCGGTTGGGTACCGTGTCAAATCTCAACGTGGTACACAATTTCGCATCTGGGCGACCGGAGTGCTGAAAGAGTATTTGCTTCGTGGATACGCAGTAAATCAGAAGATTGAACGGCTTGAGCGCAGGATGGGCGATGTCGAGGAGAAGGTGAACTTCTTTGTAAAAACCGCCCTGCCGCCACGTGAAGGCGTCTTTTCCAATGGTCAGATTTTTGACGCTTACACATTTGCATCTGACCTCGTAAAGAAAGCAGAGAGACGCATTATTCTGCTTGACAACTACGTTGACGAGACGGTTTTGCTTCTTTTGTCGAAGCGTAGAACAGCAGTTAAAGCTACGGTATACACGCGGAGGATTTCTAAACAACTGCAACACGATTTGACACAACACAATGCACAATATGCCCCGATAGAAATCGAGGTATCGACAGTATTCCATGACCGCTTCCTGATAATCGACAACACGGTCTATCACATCGGTGCGTCACTCAAAGACTTGGGAAAGAGGCTGTTTGCGTTCTCCAAAATGGACATCAAGGCCGCAGATTTGTTGAAACGTATCTAAGACGAGAACAAAGCCATCAAGGGTCACTGGGGCAAGCCATCGGAAAACATGGGGCTGAAAGACGAGGACGATGTTGTCGAGTTTGTCAAAGCGCACCGAAAGAGCAAGAATGCCGGAGCCTGACGATGCGTATCATGCTCGGCTACTAATAAAATCTATGCCGGATGAAATTCTTAGCGCAAATCCCCTTGCACTTAGTCTGTCGCACACAATGTACCCCCGGGTACCCAGTAGGCAAAAAAGTATTCCCTCGCTCACAACAATAGTGCTAGAATAGGCGGTGCAGTGTCCGCCTTGGAACTCGGGCACGCCTTGAGCGTTGGGGAGCGTTAGAGCAATCTAGCGCTCCTTATGCTTCTGGCTAACCCGCCGCCATATCCGCCAGGCGACCTCGGCCACCGCCACCACCCCCGCGACAACCGTCACGATAGCAGCTGCGATTTCCAATGTCTCCGGCATAGGCAATTCACCTCCTTTCCGGGAGGCGTGCCCGGCAACGGACACCACACCATTACTCATTATGTCATAAGACAGAGCAATAGAGACATGCTATTTAAATTTATTTATATATAAGCCCTGTTGCTGTGTTACTATGGCCTGCTTTGTTACTATGCCTCTGTTTTGCTCCCTGACAGTTATCGGCTCCTGTAAATCTCCCGGCGATGGGCGACGGTAACGAGCTCCAGCACCACGCGGTCATCAAGAATCTCAACAAACAACCTAAAGTCGCCGATGCGATAGCGCCAATACTGCCTCAAACCGTGACTCAGCTTCTTACCCTGCTTTCTTGGGTCGTCGGTGCCTTCCAGGTTCTTTGCAATCCACTTGATTACCAGAGTGGCGTTGCTCGGGCCTATCTTGCGCAGATCCTTCTCAAACTGTGCTGTGGGGACGATTCTATACGCCATACTGCTCCTTCAGGCCGTTCCAATCAGAGGATGCCTGATGGGTGGCGTTGAACTCGCGGGCGCTCTCTATCAATCGCAGCTCGTCCGCATCTGGGTTTCGAATGACAATCTCGTCGGACAGTGCAGCATTTTTTGCCACCATGAGCACGAAGGAGTTCACCGACAGCCCCATATGCTTTGCTGCGCGCTGAATGATGGCCTTGGTTTCCCGGTCTGTCTTAATGCTCAAAGTTGTTGTGTCAGGCATGATGCTGCCCTTTCTAATCGCTGTATAATGGTTCATATATGAACCATTATACAGCGATTAGGCAGCGTAATTCAAATCAAAAGGCGTACAAACCGGAGATATAAAGGCAGAGGGGCAGGGTTCTTTTCTCAACTTTCCGAAGCCTTGGCTAGCTGCCGCTGTATCGAGCCGTCCAGGTTCTTGATGTCGGTGTCGGCCTCAGGGATGGTGACTATGCTCCAGCTCATTCAAACTCCACCTCGACATCGTCGAGCGGGTCATCGGGGTCAATTCCGATTTCTGACAGAAGTTCGCTGAACGGCCGCGCCCGCGCCCTCCAGTCGCCCTGCATCCGCTCATCGGCCATCTGGAGCAGACACAGGTCCTCCTCGGCCTCCTTGAGCGCCCTGTATTCGTCAAGCGAGAGGATGACAGCCGTCGGGGCGTTATTTTTGAGGACAATCAGCTCGCGCTCCGTCTTTACTCGCTCAAATATCTTTGAGGACTGGCCTCTGTTAAAGAGGGTGATAGGTACCAGGCGGTCCATCACGTCAGCAAGAGGGCTCATGGTGTGCTCCTTTTTTGGGTCGGCGCTCCCTGCGCAACATGTGCAACGTGCGCAACCTGAACGTTGCGCGCAACGCCCTTCGTCAGAATAGTGCTACTCATAATAATGTTATTTGCAATTAATATCAAGATGATTTTGTGGGCAGTTTAGTGGCGTCGATTCACGGTCAGTTTTGCCTGCACGTTTGGTGACGTATGTCGTGCTTGCCTGATCTCGAGTACCGTGTCACAATTTTCGGGAGCGACCGGACACGTTAAGCGAAACGGAGCAGTATGGACAAGCACAGGGACGCAGAGAGTGCGGATGATTTGAGCGGAGTGGAGAAAACGGAGCGTACGGAGTACGTAGAAGATGTGGGCTGTGGAGGAGGCGCAAAGCGCACGGAGAAAACGGAGCGTACGGAGCAAGCGGAGCGCACCCTCTCAAACACCTACCGCGACACCAGAGGGCTTGTACGCGAGCCTCTGACCTTCACACAGGCAATCGTCGCCGGCATCGCTGAGGGCGGCGGCCTGCTGGTGCCCAACACCATACCGCACCTGACCCTGGAGGAGATTGTGGCTCTGGGCAATCTCCCATACGCACAACAGGCTGCCTTTATCTATCAGCGCTTTGGCGTCGATGTGCCCGCGCAGCGCGTCGAGGCTTTGATGGAGGCCGCCTATGGCGAGAACTTTGACGATGAGCGGGTCGCACCAGTTGTTACCGTTGCCCCCAAAACCCATGTGCTGGAGCTGTGGCACGGACCAACCGCGGCCTTTAAGGACATGGCACTGCAATGCCTGCCGCTGTTTTTCTCGGAGGCGCTTGAGGGGTCAAAAAGGGACGGAGTTGACAAAGGGGACGGTTCCAAATTGTCAACTTTTTCCAAAAGAGCCTTCGCCTCCACAGCTGCGGTAAAAAAAGTTGACAATTTGGAACCGTCCCCTTTGTCAACTCCCGGGCAACCGGAACCCTCCCCTTCAACTGACTATCTCATCCTCGTGGCGACCTCTGGCGACACGGGAAAAGCGGCACTTGAGGGTTTTGCCGACCGACCGCACACCAACATCCTCGTCTTCTATCCGCATGGCGGTGTCTCGGACATCCAGCTCTTGCAGATGGCCACCCAGCGCGGGGACAACGTGGGCGTCTTTGGCGTTAAGGGTAACTTTGACGACTGCCAGACTGCCGTCAAGGGCGCCTTTGACGATGCGGTCTTTAACGAATGGCTGGCTTCTCGGCACAACATGCGTCTCTCCAGCGCGAACTCCATCAACTGGGGGCGCCTGCTGCCGCAGATTGTCTACTACGTGAGCGCCTATGCCCAGCTCGTCGCCAACGGTTCGCTGAAGTGCGGCGAGACCTTCGACGTTTGCGTACCGACGGGCAACTTTGGCAATATCCTCGCCGCCTGGTACGCCCGCCAGATGGGCACACCCATCGAACAGCTCTACTGCGCGAGCAACGAGAACCGCGTGCTCACCGATTTTATCAACACCGGCACCTACGACATCGCCGAGCGCGCCTTTACGCTCACGCCCTCGCCCTCGATGGACATCCTCGTTTCCTCAAA
Organism: Coriobacteriales bacterium; assembly: GCA_031277035.1. GTDB lineage: Bacteria > Actinomycetota > Coriobacteriia > Coriobacteriales > UBA8131 > JAIRXA01. The sequence continues at coordinate 27,179 of JAISLY010000029.1, read as the reverse complement.
CCTTGAGCGCCAGCTTTTCGAATTGAGCGGGCGTAAGAGCAGCTCTATCCGTAGTTGGATGGAGCAGCTGCGCACCGAGCGGCGCTTTACCGTGGACCGGCAGACCTTTGCGGCGCTTCGCGCGGTCTTTGCCGCCGACTGGGTGAGTAACGACGAGTCGCTTGAGACCATCCGTGAGGTCTACCAGGAGCACGGCTACCTGCTTGACCCGCATACGGCGGTCGCCTGGAAGGTGGCCTCGCGTCTGCGCGCGCCTGATGACCGGCCGGTGCTCGTCGTTGCCACCGCGCACTGGGCGAAGTTTGCCGCCGATGTCTACCGCGCGCTCGCGTCCATCCCGGCCGGTGCGGCCCTGCCCCGCGAAATCTCCGCGCTTCGTGGCACCGAACTGAACGAGCTGCTTGTGGAGAAGACCGGCTCAGGCCCGCTGCCCGCCCGGCTTGCCGAGCTCGAAAGCCTGCCCCTGCGATTCTCGGAGCTTGTGGAGGGCTCCGTCGCCGGGATTGAAGGCGCCTGTAGCCGCTACCTCGAGCGCCTGATGTAGCCACGGGCGCTGCCGGTTCCGACGCCCCCGCTGCCACCACCGCAGCCGCCGACCCCGCCGCTGCCACCACCGCAGCCGCCGCCCCCCGCCCGAAAGCTGGCGCTCTGGTGGAGCCCTGACAGAATCCTGGGCTGTGTCAGAAGGGAGGTCTCGCACGTGTCAAAATGGTGACACGGAGGCATCTCTCTCGTCAATTTTATCGGCACCGCTTGTTGTATCGAGCAAGAGCGCGTAGAATGAGCCCTGTTAAAATTATGTGACGTATGAAATGTTCACAAAATAGATAGGAGGCGCTCGTGAAGAGCATGAAGCATCTTGACTTTCAACTTCGCCTGACCTTCTTCGCGGGCAAGAGGGCCGATGAGGGCACCTTTGGCAAAGGCATTGCGACTTTGCTGCGCGGTGTTGCGGAGTACGGCTCGTTGAACGCCGCCGCCAAGAAGATACACATGGCCTACAGCAAGGCATGGCGCATTGTCAAGGAGGCCGAGGCGGGCTTTGGCTTTGACCTTATCAATCGCGACGGGGCACGCGGCTCGACACTGACTGCCGAGGGACGAAAGCTGCTTGAAGCCTATGAGGTCCTTGAGATTGAGGGCGCTGAGTTTTTGCAGAGCCGCTTTAAAGAGCTCGTCAGGGCACGATAACCGACGCTGGGGGGCGGGGTGGACGGAAAAGACGGGAATTTTCTCAATATGCAAGCGATAAAAGCTTTCTTCGAACGCTATCTCGGCTCGAAGGGCTCTTCCTATGAAAGAAGCCTGTTTAACAGGACGATGTTCCTGATAACAGCCGCGCTGATTTTCGCGCTCATCTCCACCATTTTTCAGGGCACCAGCATCGTCTTGCTCTGTTTGCTGCTGGTGTTCTTCGTCGCCCTGACCCTGGTGTGCAACCGCTTTTCGCTCTACCGCGTCGGCAGTCTGATTCTGTGCATAACGGGCGGCCTGATTGGCCTTCCCTTCATCTTCTTTGCCACCGGCGGCATCCACAGCGGCATGCTCGCCTACCTGCTGCTGGGAGTCGTCGCCATCTCCATCCTGCTTACGGGGCTGCGCTATTACGTAATCTTAGGCCTGTACCTCTCCATCTGCGCGGCCTGCTATATCATCAGCTTCTTCCTGCCCGAAATGGTGACCTCGATTGGGTCTGACTACGCGGTCTTTGTTGACACCGTTACCTCCTTTATCGCCGCCGCACTCGTTATCACCTTTGTTATCAAGTTTCAGTTTCGCCAGCTTAACGAGGCAAAGGAGCATGCCGAGAGCGAGCGCAGGCTTGCGCTGAAGGCCTCGCAGGCAAAAAGCGAGTTTCTCGCCAACATGAGCCATGAGATTCGCACGCCGATGAACGCCATCATCGGCATGACCAACATCGGGCTTGCCGCCACGGCCCTTGAGCGCAAGGACCACAGCCTCGAGCAGGTACAAATCGCCTCGGCCCACCTGCTTGAAATCATCAACGACATCCTGGACTTCTCCAAGATGGAGGCAAACAAACTCGAGCTTTCGCCGGTGACCTTCAGCCTGCGCACCCTGATCTCGCACATCGCGCTCATCATTCAGGTGCGCACCGACGAGCGCCGCCAGAACTTTGAGATTGAGATTGCCGACAATGTTCCCGACAATCTCTATGGCGATGACATGCGCCTTTCGCAGGTGATCACCAACATCCTCAGCAATGCCATCAAGTTCACGCCCGAAGAGGGACGCATCTCCCTGCGCGTCTTTTTGGGGACGGATGGGGATATGGGCGTGGGCGTGGGAGTGGGCGTGGGCGGCGTGGGGGGCGGCGGGCTGGATGCGGCCGGGAGCGGGGCGGCCGGGAGCGGGGCGGAGAGCCGCGCGATGGGCGCGGGTGCTGGTGGCAGCGTGGGCGTGGGTGGCGCCGCCCTGGGCGCAACCGGGCTGGATGCACGAGGCGCTGGCGGGGTGGATGCGCCGTATACCCTGGTCTTCGCGATTTCTGATACCGGAATCGGCATCTCCGAAGAACAGATGGCGGGGCTCTTCTCGGCCTTCGAGCAGGCTGATTCCTCGACGTCGCGCCGCTTTGGCGGCACAGGACTTGGCCTGACCATCTCCAAGCGCATCGTTGAGCTGATGGATGGCAGCATCGGCGTGAAATCGACTTTGGGTGAGGGCTCCACCTTTACTTTCAGTGTGCGCATGGCGCCCGCAAAATCGCCCCTGCTCGAGGCGGAGGGCAGCTCCACGGAGGGTGGCGCTGCGGGAGGCGCCGTGAGCGTGGGCGCGGGTGCAGGCGCCGCGGGTGCGGGTACAAGCGCCGTGAGCGTGGGCGCTGCGGGAGGCGCCGTGGGCGCGGGTGCCGCAGGTGCAGGCGCCGGGAGCGCGGGCGCCACGGGCGCGGGTGTGGCGTCGGGGGCCGAAGCGTCAAAGCCGACCTCTCTCACGCAGGCCAAGTATGACTTTACGGGCAGACGGATACTGCTGGCAGAGGACAACGAGATTAATCAGGAGATTGTCGTCGCCCTGCTTGAGCCAACGGGGCTGCACATCGACATCGTCTCAAACGGCGCAGAGGCCGTGGCTGCCTTTGAGGCTGACCCCGGACGCTATGAACTGATCTTCATGGATATGCAGATGCCTGAGATGGATGGCCTTGAGGCGACGCGCCGCATCCGCGCTTCGAACGTGCCCGAGGCTCAGACCCTCCCCATCGTTGCCATGACGGCAAACGTGTTTCGGGAGGATGTGGAGAAGGCCCTGGACTCCGGGATGAACGAGCACGTGGGCAAGCCGCTCGACTTCGACGTGGTTCTCAACGTCCTCGCCCGCTACCTGGGCGAAGCTCGGTAAGGCAGCGGGCGAATCAAACGGGGACGAATGAACCGTCCCCGTTTAGCACTCACTCTTCAGCACTCAGGAATCAAAATGGGGACGGATGAACCGTCCCCATTTTGCACTCAGTAGTCGTTCAGGTCCTCCTCGCCGACACGGCCACGGAAGGTGCGGTAGATAATCACGTGATAGACGAGCACGAGCGGCAGGCCGATGCAGGTGATAATCGTCATGCAGAGCAACGAGAGCTCCGAGCCCGAGGAGTTAAAGATCGTCAGACCGAGGTTTGCCTGATCTGCCCCGGGTGCCAAAAACCAGGTGACGATGCCCTGCGGGTTGGCAGAGGCCGGAATCAGGTAGGGGAAGAGCGATGCGGCCGTGATGCCGATAAGCGCCACGGGAATCAGGTTCGTCGCGAGGAAGATGAGCAGGTCGTTGCCCTTCCCCAGCAAAATGCGCGTCACAAGCCAGCCGACGAGGAACAGGCCGGCAAAGCCGTAGGCCAGAGGCAGTCCCACGCGCTCCGGTCCGAAGGTGGGCAGAACCGCGACGAAGAAGAAGACCGTGACCAGCACAAAGACCACAAGCTCCAAGATATTGAAGACCGAACGCAGGCGGATGGCACGCTCACGCAGCTCGCTGCCAAGCGGGCTTTTGAGCGCGAGCCAGGCGGCTCCCTGTGCAAGGAAGGCAACGAGGCCCAGCACCGCGCAGAGCAGGGCAAAGGGGTTGAGCAGTGCGAAGAAGCCGCCGCGGTAATCCCCCGCGCCATCCAGAGCAACGCCTTCGATGACGTTACCGATGGCCGCGCCAAAGAGCAGCGCCGGCAGGAAGCTGCCAACACAGAAGGACACGTCCCAGAAGCGACGCCACTTTTCTCCATCGCGCGAACGGAACTCCACGGCCAACGCGCGGAATATCAGGCCGAATAGTACGAGCATAATAGCTAGATAGAAGCCCGAGAAACTTGTTGCGTAGGCCGGGGCAAAGGCCGCGAACAGAGCGCCGCCAGCGGTCAGAAGCCAAACCTCGTTGCCGTCCCAGAGCGGGCCGACCGAGCGACGGACGATGGCCTTCTCCTTCTCATCCTTTGCGATGAAGGGATAAAGGATGCCACTGCCGAGATCAAAACCGTCGAGAATAAAGTAGCCGACAAGCAAAATGGCGATCAAAAGGAACCAGAGGATCTGCAGGAACTCATGCATCCTGACCACCGCCCTTCGAGTCAGCGGAGGCTTTGGTGGCAGCGTCGCCAGCCTCGGTCTCCTTCACGTTCGCCGCGGCGCCACCGGCCACGGCATTCTCCACAATCGGGCCTTCCTTGATGTGCCTGAAGATGATGCGCAGCCAGGCGATGAACAGCACAGCGTAAAAGACCACGAAAAGCACGATGGTAATCAGGAGCTCGACGCTGGTCACAACCGGCGAGACGGCGTCATCGGTGAGCAGCAGGTCGTAGACGACCCAGGGCTGACGGCCAACCTCGGCAACCATCCAGCCGGCCTGGATGCTCAGGAACGGTACGATGGGTCCAAAGACAAGCAGATAGAGCAGAGGCTTGCTGAACTTGCCGTTTTTTGCCTTCTTCAGCGCAACGCCCGCGAAGATGAGCCAGAGGATAAGGGCTGCGTACAGGGTGACCATCAGGTGATAGGACTGGAAGGTCAGACCCACCGGCGGGGTTCCTCCCTGATAGCTGTCGACCTTTACGCCGGGATAGGCCGAGAAGTCTGTGACCGGCTGGCTTAAAGTGTTCAGGCCGGGATAGACGGTCTGGGAGTCGAAGGTCGCAAGGAAGCTCGTGAAGCCGGCAATCTCAAAGCCGCTGCGTGTCTGCGTGTCGGAATCAATCCAGGCAAAGAAGGTGTAGGGGGCCGGGCCGTCCTCCCATTGCGCCTCCATCGCGGCCAGCTTGGCCGGCTGCTGCTCGGCGACAACCGTGGCCTGCATATGGGCGAAGGGGAGCATCAGGACGACGGTGATGATGCCGACGATCAGGCCCGTCTTGATAAAGCTGCGACCGTATTCCTCATTGCGCTTCTTGACCAGATACCAGGCGCCTATCGCGATGACGCAGAAGGAGCCGAGGATCAAAAGCGCGTCGACCGTGTGCAGGTAGCGCGCCACGGTCGAGGGATTGAGCGCCGCCGCCCAGAAGTCGGTAATCACGGCCTTGCTGCCGTCGGGGAGCACCTCGTAGCCGGCGGGGGTCTGCATCCAGGAGTTGGCGATGAGTATCCACAGGGCGGAGAGTGCCGAGCCGATGAAGACCAGCCAGGTGGAGACGAGGTAGAGCTTGGGCGCGATCTTCTCACGAGCAAAGAGCACGACCCCTAAAAAGATCGACTCGAGGAAGAAGGCCAGCAGGGCCTCGGCGGCCAGCGGCGCACCGAAGATGTCGCCGACGAAGCGCGCGTAGTTGGCCCAGTTGGTGCCAAAGCTGAACTCCATCGTGATGCCGGTGGCAACACCGATGACGAAGGTCGTGGTAAATATCTTGGCCCAGAACTTCGTCGCCGCGCGGTCCTTTGGATCCTTCGTGCGGTAATACCGCGTCTCCGCCAACGCGACGAAGAGCCCAAGTCCGATAGACAAAGGCACAAAGAGGAAGTGGAAGATGACGGTTATCGCAAACTGCAAGCGCGCTAGAGCCGTCACGTCGAGAAACTCCATAACCCTCTCCTTTCTCGCGGTGACCTCACGATCACCGCCGCTCCGGGCGGGGCATTCTGCCTGCCTCGCCTTGCTCGGGCGGGGCCTTGCCGGTGCCCCCGCCTTGTCTGGACGGAGCACGCCCTGTGCCACCGCCGCCGCCGGACGGGGCATCCCTTGTATCCCCGCCGCTGCTGGACGGGGCATCCCTTATGTCCCCGTCCCGCCCGGACTGGATGCTTTTGAAGCCATCCTGGATGCTTTTAAAGCCATCGCCGCATCCGGGTCGATATGCTACTGACTCGGTATCATATTAGACTTTCGACAGTCTACTCTGCTTCAGGAGCGAGTTCAAGCCCCCGAGCGGCCTTTTTTCTGATTTTTTCATCGCAGTTGGCAGCGACAGGTGCTACGCGAGGCCGCTGGCCCGGTTTGGGGTGCTACGGACGCGGGTTCGGGGGCAGACGCGCGGCGGAGACAGTCCCGCTGGCCCGGTTTGGGGTGCTACGCGAGGCCGCTGGCTCGGTTTGGGGTACCGGTAGGCCAAAGGTGGCGAGCAGGTCGAGGACGCCTTGCACCAGCTGGGGCAGTGCGGCCTCGACAGGCGGCGTGAGCCCGATGGAGAAATTCTCGGGCGCCAGGTCGAGTACCTGCACACCGAGACACTGTATCTGGGGCAGAGGCCCGATGAGTGCGGCGGCGGCGAGCACGTCGGCGAGGCGGGTTCCGTGCGCGTCGCGGGAGACCGTGTCTGATGCGATGTCGTCTGGCGTGAAGGAGAGCACCGTGCCGGGCGCATGCCCGGTCTTATCCACCGCGTCCACCACCACCAGCACATCAAAGCGGGGGATGTCGGCCAGCAGGGCCATTCCCATGACCCCGCGCTCAAGAATCTCGACGTCTCCAGGCCAGTCGGGAAGCGCCCTGAGCGCGGCGGCCACGCGCGGCCCTACACCCTCGTCGCGCATCAGGATATTGCCCACGCAGAGCACCCCGACACGAAGCGGGCCGGGGTGCTTTTCTATGCGAGACACGCTAATTTGCTTCTCCAATAAACAATTACTTGAGGGCCTCTGCTCCCTCGTGCAGGTCGTCTTCTCCCACGATGTTGTGCTCCCTGGGACTGTAGACCAGACCGCCGTGCTCCCTGCGCAAAAACATCAGCTTGGCGGCCGACAGGCCCTCGATGAGCGCGAGGTAGGCATGCAGGGCCGTGAACAGGATGAACACCCACAGCATGAAGTAGTGCACGATGCGCGTGACCATCACGCCGCCAACGAGGCTGTTAAAGGCGGCAAAGGGGCCGACGACCGAGGTCGGCGCCCAGAGGCAAAAGCCGGTAAAGCCCGTGATGAGCAGCAGCAGCGGAATGGCCAGATAGGCGAGCTTTTGCGGCACACCGTACTTGGCGCCGAGCGGATGGGTCTTTTTCATGAACAGGTAGTACTTGATCCAGGCACCCAGCTGGTGGCGATTGTCCTTTTGCGGGGCAAAGCTCTTCCAGTCAAAATCCGTCTCCCGCGTGCCGCCGGTCGGTGCCGACTTGACAAAGAAGGCAGCGACGACGCGAAAGATGAGGTTTAAGAGGATGACGATGCCGCAGAAGATATGCAGCCCCCGGGCGATGCCCATAAAGCCTGCGAAGAAGGGATAGTGGATGTAAAAGCCGGTAAAGGCCAAGAGCACCATGCAGATGAGATTCACCCAGTGTGTGATGACAAAGGGCAGCGGATGTGCTTCGCGATAATGCGCGAGATGGGCCATCTTACTTCACCCCCCAAGGGCTCGTCACGGTAGAGAATTCCCGGCCGGTCTTTGGCTCAACCACATGCACGGCGCAGGCCACGCAGGGGTCAAAGCTGTGTACGGAGCGCAGCGCGTGGATGGGTTTCTCCACATCCTCGATTGGTATGCCGAGCAGGCTTTGCTCCATCGGGCCGTAGACATTATTGCCGTCGCGTGGCGAGATATTCCACGTCGAAGGAATGATGATCTGGTACTTCTCGATACGGTCGTCCTTGACCTTCATGTAGTGATACAGGGCGCCCCGGGGAGCCTCCCACAGGCCGGCACCCTCGCCGGTATGGTTGGTGGTCTCGACAAAGGTCGAGGTATCGCCGCCTTTGATGGCCTCAATCAGCTCCTCGGTCCACTCGACCATCTTGTCGGCAATGTACTTCGTCTCAACATTGCGCGCGCCGGTGCGTCCCAGCGTCGAGTTGAGAACCGCGAGGTTACCGGGGACGCCAAGCGCCGCGAGCAGGGAGTCGATGCCCTCGACAATCTCCGGCACGCCGCGGTTGTAGGCCACGAGCAGGCGTGAGAGGCCGCCGGCCTCGAAGGGCAGGCCGTCGTAGCGCGGGGCCTTGTCCCAGGTGTAGCGTGCGCCGGGCGCAGGATGCTGGCCGTTGGCAACGATGTACTCATCGCGAAACAGCGGAGCGGTGATGCCATCGCGCGGGTTTATGGGCGTGCCGTCGTCTGCGGACTCGTCGTAGAAGGAGTGGATTGTGCTCTCGGTGATAAGCGTCTCGTCCCAGTCCTGCACCTGCTGGTAGGCAGGCTCGTTAAAGCTCCACACACCGCCGGGCAGATAGCGCGCGGAGGGCTCAAAACTCGGATCGTCAAAGACGCCCCAGGCGATGTAGTTGCCGGCCGTCTGGCCCAGGAAGAAGTCGCCCGCGGCACCGTCGGCGGCCAGGTAGGCGCTCGCGATGGCAAGCGTGTCGGGCAGCATCGTGTTGGCGACCCAGGCCTGCAGCTTCTTGGCGCGGAAGAGCAGGTCGTCGAGCTTTTCTTCCGTGGGAACCCAGGTGGTGCCACCGGGCAGCGAGGTCATGATGTGCGGCATCTTGCCGCCGATAAGCCCGGAAATCTCCGACGCCGTGGCCTGCATCTCAAGCGCTTCGATGTAGTGCGCCGTGGCGATGAGGTCAAGTTCGGGAGGCAGCTTGTAGGCAGGTGTGCCGTCCAGCTCCTTTGAATCGAACCAGTTGCCGGAGAAGAGCGAGAGCTGGCCGTTTTCTGCAAAGGCCGCAAGCCGCTTGGCCAGATTCGCGAAGTCGGCCTCGGTCGTGCCCGCGGCATTGGCGAGCTTGACCGTCTCGGTGATGTCGGCGGAAAGCGCGTTTAAGGGATTGACGTAGTCCAGCGCCGCGAGGTTGTAAAACCACAGGATGTGCGAGTGCAGGAACTGTGCGCCCTCGATGATGTTGCGAATGATGCGCGCCGAGGTTGGCAGCGTGATGCCAAAACTCTTCTCCGCCGCGATGCAGGAGGCATGCGCGTGGGAGACCGGGCAGACGCCGCAGATGCGCTGGGAGATGTAGACGGCATCTGTCGGACGGCGGTCCTGGAGCACAAGCTCCATGCCGCGAAACAGGCCGCCGGAGACCCAGACGTCGGAGACGATGCCGTCGGCGACCTCCATGTCGATGCGCAGATGGCCCTCGATGCGGTTGACCGGGTCGATGATGGAAGAGCCGGTCGGCCCGCCTGAGATGCCGACAAGCGCGGGGGCCTCGCCGCTGATGGGGACGACCTGCTGAGGGGCGGAGGGGTCGCCGACGGCCTCGGCGCCTTCGCCGTCCGGCACGATGTCGGTGGTGGCGTCTGGGGCGCCCTGGGCGTCTGGGGCGCCTGAGGCGGTGCCTTCTGAGGCGTCTGGGGCACCTGAGGTGCCCGCGGCGGTGCCTTCCTGCTCGGGAGAAACCGTGGTGGTCTCAGCCATCATTCCTCGCCTCCTTCCGTGGGGGAATCCTCGGTTGAGTTTGTGTCGGTGGGGGTGGACTCGGTGGGGGCGGTGGCGTCGGTGGTGGGGGCGGTGGCGTCGGTGGTGGCGGCCGCGTCGGTGGGGGCGGTGGCGTCCGCGTCGGGCTCGGCGCCCGCGGCGTTCTCAACACCCTGCACCTTTGCTGCCTGCGCCGCCGCGGCCGCAGCGCCGATGGCCTGGTCGGGGTGCTTCTGATCCCAGGCCCGCTCCAGCTCAAAGTCCGCGCCACCCTTGGTGCGGCCGGTGGCCTTCATGCCAAAGCCATGAACGACAAGGGCAACGACGACAACGGCGCCGACGGTCGCGGCGAGCGCGGCGGGCTGCACGATGATGTCGCCGACGCGCAGATTCTTAAAGCGATTGAGGAAGGGGCTGTTGAGGTCGACCCAGTTAAAGCCTTCCTTGTTGGGGTTTGCCTGAGCGCAGCCCACGCAGGGAGCGCCGGACTCAACACACCAACTCACGCGGCGGTTCCAGCGCACGACGGGGCAGTTCGTCTTCGTCTGCGGGCCTTTGCAGCCCATGGCGTAGAGGCAGTAGCCCTTTTTCTCCTCTTCGGAGCCAAACTGATAAACAAACTCGCCATTTTCGAAATGCCCACGACGCGGGCAGTTGTCATGGATGTACTCGCCAAAGATAAGGCTGGGCATGTGATACTCGTTGAGGTCGGGCAGGCGCCCGAGAAGCAGCACGTCGACAAGGATAGCCACAAGATGCTCCGGATTCGCCGGGCAGGTGGGGATGTTGATGATCGGGGGCAGGTCGCCCTCGCCACCGACATAGGAAAACTCGCCTGCCGCGAGCGCCTTTCTCAGGAAGGGCTCAATGCCAATGGCACCACCCGGATTGGGAACGGCAGCCTGCCAGCCTCCGTCCACCGCGCAGCTGCCGAGGCAGACGACCGCGAGCGCGTTTGAGCAGGTATGAGCGACAATCTCTGTCCCCTTCTCATTTGCGATGCGCAGCGCGTTTCCGTCCCAACCCTCCATCAGTGCGCCCTCGATAACGGCAATGTAGCCGCCGTTTTGAATCGTTTGCTCCTTGGCCTCCTCAAGCGAGAAGCCCGCGCCCGCACTGAGCGTCTCGGAGTAGGTCAGCGAGATAAGCTCAAGAACCACCGTCGCAATGTCCGGGGTGTCAACCTGGGCAAAGGACTCCGTGCAGCCGGTGCACGAGGCGAGTTCCAGCCAGACGACCGGCGTCAGCGCACCCTCTGCCTTGCCGATGACAGTCTGCGCGATGGCCTGGTGGATGCTTGGAGCCAGCGCCTCGGAAAGCCCGAGGGTGACCGCAATCGCACCACAGAACTCAAGGAAGCGGCGGCGAGTTACGCCCCGCTCGGCAAGCATCGCATCGAACCTGCTTGCGCAGGCCTCCTCTTTTGTCATACCGACACCTCCCTGTGTGCCCGACCCTGCCAGGCAGACAACTTCGAAGCGAAAACTGGGCGGTTTGCTCAGTCTGCACAAACCGTTTAGGGCAGTTTGCATGTATTTCAAGAAGGATTCCACCGATTGGGAGAACATGCCCGCCAAGCGGTGTGCCAAGCGGGCAAGTGGTGTATGGAGGCGATTTGAGTGTTACGTCCAGATGAAACGTAACACTCGCGTTGCGGCGAGCGGTGGCGGGAGCCGGGCGGGCGGCGCGGTGGGGGCGTGGGTGGGAGTGGTGGCGGGAGTGGGGTGGAGCGGGAGGTTGGGGTTGGCGGGCGGCGGAGCATCCCGCCACCGCCAACCTGGCCCACCACCGCGCCGACCCCACGCCCCGCGCCGCGCCCGTCGCACCCACCCCTCGCCGCGCCCGGCTCCCGCCGACCAGAAGTCGCAGACTAGTAATTCTCAGCGCGCAGCTCGAAATATGCCTGTGGATGAGCGCAGACGGGGCACAGGTTTGGCGGCTCGGTGCCAAAGTGGACGTGTCCGCATTTGAGGCACTTCCAGGCGTAGACCTTGTCGCGCTTGAAGACCTCCCCTTTTGACAGGCGCTCGATGAGCTGCTTGTAGCGCTCCTCGTGGTCCTTCTCAATCGCGCCGACCACCTCAAAGAGCGCGGCGATCTCGGTAAAGCCCTCCTCGCGTGCCTCGGCGGCAAAGTCTCTGTACATCGTCGTCCACTCGTAGTTCTCGCCAGTGGCCGCGTCGAGCAGATTGGTCGTCGTCGTAGGTATGGCTCCGCGTACCGCGCCGTCGCTTTTCAGAATCTGAAGCCATATCTTGGCATGCTGGCGCTCGTTGCCGGAGGTCTCCTCAAAAATGTCGCCTATCTGCTGGTAGCCCTCCTTGCGCGCCTTGTCGGCGTAGTAGGCGTACTTGTTGGTGGCCTGCGACTCGCCGGCAAATGCCGCCTCGAGGTTGGCCTTGGTTTTGGATGTCGCGAAGTCTGTCATAGCCGATCCTTCCTTCTTTGGGCATTCTTGCTCAACATGATTCTCCCTTGGAGCACGGGTAAGGCCCTGCCTGTCGCACCAGTCGTTGAGCGGCGCCTGCTGACGCAGAGAGCATGGGCAATCCCTCAGCGAATCATACCACGGGATTGGAGCACACAGGGCCACAGGGGCAGGGCATCTGGCCCTGTTTTCGCTTTGTTCTCGCTTTGTTCTCGCTTTGTTTTCGCTTTCCTGCGCGTTTTCTGCAGAAAATTGCGTTTGTGCGAAGAATCTCTCCGGCCTGCTCTGCGCCCATCAGGCATTTTGCAGGCAGTGTGGGGGCAACAGGCCCATTTCGGGGGTCAAAACTTCGCACAAACGTCATTTTGTGCAGAAAACGCGGAACTGACCCCTGCCCCCCACCACGGTTCAGACGACGCGCGGGTAGGAGCCCTGTGTTTGGGCCGACTGTGCTGCCCGCCCCTATGCACCACGGTTCAGACGACGCGTGGGTAGGAGCCCAGCAACTTGACCTCGCGCAGCTTCAACCGCAGACAGTCCAGTGCCGTCTTCACATGCAGGTCGTCGGCGTGCGCGTCGATGTCAATCCAGAACATGTAATCGCCAAGCGCTCGTTTGGTGGGACGTGACTGTATCTTTGAGAGGTTTACGCCCGCATAGGCAAACTCCTCGAGAATCATCAGGAGCGTGCCCGGGCGATCCTCCTTCATGAAAAGCGCGAGCGAGGTCTTGTACGCGTCACTCTGGGGCTCCTCGGCGCGGCCCGCTCCAGACGAGGTGCTCGGGCGAAAGCCGCCAGAGTTGCGCAGCGCTGAGGAGGAGGCCGAGGTGGATGAGGTAGAAAATGTGGAGGAGGAGGTAGCAATCAGAACAAAACGCGTCTGGTTGCCGTAGTGGTCCTCGATTTGCGAGGCCCGTATCTGGCCGCCGAACAACTCAGCGGCAAGGGCGGTGCCGATGGCAGCCGTCTGCCCCTGGGTGTCGGCTACCGCCTGACGCACGCCTTCGGAGGTGGAATTGGAGGGAAGCGTGGCGCTGGTGCGCAGATGCTCGGCAAGCCAGCGGCGGCACTGACCGAGCGCCTGGGGATGCGATACGACGGTGCGCACGTCCGCGAGCTCTACCCCTGGACGGACGATGAGGTCATGGTGGATGTCGACGACGGTCTCTCCAAGTATCTGTGCCCCCGAGGTAAAGGCAAAGGCGTCGAGCGTCTCGTTCACGCTGCCTTCGAGCGCGTTTTCTATGGGCACGACGCCATAGGCAACCCGTCCGCGATCCACCAGGTCAAAGATTTCTGAGATGGAGACGCACTCGACGAGGGTCGCGCCCGGTGCGTCGGCCGTGAAGGTGAGCGTGGCCTGATGGCTGTAGGTGCCCAGAGGGCCGAGATAGGCGTAGGAATCCGCGGCCTGTCCCGGTGTCGTTGTGTGCGCGTTGTGCGCGGGGTGCGCGGGGCTCGCGGGGCTCGCGTTGTGCGCGGGGCTCGCGGGGCTCGCCGTGTTCGCCGTGTGCGCGGGGCTCGCGGCATCGCTCTGTGCGGCCTGTTCGGCCTGTCCCGGTGTCGTCATACTGCTTCCTCAGGTCTGTGTCTGTGCGGTTTGGACGGGCACGGCGGATGAGGCGCATGAGGCCGCCTGTCGCCGTTTCGTACGGCTCCGTTGCAATCCCACACAATGGAGAGGGGCGCGTACGGTATCATTGTAACCCTTATGAGTGATATGGGAAGATTTGCGCAGGTAGACTTCGATCGGGAAAGGCGTTGCGGCTTTCCCGAGGTTGTCTATGGCGCCGGAAAGACCCCCGAGCAGGTGGCCGCCATCATGAAAGCGCTTGCCCAGCGACACGGGGTCGTACTTTGCACGCGCGCCGCGCCCGAGCATGCCGCCGCCGTTTTGAGCGACGCGAATACCAAAGACGCCTCCTATGTGAGCAGCTGCGCAATCCTCTATATCGACCGTCGCGATGAGCCGCTGCGCATGAAGGGCACCACGCTTGAGACGATTCTGGACGCCGAGGGCGGCGAGGGCCTCGTCATCGTCTGTTGCGCCGGCACCTCCGATCTGCCCATCGCGGGTGAGGCGGCGCTGAGTGCGCGAATCATGGGCTCTCGCGTCTCACTGCTTGCCGATGTGGGCATCGCCGGCGTGCATCGGGTGCTCACGCGCACCGAGGAGCTGCGCCGCGCCCGCTGCATCGTCGCCGTCGCCGGCATGGAAGGCGCGCTGCCCTCCCTTATCGCCGGTCTTGTGGATGTTCCGGTTGTCGCCGTGCCGACCTCGGTGGGATACGGGGCGAGTTTTGGCGGCATCGCGGCACTGCTCGGCATGCTCAACTCCTGCGCGGGCGGCGTGAGCGTCGTGAACATCGACAACGGTTTTGGCGCGGGCCTCATCGCGCATCGCGTGAACAGACCGAGAGAGGTCACGCCATGAACAGGGATATTGACGAGAGCGCCGTGGACGCGGGTGTGGGTGCGCACGCGGATGGGCACGGGGCGCACGCGGCTGCGGGTGTGGGTGCGCACGCAGCGGGCGGGGCGCACGCGGATGCGGGTGTGGGTGCGCACGCAGCGGGCGGAGCGCCGAGCGGCGGGACGGCAGTCGCAGCGGGCGGGCCGGGCGGCAGCGGGGCGGACGGCAGCGGGGCGACGATCATCCACCTCGACTTCTCCACCGGTGCCTCGGGCGACAAGATTCTCGGTGCCCTGCTCGAGGTCTGTGAGACTTTGGGCGTCGCTGATTTTGAGGATCTGCAGCGTCTGGCAGACGCGCTCGTCCCGGGGCTTATGGTCTTTCGCGAGCGCGTGAACAAGCAGGGAATCGCCGCGACGCAGATACGGGTTGCCGACGAACAGGACGCGCCGCATCGCCACTGGCACGACATCCGAACCCTGATACAGGGCGTCCATGCCCAGGGCGTGCTGTCCCACTCTGCGCTTACGCAGGCACTCGCCGCCTTTGAAGCCGTTGCGCGCGCCGAGGCGGCCGTACACGACACCGAGCTTGAGCACGTGCACTTTCATGAGGTGGGCGCCGCTGATTCGATTGTTGACATCGTCTGCGCGAGTTTTCTGTTTGCCGCGCTCGCGCCCCGAGCGGTCTATGCCACACCGCTTGCACTCGGCAACGGCACCGTACACTGCGCTCACGGCGAGCTTGCGGTGCCCGCGCCTGCAACCGCGCGGCTCATCGAGGGCTTGCCGGTGTATGCCTCGGCACACGAGGGCGAACTGACGACACCGACCGGCGCCGCCCTGGCCCGCACCTTTGTCACCCACTGGGAAGCGCTGCCGCCTGTGCGCCCGCGCGCCTGTGGCTGGGGGGCCGGCACCCGCGAGCTGGCAGGCGCGGCCAATGTCGTCCGCGTGCTGGTGGGGGCGCGTGTGGGCGGCGTCGGGTGCGCAGAGGGCGTGAGTGTGGCGGGTGGCGCGGCGGGCGCAGGGGGCGCGGACGCAACAGGCGGCGCGGGCGCGGCGGGCGCGGCGGGCCAGGGCGGCGCATCTGAGCCCTCGTGTGCCGAGGCCGCTTTTTACGTGGAGGGCTGCGTGCTGCTGGAGAGCAATATCGACCACCTCTCGGCCGAAGCGCTGGCCTTTGCCTGTGAGGAGCTTCTGGCGGCCGGTGCCCTTGATGTCTGGCTGGAGCCAATCGTCATGAAAAAGGGGCGGCTGGCCTCGCGTCTGAGCGTGCTTGCCTCCCCCACTCACGCGCAGACCCACTCCCCTGCCCCCTCGCCAACTCCGGCCTCATCCCCTGCCCTCTCGCCAACTCCGGCCTCATCCCCTGCTCCTGCTCACGCTCCAGTACCCTCTCCAACTCCGCTGTCCGCCCCTGCCTCCCGCCTCTCCCATCAGGGCCTCGCCGAGCACCTGATGGCCCTGACCGGAAGTCTGGGCGTGCGCCGACGCTTTGTGGAGCGCATCGTTGCCCCGCGGGAGATTGTCACCTATGAGACGCGCTTTGGGCCGGTGCCCTTCAAGGTCGCGCGTTTTCTGGACCCCAGCGCCACTGCAATCGAGGCCGCCAGCGCTTTTGGGGCCACGACCGTCGGCGCAACAAACGGCGCTGTCGCGTGGCTGCGCCCGGAGCACGAGGCCGTTGCGCGTATCGCCCGCGAGCAGGCTCTGGACTATGCCGCTGTGGCCGAGGAACTGTACCGGGAAGCGCTGCGGCAGGGCGGAGGGCCTCTGCCAGAGGCGCAGGCTGTGCCAAAGAAGAGCCAGGTTTCGCCTGGAAGTCTGCCCGCCGAGCCGCCCGCCGCCGAGCCGCTCGCCGCGCAGGCCGAAGCACCATCTGGGCCGCTCGCCGCCGAGCCGCTCGCCGCGTCGTCCGCTGCCGCGCCGCCCGCCGCGCAGGCCGAAGCATGAATTCCCGTTTGAATATGACCCCGAGCGCTGAAAGGAACCACCATGGCCAGGAAAGCAGAGACCACCAAGGGGCGTATTCTCAAAGCAGCACTTGCACTCTTCTCAACGGACGGCTTTGACGCCACCTCCATGCGGGCAATTGCCAAGGCGGTGGGCATCAACGTCGGCTCCATCTACAATCACTTTGACTCAAAGGAAGCCATCCTCTACCGTCTGTATGAGTATTATGCGGAGCAACACCGCAAGGCGCGGCCGCAGCTCGACGAACTTCTGAAGCTGGTGGAGACGCAAAGCCCGCAGAAGGTCTTTGAGACACTCGAATACGGATACCCTCCTGAGGTCTCAGAGAACATCTCCCGCGTCTTTATGATTGCCTCGCGCCGGGTTAACACCGACCCCATCAGCATTCAGTTCATACGCGAGAACCTCTTTGACGATGGAGAGGAGTTAATTATTCCCGTTTTGGATAAAATGATGGAATTGGGGCGAATAGAGCCCATAGACTCCAGGCTCTTTGCCGAGATTCTGATCTACCACTCCTTTTGCGCGGCCTCCTACAGTAATACTCCCTTCAGGATACAGCCGGAGAACTGGAGGGTCAGCCGAAAGCTCATCTTCTCACTGATACGTCCGCGCTGAGTGGCCTGCGGAGTTGACAAAGGGGACGGGTGAGGTGGCCTGCTGAGTTGACAAAGGGGACGGGTGAGGTGGCCTGCGGAGTTGACAAAGGGGACGGTTCCAAATTGTCAACTTTTTGACTGAGGTTTCCTAGCCCGTGTCCCTTTTGGAAAAAGTTGACAATTTGGAACCGTCCCCTTTGTCAACTCCGCAGGCCACCTCACCCGTCCCCTTTGTCAACTCGATGGCTTTTTCCAAATCGCCCCTTCAGAACGCCGAGTGTCCAGAACAACGCGAAGGCGACAATGTTGGCGGCGACGACGCTGGCGCCGGTGGGCGTTGCCGCGAGATAGGAGACAAGGACGCCGACGCAAAAGCAGATAACCGAGACCGCCGCCGAGCAGAGCGTTACGGTCTTGAAGCGTTTGCACAGCCGCATCGAGGTCAGCGCGGGAAAGATGATGAGGCTGGAGATGAGCAGTGCTCCCATCATCCGCATCCCAAGCACGATGGTGACAGCCGTGAGCGCCGCTATCAGCATGTTCCACAGACCGGTGCGCACTCCGGTAGCGCGGGCGAAGGTCTCGTCGAAGGTCACCGCGTATATCTTGTTGTAGCACAGCACGAACAGGGCAAGCACGACCGAGGCCAGGACGATTGAAAGCACCACGTCCGTCCCACTCATCGCCAGGATGGAACCAAAGAGGTAGTTGTAGACGTCGGTGTTCATTCCCGTGGTCACGGAGATGGCGATAACGCCAATCGCCAGGGCGCTGGTGGAGATGAGCGCGATGGCCGCGTCGCCCTTGATCTTGCTGTTCTCGCTGATGCGCAGCAGCAAAAACGCGGCCAGCAGCACCACAGGCATGGCGATGGCAAGCGGCGCGGCGTGCAGAACCGTCGCGACAGCAAGCGCCCCGAAAGCGACATGCGAGAGGCCATCGCCAATCATCGAGTAGCGTTTGAGCACCAGGCTCACGCCCAGAAGCGCAGCGCAGAGCGCCACGAGCAGACCGACCACGACCGCACGGACGAGGAAGGTGTAGGAAAACATCTCGGCGAGCGTCTCAAGCATGGCTGCCCTCCGAGGGCTGGGGGGCGAGGGAGTCTACAAAGGCCCTGCCGACGGGCGAGCTCACATACTCGTCGGTCGTGCCGAAAAAGGTCTGTCGCGTGTGCAGATGCAGGATGTGGCTCGCATGCCTCACCGCATTTCTCACATCGTGTGACACCATGATGACCGCGACGCCCGAGGCGGTGTTCTGCTCCGTGAGCAGGCGATAGAGCTCCTGGGTGGCTGTTGGGTCGAGGCCCGCGGTTGGCTCGTCGAGCAGCAGGAGCCTGCCGGAGGCGGCCAGCGCGCGGGCCACGAGCACGCGTTGCTGTTGACCGCCCGACAGCTCCCGATAGCAGCGGTTCTGGAGCGTCTCGATACCAAGGCTGCGAAACACCCTTCGTACGATTGCCTTGTCCGCACGCGAATAGAAGGGACGTATGCCCCGCGCAGCAAGCCTGCCGGAGAGCACGACCTCAAAGGCGCTGGAGGGAAAGTCCTTCTGCACCGCAGTTTGCTGGGGCAGGTAGCCAATCTCGGTGGGCTTGAGGCCCTCTCCCATCACCAGCGTGCCCTCAAGCGGGGGCAGCAGGCGCAAAAGACCCTTGATGAGCGTGCTTTTACCGGAGCCGTTCTCCCCTACGACGCACAGGCAGTCTCCGGGGCGAACCTCAAAGCAAAGCGCGCTGACCGCGGCCTTGCCCTCATAGCCAAACGCAGCGTCCTGGCAGGCAATCAGCGCCATGACGCGGGCCTGTATCCTGTTTCAGAAACTATCACAGCTCAACTCAGTTCGGGTCGGGGCGGGCGGCGCGGGCGGGTCGGGGCGGGCGGGGCGGGCGGGGCAGGCGGGGCGGGGTGAGACAGGCGGGCGGGGCGGGCGGGGCAGGCGGGCGGGCCTCAGCTCAACTCAGCGCCTGCGCCGCGGGCGCCTGCTCAACTCAGCGCCTGCGCCGCGGGCGCCTGCTCAGTTCAGCGCCTGCTCAAGAGCCTTTACGTTTGCCCTCATCAGGTCAAGATAGGTCTTGCCCGACTCGAAGTCGGACTGTGAGATATTGTGGCAGGCATGGAAGAGAAGTACCTCGGCGCCGGTTTGCTCCGCTATGGTATCGGCTATCTTCGCGTTGGAAAGCTCGATATGAAAGACCACGGGGATGCCCTCATCGCCGACCTTGTCGATGAGGAAGGCCACCGTTGCCGCGCTGGCCTCCGTCTCGGTCGAACACCCCGGGAAGGCGGCGTAGTAGTCGAGTCCGTAGGCGTCCGCGAAGTAGCGGAAGGGGAAGCGGTCGCCAAAGACGACGGTCTTGCGCGCAGCCTGGCCAACCACCGCCCG
The DNA here is from genome assembly GCA_031277035.1 of Coriobacteriales bacterium. Taxonomy (GTDB): domain Bacteria; phylum Actinomycetota; class Coriobacteriia; order Coriobacteriales; family UBA8131; genus JAIRXA01. Next base: position 7,647 of record JAISLY010000029.1, on the reverse strand, counting down.
GAACTCGGCGTCGAGTTCGTCGAGCTGTGCGAGATACGCCTCCGTGTTCGTCCGGTAGAGCTCGGCGTTGGCTGCGTCAATATCGCAGAGGGCATCCGATATTTTCTGGACAATCAGCTTGGCATTGCGCGGCGAGGTCCAGACGTGCTCGTCGTATTCGGCCTCCTCGCCATGGGCGTCGGCGTCGGTGTCGGCCTCCTCGCCGTGGGCGTCGGCGTCGGCGTCATCGTGGGCGTCGCCATCGGAAGCCTCCTCGCCGTGGGCATCCTCACCCTCCTCCTCATCCTGCATTCCCTCGACAATCTCCTCCTCAACAAGCTCCACACAGTCCATCAGCGTGACGATTCGCATATGCGAGGTATCCAGAGAAGACAGCACCTCGTCGACCCACTCGTCCGACTCGCCGCCAACATAGATGAACACATCGCAGTCCTGTATCGCGATGATGTCCTGTGGCGTTGGCTCGAAGGAATGGGATTCGGCGCCGGGCGGCAGGAGCATCGTGATCTCGGCTTTGTCGCCTGCGATGGCACGGGTGAAGTCATAGGGCGGAAAGAGCGTCGTGACGACGTGTATCGCAGCGTCAGTGGCGCCGGTGGCGTCTGGAGCGCCAGAGGCAGCGGAGGCGTCAGGAGCATCGGGGGCGCCCGCCTGGGTCTTCTGCGCACAGCCCACCAGGACAAACGCGCCGAGCAGCAGTGCCAGCGCCGCAATCATGAGCCTTTTCATCGGTTGACCTCCATCTTGTTCACACATTGTCCGCAGGTACCGTAAAAAACCGTCTTGCTGACATCGACCGCGAACGCGTACTCTCTCAAAATTCCATTTGAAACCTCGGCGAGCTCCTCAGCCTCCAGATGGACCAACTCGCCGCACTCGCCACAGACCAGGTGGTAATGCTCCCCCGCGTCTTTGCGTTCCGCCACGAACTGAAAGCGTGCCGGAGAGCCGTCGCCCATGGAGTACTTGCGGGCCAGGCCCTCGCGCACCAGCTTATCGAGCTGGCGGTAGACCGTCGTACGGCCGATGGAGACCTCAAAGTGTGCCGCAATCTGCGCAGCGGTGAGATACCTGCTGTGTTGCGACTTGAGGTAGGCGCGTATCGCCTCCCCCTGGCGTGTCGTATAGCGGGACGGTCGCTTGCCCAAAACGGTACCTCTTTTCGTGCTACCTCGTGTGCCGTCGTGCGGCCTCGTGTGCCGTCGTGCGACCTCGTGCGCCGTCGTGCGGCCTCGTGCGCCATCGTGCGGCCTCGTGCGCCATCATGCACCTCACGCCGGCTCCCTGAAATTGGAACGGTGTACCATTTTAACAGAGAGATGTGGAGAAGGCGCGAGATTTTTGGAGAAGGCGCGAGATTTTGGCGGCAGGATGGCAAGGCGTCAGGATGATGGCACAGCGTGTTGGCATCTGTGATAGAATACGCTTCGCTCCAAGGGGCACGAGCGCCCGGGGATGTAGCTCAGCTGGGAGAGCACTACGTTCGCAACGTAGGGGTCGTGGGTTCGAATCCCATCATCTCCACCAACAAGGTATCAGGGTTCGCATAGGTTGCGGACCCTTGCGTTTTCTGCCCGGGGATTCGAACCCACGACCCGCTCCCAGAGCTTTCTGTGCCCCGCACCGCTCACCCCTTGGGCGGTCGCAGGCTCCCGCCCGGCCTCGCTGGCGGCGTGCCACTGGCACCCCGCCCGGGCGCTCGGCCCCCATCATCTCCACCAACAACTTTACTGGAGCCCGCACGGTTTGCGGGCTCTTGCGCTTTCTAGCGGGGATTCGAACCCACGACCCGCTCCCAGAGCTTTCTATGCCCCGCACCGCTCACCCCTACCCCGCTCTCGCCCCCTTGCCCCCCCCCCCGCTTCACACGACCGTCCCTCTGTCCCCGCTCTGTAAACCATCCCTCTGCCAACCCCCCACCCCCCACTCCGCTCTCGCCCCCTTGTCCCCGTTTCAAGCAGTTCGGAACATTTGACGACCCCATTCCGATATAGTATGATACATACTAATATGAGTAATACTTCTAATGAAAGTGAGGGGGATTCAAATGTCTGTTGCCGAGTGTATGGTGCTGGGCCTGTTGAGCCAGGGTTACCGGTACGGCCATGAGTTGGACAAAGTCGTGGAGGAACGGCGCATGCGCCTGTGGTCAAAGCTGACTCGCGAGACCCTGTACCAAGCGCTGAAGCGAATCGAAGGCAAGGGTTGGGCGGTTGCTGCCACGGAAAAGGAGGGGGAGCGACCCTCGAGGACCACGTACACGCTCACCGAAAAAGGACAGCAGTCCTTGCGCGATATGGTTGCCGACGGGCTGGCATCCCAAGAAGTCACGAACTTTGACATCTGCGTGTACGTGGGCTTTCTCTATCTGTTGGAGCCGCAAGATGCGATTGCGCAACTGCGCAATCGCCGGGCATCGAGAGAGGCAATCGTGGCATCCATCCCAGAAACCTGGACAGCGGAAAATCTGCCTTTTGGCAAGAGGATGAACTCGAAACTTATCAAATCGTACTATCAGATGGAGATTGATTGGATTGACGACATCATCTCCGATCTGAAAAATCATGTCGCGGAATCCATAAGAGATACGGAGGCGCGGCAATGAGGCTCGGTAAAAGAGGCGCACAGTTCATGAGGTTGTTTCACATAGTTACGGCGAGCATCTGGTTCGGCTCTGTCGTCTGCCTGTTCGCGATGATGTGCATGTGCTTCTTCGGCATGGACGCGACTGCGTTCACAACGGTTGCGCCGTATGTGGACGCTGTGTTCGACTGGGTCGCTTTACCGGCGGCGCTGTTGACGGTGGCGCAAGGCGTGGTGTACAGCATCGCGGGGTGGGGATTCGTTCGGCATCGCTGGGTGCTTTTGAAGTGGATTGCCGTGGCCGCGCTCGTCGTGCTTACCGGAGAGGGAACAATATCCCAGATGTCCGTCGCTCTGGAAGCGGCCAAGGCGGGAGGGTTCGTAGGCGGCTTCACAGACGGCGCGGGCGCCCTTACCTTCACTGCGGCGCAAATTGTCGTAATGGTAGCAGTGTTTGCGCTATCGGTGTACAAGCCCACCCTGAGAAAGAGCAAAACGGCGACCGGGGAATAACGCACTGTTCTCGCACGCCTGCGTAAACCGTCCCTCTGTCCCCCGTTCTCTTGCGGATAAAGCCGCCTACCAGGGGAGCCCAGGGAGCCAAGGGGGAGCCCAGGGGGAGTTGGAGGAGGCCGTTCATCTCCCCACCTGCTCCGCTCACTTTCGCCCGTCTCCGTTCGTCTCCGTATGTCCGACGGATGAGGCGCATCCCGGAATTTCGGTCGTACGGGAAAGTCATCCGGTGTATGCTCCGTGTTGAATTGTCCCTGAACCCCTCACATTTAACCGGGGTACCCTCTGAAAAGGAGAAAGGTCATGGCTCATCTGTTTGATTTGAAAGGTCGCGTCGTCGTGATAACCGGCGCCTCAAGCGGGCTTGGAGCCGACGCGGCTCTTGCCTATGCCGAATACGGCGCCGACGTTGCCCTGCTTGCTCGCAGAGTCGACAAACTTGGCGAGACCGCACAGAAGGTTGAGGCCCTGGGCAGGCGTGCCGTGCCGGTGGCCTGCGATGTGACTGACGAGCAGAGTGTCGCGGCCGCCATCGAGACGGTCATCGAGGCCTTTGGCAAGATTGATATCCTGCTCAACAATGCCGGAATCGCGGTCGGCGGCGGCGTGGACAGCCTCGCACTTGAGGACTGGGACCGGATTGTCGCGACGAATCTGACCGGCGTTTTTCTCGTGAGCAAGTACGTCATACCGCACATGAGGGCGCAGCACTATGGAAAGGTAGTCAACGTCGCCTCGATTAACGCGGTGATTGCCGACAAGGTCCCGACGCTGTGGCGCCACGCGTACAATGCGACCAAGGCCGGCGTGCGCGGCCTTACCATCGGGATGGCCGCCTCGTATGGCGTGGACAACATCACCGTGAACTCGGTAGGCCCCGGCCTGTTTGAGAGCGAGATGACGGAAAACACGCTCTTTAAGCATGAGCCGTTCATGGAGATGTACAACAGCCTTAACCCCGCCGGCCGTCCCGCCGCCCGTGGCGAGCTCAACGGCACGCTGATCTACCTCTCCTCCGAAGCGTCATCCTATGTGAGCGGCCAGCACATCATCATCGACGGCGGCATCTCTATCATCTGAGCCCTGGGCAAAAGGCCGGATTGGGGGTAGCGGGCAGAGGGCAGGGGACAGGGGGCAGGGGGTCGAGGGTCGAGGGGGGCGTTCACGCGTCCACGGACAGGGGCGTTCACGCGTCCCACGGACAGGGGCGTTCACGAAGCTGAACACGGTTGGGGACAGAGGGACACGCGAACCGCCCCTCTGTCCCCTGCCTCTGTTTTGCTGCCTCTGCCCTCTGTCCCCTGCCCCCGCTTTGCTGCCTCTGCCTCTGTCCTCTGTCCCCTGCCCCGCTTTGCTACCTCTGTCCTCTGTCCTCTGTTTTGCTATGCCGTCTTGGTGATGACGGTGCCCTGCGCCAAAGCCTCACCGACCAGGTGGCCGAAGGTCAGCGCGCGACCGTGGCTGATACCGGGGCAGTGCACGGGGTAGCTGTTGGCAAAGAAATCGCCCTGAGCGTTACCCACGGCAAACAGGCCCGGAATCGGCGTGTCGTCCTCGCGGCAGACCTGTGAGTCGTCGTTGACGTGCAGGCCAAAGATGCAGACGAGCATGCTCGCAGCGATGGGCTCGGCATAAAACGGCGGGGTGTCCACCTTGGAAAGGAAGCGCAGCGGTACGCCGAAGTCGCCGTCTTCTCCAAGGTCATACCAGGAATTATAGCGCTCGACCGTAGCCTTAAAGACATCTACGGGGATGTTGAGCTGAGTTGCCAGATCGTCGAGGGTATCGGCCTTGATGATGTGGCCGGCAGCCACGATGTTCTCCAGAGTCTGCTCCATGGTGGTCGGCTCACCGGTCGCAAAATCGATGGGGTTGAGCACGCTCTCATAGGTCGTGGGCAGCTGAGACTGGACGTAGGTTGGATAATTGCCGTCAAAAATGGACCAGCCGACGTTGCCGGGCTGGTTCATGCGCGCGTTGGTGATGTTGGGCTCGATGGCCATCTCGGCACAATAGCGTATGCCGTTTTTGTTCACGGCAAGCCAACTCATCTCGATGGCGGTCAGCGTACCCATCATGTCAATCTGATGCACCATCGGCGCGGCCGGGCACTTCTGATAGGTGGCACCGGCCCACAGCCCCATGAGGATGCCGTCGCCCAGATTGCCGTTTGGCGGATTGTAGAAGCTGGCGTCCGCGCGCTTGCAGATTGGCGCCCATTCGTCGAGCATCGCCGCGTTGCCGGAGATGTCGCCCGTCGCCATGATGACGCCCTTGGCGGCGTTGTACTGGATGTGCGTACCGTCCTCTGCGGTGACAATGACGCCGGTGACCGCCCCACTGCCGTCGGTGACAAGTTGCTCGGCATGGGTCTTGTAGATAAACTCGGCACCATTGGCGATGGCGTTTTCATTGAGCGCGGTGATGATGCGAATGTTGACGGTCTGGCCGTCGGTGGTCATCATGCCGTCGCCCTCCTTGATGAAGGATACCGCGTCTGGATACGCGCGCCAGATCTCGTCCAGCTCCTCCCAGCCGTATTTGGAGGTTGGTGAGAGGGCCTTGACCATATGCAGGTCGTTGGCCTCGGCCAGCTCCTGGAGATAGTCAAAGACCCCGCCCGAGCGATAGGCCCACTGTCGGATGAGGTTGTAGTTGGCGGTCTGCTGAGACCAGCGGTAAATCAGCTTGGCGGCCTCGTCGGGGTTGATGTCGATGCCGTTTTCCTTTTGCCACTTGCTCCCGATATGGCCATCGTCCACACCGTGGGCAGTAAAGGTCTCGGCCTGCTCGATAACCGCTACGCTGGCACCGTTGAGGGCAGCGGCGTTGGCGGCGGCGTTGCCCGAGATGCCCGCGCCGATGATGACGATGTCGTAGTCCTTGGTCTCCGCAACATCGGTGATGGGCGTCGGCGGGACTTCCCAGGGACGAACGGTGACTGAGAGGGCGGGGGCTTCGGGTGTGGCGGCGGCACCTTCCGCCGGGCCATCGCCTGAGCCCTCGGCCGGCGGCGCCGGGCTGCTGCAGGCCGCGAGTCCGGTGAGTGCCACGGCGCCGCCGGCCAACGCGGCACCCATGAGGAACTGCCTGCGATCCAGGCCCTCGTGCGCGAGTACGCCGTCGTGGGCGCGTTCGCCCTCGTGCGCGAGTACGCCGTCGTGGGCGTCCTCGTTGGTGTGCGCGTGGGCGTGGGCGTGGGCGTGCGCAATTTCCTGCGCGTGTGTATCCCGTTTCATGGTGACTCCTTTCCCTGTGTCATGCTTCCTCCTTGCGCGGTATCTCCGCGTCTGTTCCATACTGGGATTCCCCGAGGGAATTGTCAAGGTTGCGGCGGACTTGAGGCCATGCAGCTCTCCCCCGACCGCCCCGCCCGCGCTCTCTCTCCAAACTTTCCCTTGACATCCCCCACTACTGAGTAGTACAGTATACCGGTACTCAGTACTACTGCATATCAGAGGCACCGAGTACCGAAGCCGGTGAGTCGGTGAGTCCGTGTCAAACGAAGGGGATACATCACTTGGAAAACCTGACGGAGATGCTCAAGGGCGTGCTGGAGGGCTGTGTGCTGGAGTATATCGGCCAGGGCGAGACCTATGGCTACGAGATAACCCGCAAGCTCAACGCGCTCGGCTTTAGCGACGTGGTCGAGGGGACGGTCTACACCATCCTCCTACGCCTTGAGAAAAACGGACTTGTGAACATCACCAAGCGGAGCTCCGACGTGGGGCCGCCGCGCAAGTTCTTCACGCTCAACGAGGCCGGGCGCCGTGAGTTGGCGCTGTTTTGGGAGAAGTGGGCGTTTGTCGCATCCCGGATCAATCAATTGCAGGAGGAAGGAAGCGCCGATGTCCAGTTTCTTTGACAATTACCTCAACATCAAGAAAATACGGCAGAGCAAGCGCGACTACCGGGCGCAGATGGCACGGGCGGAAGCGCTGCCGGAGGATTACCGGTACGTGTTCAAGCAGATCCAGAAGCATATGTGGATGTTCGCGTCCGGCTCCGGCTACGACATGCTGGAGATCCACTACGGGCTGCTCGATTTGTTTGAGTCCGGCGCAGCCAGTGGCAAGCCGGTTCTTGAGGTCACGGGCAACGATGTGGCCGCGTTTTGCGACGAGCTCATGCGCAACGCCACGACCTACACGGAAGACTGGCGCAAGAAGCTCAACCGCGACATAGCAAAAAAGCTCGGAGAAGGAAGGTGAGCCCCGTGGCCAGCGCTGCCGTCTCTGCTGGGGTCGCCCACGCTGCTGCCGCTGGGGTCGCCACCCCCGCCACCCACGCTGCTGCCACCGCTGGGGCCGCCGCCCCCGCCGCGCCTGCCACCCGCGCAGCAGCCCCCACCACCCCCGCCATAGCCGTAAAGGGCCTGCGGAAATCGTATGGGAGCACCGAGGTTTTGAAGGGCATCGACCTCAGCGTCAAGGCCGGTGAGATTTTCGCCCTGCTCGGCTCAAACGGCGCGGGCAAGACCACCACCATCAGGATACTCGCCACCCTGCTCAGGCCAGACGGCGGCACTGCTGAGGTCTGCGGCCTTGACGT
>JAISLY010000020.1 GCA_031277035.1 Coriobacteriales bacterium | reverse complement strand
CTGAGCGCTGTTAAGGCGGGTCGTGACAACATGGTCACCATAGCCTCAATCGAGGCGCGCCTGGCCCGGCCAAAGGGCGCGGGGCGCCCGAGCAAGACGGCAGGCTCCTGAATCTGTATACCACGTTCTGTACGAAAGCGGCGTTTTCAAGTTAAAACGGGGACAGGGGGACGGTCATGCGTCCTCCGCTTCCAACTGCGTTCGGCTTCGTGACCGCCCCTGTCCGTGGGACGCATGACCGTCCCCCTGTCCCCGTTTTACTGACATCTTCCCCCTGATGCCAAGCTTGTTTGACCAATCGCTTCGCCTGCCCACATCAAAAGCTGCTATACTGACTCCTGCCAAACTTGAATGGTTCGTCTAAGAGCCGCCGACAAACGTCGAGCAGAAGGACATCTGCTCGTGAAAAGGCGTTTGTTGGCCGATTCAAGTTTGGCGACTGAGGGTAAATGTCCTTCTTCTCGATGGACACCCGAGCCAGACTGGTGAGTCGGACTATCTTCCCCCAGAATCGAAGATGCACTATTGGCATTGGCGGTTGGCTTGCGTGTGCAGGTCTTTACTCTGGAGGCTTACAAGTGGGTTCCGTGCATTATTTTCAGCGGTATCACTCAAAGGAGAACGTGGATACGGCGAACGCCATGTTGTTGCTATCGCGTCTCTATTATCACTCACCCCCTGCTTTCTATGGATTCTTGTCGTCGGTGTTCGGAGATTCTGGACTGGGGCTGGAATTCAGCCTCCAGGAGCACGGCGAGCAAACTGTGCCCGATGCAGCCATAATCCAACCTGGCTTCAAGGTTGTCTGCGAGACCAAGTTGGATGCAAAGAGCTTTACTGACAAGCAGATCAAGGGGCATTGCGAGGGTTCTTTTGGAAAGGGCAGTGCCCATCAGTTCTTGCTCACATTGAGTCCGCAGGCTCTAAGCCCATCAGAGCAAGACCGCGTCCGTTCAATTGTAGCCGGGGTTAATCCCTGCATCGGATATGCCCACCTGACTTTTGAAGGTCTCCATAACGGCGTTCGAGATGAGGTTGACGAGCGTGACAGGGAGTTCGAAGGGATTCTCGACGACTACTGGGACTATTGCAGTACATCCGGCTTGATTCCCGGCGACTGGCGAAACCTGTTGGTTCGAGTCGCTGGCAGGTCTTTTGATTACGATATTGAGAATGGTGTCTACTGCGACACACCAAGAGGCTCAGGTAGACATGGTTATTTCGGGCTTTACCGTGACAAGTCAGTACAAGCTATTGGAAAGATTGAGGCTGTGGTGGATTGCAGAGTCATCAATGGCGCTATCAAAGACCCTACGGTCATCCAAGGCGAAGCGGGGAACGGAACACCAGGCGGAATGCTAACAGCAGCCTTACGAGAAAGAATCATCAAAACGCACAGAGACAATGCCCTCGGCGATTGGGTGACCCGCTATCACTTTGTAGAACATTTCTACGACACCGACTACAAGAAAACATCCAAGAGAGGGCTTTGGGGAAGACGGGTCTTTAACCTGTGCAGCGTACTGGGGGTAAAGACACTGCCTGATATAGAAGGCATTGCTGAGGGTCTGAGGAATAGGTACTGGGAATAATTGGTTCAGCAATGACAAAGTGAAAGCTGAAGAAAGGAGAATGAAATGAAAGCAGCGAGGTGTCAATATCAACCGAAAATGTCCACAGCAAATTAACCAGCTTACTCTCCTGAGCTTCTTCGGTAACGCGTCATAGCCTGCCCCTCTCCACGGGTGGTCCTGTGAAAACATATCGTGATGTTTATTTGCAAAATACGCCAGAGGCCAATGATATGTCTGATGAAGAAGTTCAACTCAGATACATTGATCCAAGGGTAGAGGAAGCTATAGATGCCTTGAATGGAGCAGTTCAAGCGGCAGCTTTAAGGTTTGACGTTAGTGTTGAGCCTGTTCAAAGTGATGAAGTTGAGGCAATATACAGTATGTTCAGCGTTCGATTTTCAGACATAATGGATTCGACATATGGAAACGACGAAGATGTGGAAGCAGAAGGCGATGCGACTAAGCAAATTGATTCTCCCGCTGCTTCGGTTGTAATGAATTATCAAGATGAAATAATTGAAGCAGGATATGCATCAGAAATCTATCGTTTGGCTGAGCTTATTACAAAAGATCGGGATGTTGAGGCCAATTTGTTGGAATTGAATGCTTTGTGTCATACTGTGTTTGATGAGCAAGGGTTAAGCGTTTATGACTATGTATTCGTTGATGCAACGAGAGTAGACGCAAAATTTATTTATGAGGTTCTTGGTGAGCGAACAAGTGAATTCTAAGTCTATCGCAAAAGAAAGATAAGATTGCAATCGTGCTCAATACGGGTTGATTTGTGTCTGTGGGTATCAGGGAGGCATATGGTGTTAGCTGTAAGCCTCCCTTTGCTGCCCAGTCCATCTTGTAATCTTGTAAACGGCTCCTTCAATCGGCGGTGCAGTAGACCCTGATGGCCTGCTGGAAGAAGGGGGCACATCCCGGGGCTATCTCGTCGTAATATGCGCTGAAGCGCTGGTCGTCCACGTACATCTGGGCAAGGCCGAGGTGGTATTCCCGACAATAGTCGTCACAGTAGCATTGCAGCCACTGGCGGTGCAGGTCGCAGGCTTGTTGTGCCAGCTCGCTGCCCGGGTCGCCGTTCTCAAACGCTTGCCTCAGGGCTTCCTGGTAGCCTGATGCCAGGGCTTGGGCGCGGTCGTACTGCTCTTTGCTCATGCCCGCGACCCTGGCGTTTGAACGGTTGACGGCCTCATCGCCGTACTTCTGGCGTATCTCTTTGCCGTAGCTGCGCTCGTTGTCGTCGATGAGCCTTTGCCTGAACCCTGCGAATTTCTGTTCGTCTGTCATCCTGTATCTCCCGTCCGTTGCGGCGATGGTTTTCTCAACCGTCCCAATCAGCGCGTCAAGTTGGTTGCGCCTGGCTTTGAGCAGCTCCAAGTGGCCGGCCAGCGCCTGCTTCTGGTCGAATCCTTCTGAGTCGAGAATCGCCCCGATGTCCTTCAGGGCAAGTCCCAACTCGCGGTAGAACATGACCTGCTGCAAGCGGTCTACCTCCGGCACGCCATACCGACGGTAGCCGTTGTCGCTGCCTCTCGGCGGCCTAAGCAGGCCAATCTGGTCGTAATGGCGCAACGTGCGGGCGCTCACGCCGGCAAGCTTCGCCATCTCATTGACCGTGTAGCCCTTCTGTTTGTTCATACGCATTCCCTCCAAACGCGAAAGAGCGTACACCTTTACGTTACGTTAATGTCAAGACCAGGTGGCAGAAAGGCAAGCGTCAAAAGAAGGTAGGTCGAAAACCTCCAGACGCTTTGAGATATGGCTTGCACGAGCCTCTGCCCGCGGGTGTTGCCCCGTGGTTTCCCCTGCTCCCGACGGTCCTGCCTTGCGCTCAGACGTTTCGGGCGCGGTAGGCAAAGAGGCCGGCGCCCGTGAGTACCGCCACTGCGGCACAGAGGGCTATCGCGACGGCGGGCTCTGGGGCCTCGATTGGGTAGCGGGGCAGGACGCCAAAGGGGGTGCCTTCCTGCGCCCAGGTGGGCAGATTGAGAAGTGAGCCCACGTAGACCATGAGGAAGCTGTAGCCGAGCAGAAGCCAGACAAGCACGCTTGCCCGGGGTGCCGCGCCGACAAGGAAGGCCGCCAGGCCGACAAAGAACAGTACCGCTGGCAGGTAGTTGAGGGTAATCTTGAGCATGAGCCCAAGCGCGATAGGGTCATCCATCACCATCACGGCGCTGCTCCAGGTACCCAATGCGATTATCGTCTGCAGCACAAAGGCGAGCAGCACGGCGATGAGCACAAAGCCCGCGAGCAGTCGGATTCGCGAAACCGAGCAGCTGAACAGCTGCTCCAGGCGTCCATGACGTTCCTCTCCCTTGAGTCTGAGCACGACAAAGACTGCCGGAACAGTGGCGATGGCCGACATGATGAGCGCGAGCATGGACAGGATGGGGTTCATGAGGTCATCCGTGCCACCTTCCAACGAGCCGGCCATGAGCCGGTAGAGCTCGTTGCTCTCAAAAAAGGAGGCCATGTCGCCGAAAATCGAACCGTACGACGCCGCGATAGCATATACGACAAGCACCCAGGCGATGGCCATACCACGCGTGAGGCGCCACGCAAGGCTCAGCGGCCCACGCAGCAGCGCCGAGGCGCGGGCGCGGCCGGCACGCGGAGCTATAAGGCCAGCGCCGCTGTCGCGTTTGGCGTTGAGAACACCGGCCAGGCCTGCGAAGACAAGTGTCGCCGCAAGCAGCGCAAGAATCGGCCAGGCGCGGTCGTCCACAAAAAGATGGCAGCGCTCGATAAGTCCCAGCGGGGAAATGAGCGAAAGCATCTCTGAGGCCGCGTCTGAACCCACGCCTGCACCCACACCTGAAGCCACGCCTGAACCCACGCCTGAAGCCACGCCTGAAGCCACGCCTGCACCCACGCCTGCACCCACGCCTGCACCCACGTCGCCCGCCGCACGCAGCAGATAGGCGCCGCCGAGTACCGCAAACGCGCAACCGACCGCCACCCGCGCTGTGGCCGCAATCTGGGCGATGAGCGCCGTTGCCGCGGCAAAGAACAGGCCGCAGGCGCCGATTGCCGCCCCAAAGAGCAGCGAGCCCGCGACGCCCATGCCCTCGATGCCACAGACGGCGATACCCGCGCCCGAAACAAGGGCAATCACAAGGTCAAAGCCAAAGGCCACCACAAGCACCGCGAGCAGGTTGGCACCCCTGCCCACCGGCAGGGCGCCGAGCGTCTCAAGACGCCCCTCCTCCTCGTCCGTACGAGTGTGGCGCACGACAAACAGGATGTTCATGGCGGCAACCAGCATCGCGCTCCAGATGAGCATGAACTGGGAGTACATGACGCCCCAGGTGTAGACCTCCCCATAAGTAATGCCGCATATCGCGACCATCGCGGGGTTTTGCATGGTCTCACGCAGCACCTCCACAGACTGCGCGTCGCCCACCATCTCGGGTAGCAGCGGCGCAAAGGAGGTGGCAAGCGTAAGGCAGCCGAGCGTCCACAGAATGAGCCAGAGGCGGTCGCGACGCAAAATGAAGCCGATAAGTTTCGCGGCGTTGTGCATCTGTGCGCGCATCGCGCTCACCTGCCCTCGTAGTGGCTCATGAACAGCTCCTCAAGTGAGGGCGGCGCGGAGGTGAGGTGGCGCACGTCCTTGTCCGCAAGAAAGGCGAGCAGCGCCGGGGTCTGGGCGTTGTCGAGATGGAAGGAGATGGTGCCGGGTGCGGCGGGTGTGGGGGTGGGGGCGGGCACGGGTGTGGGTGCGGGTGCGGGTGCGGATGCGGGTGTGGGGGCGGGTGTGGGTGTGGGCGCAGCGCCCGCCTCAACCACAAGGTCATGAACGCCGGGGAGCTGCGCGAGTCCGTCAAGCGACCCGCCTGCCTCAAGGACGACCCGGTTGCGCGTGAGATGGCGCAACTCGACAAGCGTGCCGCTGTCGATGATGCGCCCCTGCCGGATGATGCTGATGCGGTCGCAGAGCTGCTCGACCTCGCTGAGGATGTGGCTTGAGAGCAGCACGCTTGCGCCGCGCGCCTTTACCTCGGCAACGCAGGCACGAAACACGAGCTCCATGAGCGGGTCGAGCCCCGAGGTTGGCTCGTCGAGGATATACAGGTCGGCATCCGCGGCAAACGCCGCCACGAGCGCGACCTTCTGGCGGTTGCCCTTGGAGTAGGTGCCGCACTTTTTTGTGGGGTCGAAGTCAAAGCGTTCAATGAGCTCGGCGCGACGGGGGGCCTCCCGCTGCCCGCGCAGGCGGCAAAACAGGTCGATGACCTCGCCACCCGTGAGGTTGTTCCAGAGGTTTACGTCGCCGGGCACGTAGGCGATGCGTCGATGTATCGACACGGCATCTCTCCACACATCCTGTCCAAAGATGCGAGCCGTGCCCTCGTTGGCCCTGATGATGCCCAGCAGAACGCGGATGGTCGTCGACTTGCCCGCACCGTTTGGCCCGATGAAGCCAAAGACCTCGCCCGCATCGACGCTCAGGTCAACCCCGTCAAGCGCCTGCACCCTGCCAAAACGCTTCCTGATCCCTCGGGCCTCAAGTACGCTCATACCTACCACCTTTCACTCGTCGATGGATCTGACACAGGAGGTGACACAGGAGGGACGGTCTCTTTTGTGTCGAAGGACACAAAAGAGACCGTCCCTCCTGTGTCACGGCTCCCGATAGAACAGCCTGCGCAGGAAGTCGAAGTACTGTTTCGTGTATTCCATCATCTGGCGAAACTCCGCGTTGTCTATCTGGGAGCCCACGGTCGCAAGCAGGTGGTTGACCAAGCCCTCGCTGGCCCAATTGATGGTGCAGACAACCATATCCCGGTCGAGCCCCGTACGCAGTCTGTCCTCGTCAAGCAGGGCTACCATGAGCGCAAAGGTGTCGTATGCCGCGCCGGTCATCTGGCTGACGAACGCCCGTGCCCGCGCAGGCAGGTCATCGGTCATTGCACGCATATACAGCCGCGTCGCAAGCAGATCATGCGGCGTCACGTCGAGCTTTGCCTCGATGCTCTTTTGCATGATGGCAAAGATGTCGTCACACGCAGGGTCGATGCCGGCCGCGGCCTCCGCGTAGTGCTCCTGCGTGATGTGGTCGAGCAGGTAGAGGTACAGCCCCTGCTTGTCGCCAAAGTAGTGAAACAGCAGCCCCTTACTGATGTCCGCGCGTTTGACGATGGCGTTGGTGGACGCGCTCGCGTAGTCTCTGTTGGCAAACTCCTCAAGCGCTGCGTCGATGATGCGCTGCTGTTTCTCAGGGTCGATGGCGCGAAAGTGCGCGTAGGCCTCCTCGTCAAGCGCGCTGGCGAGAGAGATGGCAAGTGAGGCGGGCGCGGGCTGTTGTCCCTGTGGGGGCTGTGGCGACGCAGGGGTTTGGGGGCTGGGCGAAGCCTGTGGCGGCGCAGAGGTTTGGGGGTCAGGCGAAGCCTGTGGGGACGCGGTCGTTGGGGGACGGTGCGGATCTTGCCGCACGGTGTCTGCTGCTGCTTTGGACATGAACGCATACCTCCCGCTTGTTGACCACATGGTCAACAGGGAGTTTAACAGGATTTGACCACGTGGTCAAGAGGCTGCGTTCTGCGCTATGCGGTCGCAGAGCAGGCGGGCGAGCGCGGTCTTGCTCAGGGTGTCGGTCGCCTGTGTGCCCTCAGCCGTTACAAAGTGCCAGCGGTTGTTGCTGGAGGCAAAGCCAAGCGCCGGGTCGGAGATGTCGTTGGCAATGATGAGGTCGGCGTTTTTCTGGACGAGTTTCTCACGGGCGGCGGCAAGCACGTCGTCTGTCTCCGCGGCGAAGCCCACGATGAAGGCCCTGCCCTTGCGAGCCGCCAGAGTCGCAAGGATGTCGGGCGTGCGCGTCAGGGAAAGCTGGTAGCTGGCATCGGGGGCGCCTTCGGCGGGCTGTGTTGCGTCGTGTTGAGCAGGAAGCCAGGCAGCCTTCTTCAATTTGTGCTCGGAGCGCTTTGCGGGGCGAAAATCGGCGACAGCGGCCGTAAAGATTGCCGCGGACATCCCCCTGAAATGCAACTCGCAGGCGTCAAGCATCTGCGCGGCGCTGGTGATGCGCACAACCGTACAGCCAAAGGGGTCAGGTAGCTCTGTTGGGCCGCTGACCAGCACAACTTCGGCACCGCGACGGGCAGCTTCGGCGGCGATGGCATAGCCGGTTCTGCCGCTGGAGGGGTTTGAGAGAAACCGCGCCGGGTCGAGATGTTCGCGCGTCGGCCCCGCCGTGACGAGGATGCGGCGGCCTTCGAGGTCACGGGCGCGAGCGAGGGAGGCCAGGGTTCTCTCCACAATCTCGGGCAGAGGAGCCAGACGGCCCTCTCCCATCTCTCCGCAGGCCAGATAGCCGGCCTCGGGCTCAAGGACCTCGATGCCGCGCGTGTGCAGAGCGTTGACGGCCTTTTGGGTTGCGTCGTTGCGCCACATGTGGGCGTTCATCGCCGGCGCGATGAGCAGGGGGGCCTCGGTGGCCAGCGCGGTGGTGGTGAGCAGGTTGTCGGCAACGCCGTTGGCGAGTTTATTCAGGGTATTCGCGGTTGCGGGGGCGATGAGAAAAACGTCGGCCTCACGCGCCAGGGAGATGTGGTGGATGGGCTGACTCGGATCGTTGACGGGCGCAAGCGCCACCTCCTCACGAGTCAGCGCCTGAAAGGTCGCGGGGGTCACAAATTCGGCACCCATTGGCGTCATCACAACCTTGACACGCGCGCCGGCCCGCTGAAACTCGCGCACGAGCTCGCAGGATTTGTAGGCTGCCACACAGCCGGTCACCCCGAGCAGGATGGTGGGCGGGTGGTTCCTGGTAGACACTGGCGGGCGTTCCCTGGTAGACATCGAATGCTCCTTTGCAGATGGCGTGACCCTCCGTGCGGGGGCGGCGGGGTGCGAGGCGGGTGGGGCGCGGGTGGCGGCGATGGCGCGGGCGGGGCGGCGGGGGCGGGGCGGGGCGCGCCGGGTGGGGCGCCGGGTGGGGCGCCGGGTGGGGCGGCGGGGGCGGGCTTCCGATCCCTACGACCGACGCGATGCCCGGTAGGACAACTTTGCGATGGGCGATTCCCAGACGCAGACCTCCTCAAGTGTGATACCCGCAGGCAGCACGGTCACCAGATGCTCGAAGATGACCCGGGCGAGATTTTCTGCCGTCGCGTTGATGGTATCAAAGGGCGCAACTTCATTGAGGTAGTGATGATCGTAGGTATCAAGCAGGGCCAACAGATTGGCCTTCAGCGCCTTGAAGTCGTAGAGAATGCCAACCTCGTCGAGCTGGGTTCCGCTGACGGTGACCTCGACATCCCAGGTATGGCCGTGCAGGTTGCGGCATTCTCCGGGGTAGCCGACAAGCGCGTGGGCCGCGTCGAAGTGCTCCTTCACGCTCAGGGTATAGATGCCTGATGGTGGTGCCATGTGAGGTCCTTTCCTGAATTCGTCGGTTGCAATTGATGCGCC
Source organism: Coriobacteriales bacterium (assembly GCA_031277035.1). Lineage (GTDB taxonomy): Bacteria > Actinomycetota > Coriobacteriia > Coriobacteriales > UBA8131 > JAIRXA01. The sequence continues at coordinate 34,488 of JAISLY010000020.1, read as the reverse complement.
GGGCGGCTCTGCGTTGCGTGGCTCTGCGCCGGACAGCTCTGCGTGGCGTGGCGTGGCGCCGGGCATTTCCACATTGCCGTCGCCGGGCGTCTCCACAGCGCCTGCGCCAGGCGTCTTCACAGCGCCGTCGCCAGGCGTCTCCACAGCGCCTGCGCCGGGCGTCTCCACAGCGCCTGCGCCAATCTCACCCGCATCATCCTGCGCAAACAGCGTATCGGGCGGCGCAAACGGAACCGCGTAGTCGCCGACCGGCTGGCCCGCATCCATCGCCTCGTTTGCCAAGGCGTCGGCCTCGGCGTTGTATGCGCGGGGGATGTGTTTGACGGTATGCCCGGCAAAGCGTTTCAGCAGCTGGATGGCTGTGGCGTACAGAGGTTTGAGGCCGGCGTTTTTCACCTTGTACTCGCCGAGCAGTTGCCGGACGAGCAACTCGCTGTCCGCGTGGATGTCGACGGTGCGCACCCTGAGAGCCAGCGCGTTTTGCAAACCCCAGAGCAGGGCCTGATACTCGGCGATGTTGTTGGTCGTCTCACCAATGCAGGCGCCGCCTCGGCAGATGGTTCGCAGCGCGCGTCCGTCGTCAACTTTGAGGGTAAAGCCGATGCCGCCCGGCCCCGGGTTGCCCCGGCTGCCGCCGTCGGTGTTGAGCAGTGCCCGCAGTATCAAAGGGGGTCCAAAGTAGCCGCCGCCTTTATCCTTCATCTGTCTGTGCCTCTCCCTTAACCAACAACGACCAGCAGGCGGTGACAGAAGGGGCACTCCCCTACCGCCGAACCGTGCTTGAGCCGCGCCACCTGCCCCTCGGTAAGCTCCACGCAGCAGGCGCTGCAATGCGAGCCCTCCAGACGGGCCGCCCCGAGGCCGCCCTTCGTCTCACGAGCCTTCTCGTAACGACTGCGTACGGACTCCGAGAGCGATTCGAGCAAGTTTTCCCGCAACTGCTGCGTGGCCAGCTGTTCCTTTTGCAGGGCAGCGCTGTCCGCCTGATACGAGGCGAGCAGTTCCGCGTCCTGCCGAAGCAGACCTTCAAGCGCTGAGGCCGCCTGCGCCTCGACGGTGGCGATTCGCTCGGCGCGTTCCATCTGCTTTAAGGTGTCAAACTCAATCTTCTCCAGCCGCTTGGCAAAGCCCTCTATCTCCTGCGCAAGCGAGACGACCTCCTTATAGTTGGACGTCTCGTCGACCTTCGCCTGTGCGCCAGCAGTCTTTTCTCGCAGCGTGACATCCTCGTCAGCCAGAGCCTTGAGGGTCCTATCACACTCCTTGCGCATTGTGGCGACCTGCTCGGCCTTGGCCTCGACCTCGGCGCGTTTGGCTCGCAGTTCGAGAAGTTTTTTACGCTGCGGCAGTCCGTCGAGCTGCTTTTTGATGCGGAGCAGTGCAAAGTCGGCCTGTGTCAGGGCAAGCAGGGTTTTTGCGTCGCGTACGTCGCCTGCGTCGCGCTGGCTGCCTGCGCCCCGCTGGTCGCCTGCCTCATCCGCGCTTTTCGTATCCCGTATCATCAGTCGCCTTCCTTGATGCCAAACCGCTTGCGCTCCTCGATTATAGCAGGCGCGACCGACTGACGGGCGCTGGGGGATGTGGGATGTGGAGTGTGGGCGTTGGGGGTGTGGGTGGGGGGTGTGGGCGTTGGGGAGTGTGGGCGTTGGGGGGCGTGGGCGTTGGGGGGCGTGGGCGCTGGGGGATGCGGGATGTGGGCACTGGAGTGCGGGGTGCGGGGTGTGGGAGTGAAGGATGTGAGGGTACGGGAGTACAGGGGATGTTGAGAGGGTGCCGGCCCGGTTTCAGGCTGACACCCTCTCCGTTCGCCACCTGGGCAGCCGCGCACGGCGCTGTACTCCTGCTGCCCGACACTGCGCATTGAGGCCCTGCACAATGCCAGGCGTCGCTGGCTCACCCGAGTCAGGCGTCGCTGGCTCACTCAATATCGATCTTGCGCGCGCTTGCCAGCTTTTCATCCTTGGGAATCGTAATCGTCAATACCCCTTCCTCAAGTTTTGCCTTCACATCGCCGAGTTTCGCGTTGGCAAGGCGAACCCGACGCCCCATGGAGCTGGAACGACGTTCCCGATGGATGTAGTTCTTCCCCTCTTCGCTGCTTGTTTCTGCACGATTCACGATAATGGAGAGGTTGTCGTCCTCAATACCGAGATCAATCTCCTCCTTCTTGACGCCGGGCAGCTCCGCCTCGATGCGGTACTCGCTGTCTGTCTCCTCGATGTCAATCTTGAAGGTGTCCCGGAGCAGGTTGCGACCTGACAACAGGTTGTCGCTGAAAAAGTCGTCAAGCATGTTGTAAAAATCCTCAAAACCTGTGCCTGTACCTGCACGTGCGAGATTGCCGTTCCGGAGATTGAAGGGAACAAGTCCTGCCATGATCAACAACTCCTTTCATCAGTCTACCAGGCTGGCTCGCAAACTCCCCAGCCTCCGATAACCCACTGGGTTATCGAACCTTTACCAGTCTGCCGTTTTTATTTAGCACTCTCGGCAGCTGAGTGCTAAATACTAAGTACCACAGGGGGTTTTTGGGTGTCAATCGCGTGTCAGAAGAGTTCAAAAAACTGTAACTTTAGTCCGGGAGGGACGATGTGCCGGCCCGATTGCAGGCTGCCATCCGATGCTTTCGATGGCGCACGCTGGTGGTGACATTCCGTATGGCGATAAGAACGTGAGTTCTTTTGAGCAGAAACCGTGGCGGTCACGCCGCGAGCAGCCGACAGGAAGGCCCGTGCCCCTTCCGATTGGTTTTATGAGAAACGCCAACGCGTGTTTATGCCTCGGATTCACTTAAAAGATCATAGCCGCGCACCGGCTTCCTGAAAAAGAACAGTCCGACCGCTCCGATACCAACATGGCTGCTCAAAACGCAGCCAACGGGAAGGATGACTGTTTTGATTTTCTGGTTGACCGCAGAAATCATCTGCTCGACCTGCTTCGCCGCATCAAAATCATCCGTATGTTGGATACCGACGAGCTGCGCCGGAAACTCCTTCGCTTTCTCAAGAAACGTCTGTGCCATGAGGCGCAGTGCGGCCTTTCTCCCTCGAGCGATGCGCATAATCTGCACCGTTTTATCAACGACATTCAAAACTGGCTTCATCATGAGTTTAGTACCGATATATCCTACCGAACGATGAAGGCGTCCTCCCTTGACCAGCCAGTTCAAATTATCAACCGTAATAAGATGCTGCACCTGGGCAACCATTTCTGCCATCAACAGGATAATCTCGTCAAACTCCTTGCCGCTGGCAATCCAGCGTGCCGTCTGCATGGCAACCAGCCCGGTTGCCATCCCGCCACCTTCTGAATCGACCGCAGCCATATGCAGCTCTGGGAATTCCTCCTGAAGTTTCGCCAGAACCATATGCGCGACCTGGTAGGACCCAGACATGCCGCTTGAAAAGCTGAGGTAGATAAGATTGTCCCCCGCCTCACAGATACCGCGAAACAGCGCGTCGGCCTCCGCAGCATTGATTTGCGACGTTTTTGGGAGGATGCCCTGCCGCATCGCGTCATACAGCTGCTCAGCGTTAATCTCGTAGCCGTCCCGATAGCTTTTTTCTCCAAGTATGACTTGCAGAGGGAGGACTGCGATTCCATACTTCTCAAACAGAGCTTTTGGCATATCGCAGGTGCTGTCAACAACGAGTCTGGTCAAAGCCATCCATATCGACCCCATTCCGGTGAATACTGGAACGCAGAGTCGCCATCGACCCCCATTCCCCAAAAACGATAGACAGTCGGTTCTCATATGATTTTACAACCAATGACCGCTGTCCAGTCACCGTAATGTGTAATCAGTCGTTGGATAAGCGCCTAAAATCGGAAAGAGGCGAGTGATAGACTGCGCGTCCGACCCCCAGGGCTGCGCGTCCGGCCCCCGGGGCTGCCTGACCCCAGGGCTGCACATCCGACCCCCAGAGCTGCACATTCGACCCCCGAGACTGCGCTTCGTGCTGACCGAGGTATGACCTATCGAGCATCAAGGCAAAGAAGACTCGGTGATACGGAAGCCTGAAAACTCTCGTTCGGACAAAATTCGGTGCCAGAACTGGCACATTTTGGAACACTCTGTTATGATATGCCCGTACGGACACACTATGACGATAGGCAGGGAGATGGCATGGGTCTGCGGGTTATCGATGCGACAGATTTTGGCACCTGCATACGCAGGGCACGCAAGGAGCAGGGGCTGACCCAACGGCAGTTGGCGGATTTCTTCTCCTCCTTCAGCCGTGAGTTTCTCTCTGATCTGGAAAACGGCAAACCCACGGTTGAGCTGGGCAAAGCACTGAAGGTCGCCGACGCACTGGGGCTGCGCTTCGTGCTGACCGAGGACACCGGGGCGGGATGGGATGAGACCGCATGATTCTGAGCATCCACAACGAACGAGAACGGGTAGGAACCCTCTCAACCTCCAAAAGCGGCATCTGTTTCTCCTATGATCAGGCATATGTGGAGGCAGGCGGATTTCCGCTTTCTCTTTCGATGCCACTGCGCGAAGAGGCATTTCCTGAGAGAATCGCACTACCGTTTTTCGACGGATTTTTGCCCGAAGGCGAGCAGAGGCGCGAACTCAGCAACCTTTTGCACATTTCCTCTACCAGCACCATGAAGCTGCTCGGCGCACTGGCAGGCGAGTGCGTTGGTAACCTCATCGTATTAGAAGACGGCATGAGCGTTGAAGCGATGCGGCAGCACGATGGCTACGTCCCTTTAGACGAAGCGGAACTCGAGGAGTTGCTCAGACCTCGGTCTGCACTACGCACGCGTTTTATCGCGCAACGACGACTTTCACTTGCTGGCGCCCAGGCTAAGATAGGACTCTATCGGGAGGGGGACAGGTGGTTTGCGACAACGGGCCTTTTTCCCACCACGCACATCATCAAACCGGTATCCCTGTTTGACCCGAGCCTTCTCGCTAATGAGTTCTTTACCATGCGCCTCGCACATGCCTGTGGTCTACAAGTGCCCGCCGTTGACATACTCCGCTGTGGCGAATCGCATGGGCTTGTTCTTGAGCGCTTTGATCGCAGATTGTCAAAGGCTGGCATCATGAGAATTGGGCAGGAGGACTTTTGCCAGGCACTGAGCGTAATGCCAGCCTCCAAGTATGAGAACGACGGAGGGCCGGGGTATGCGGCTGTGTTCGAAACCACAACGCGTCACACCTCGCCGCCACTTCCCAGCCTCCGCATGCTCCTCAAAACAGTTGTCTTTAATTTTCTTATTGGCAACTGCGACGCTCACGCAAAAAACTTCTCTCTTCTTCGCGATCAAACAACAGGGGCCCTGTCTCTGGCACCGGCATACGATCTGCTCTCCACAACCTATTACGGAAATCGCTTGCTCCGCTCAATGGCCATGTCGCTTGGGCGGCACAGCGTCATCGACCGCGTGGATGATGAGGATTTCGCTCTTTTCGCGAAAGAGACCGGTGTCAGTCTCGCCGCTGTGACAAACGAGTTTGCCGAGCTCCGTACCGTTTTGGCCAAAACGTTGCATTCGATTCCCGGGCAACTGATTGACGAGGCTCCTCTGTTTGCCCACGATTTCCACGATCTACGGGAACACCTGCTACGAGAACTTGAGGTGCGTCGTCACATCCTTGCCGGATAAGCGCCATCAAGGTGGCAGGACGAGCCAAAAGGCGGAGGTAGAGGTGGAAGGTGGGGGCGGAAGGTGGGGACGGAAGGTAGAGGCGGAATGCGGGGACGGAAGGGCAGAGGGCCGATAAGGGCGCACAGATACTGATGCTTGAGGCGACGCATCATCTCGCTCTCGTCTGTCCGTTCTGAGCAGGTGTTACGCTTCAACTTCAAGTGAATCGAAGAAGTCGAGCAGACCCTGCCTCGTGTGAATCCCCATCTTGTCGTATATGTTATGGATATGGAAATTAACCGTCACATCGGCCACACTGAGTTTATCCGCTATATAGGGCGCGGTTCTGCCCTTTGCCAGGTAGAGTAAAACCTCATGCTCCCGCGCGGTCAGCCGAAAGCGCTTTGCCATGAGCTCGCATCTGTCTTCAAGGGTCTCAACAGGGTTACGTTCCGACACCGGATTGAGCAGACTCCAAAATCCAGACTTGCCGCCATCGTCCAACACGATCACCATCGTCGTTATCAATATGTACGCAATGGCCGTCATGACCACCGAGAGCTGTTGGACATCGGACATAAGGGAACCTTTGAGCATGGTACCGGACAGGGCGCCGAACAATATGCCCCCCATCGTGAGCAACCGAGCCATAACGATGCTTTCCAGGGGGTTGTAGAGTTTGCGCCTCACCAACTGAAAGACAATCGCCCACACCATGATCTCAAAACAGGCATAGCCAATCGAAACCAAAGAACTGAGATAGAGCGGAATCTTCGCGAAGAAGAACGGTTCCACCAAAAACCCCGCTATCATCAAAAGAAAACCCGCTCGATAGATGATTCGCGTATTGCGATTGAAGATGGAAATCAGAACATAGAGTATCAGGGCAACGAGACACCTTCCCGCAATGGCAATTTGTTTGATGGTGCGAAAATCTTCGATAGCGTCGGTGTCGTTCAGGTACTCAACGATACCAAAGGCAAAGCTGAATACGATGAGACCGAAGAAGAGTCGCAAAGGGAACTGCGAACGCGCGATAAAACGCACACCTCGCCGCAGTTCAGGGCTCCTTTTCTCCTTGTGATAGGGCTTTGAGTCTGCGGGGCTGAGTCGCAGGACACGAACATACAGCAGCGCGCTCACGGGCAGGAAAAGGAGGATGAGAGCCACGCCCAGAACATCAAGAAGATTTACGGCAAGCAGATGGAGGACTGTTCCGAGAAAAATCGAACCGGCAATCCAGCCGGCCCCTCTCCCATCCGCATCCTCCATGTACACGCGTCCCCAGAGCATAGGCATAAGCGCCATGGGCAAGGAGTTGCACAGAGCCGAAATGATAGATAGGATGGGCAGCCCCAGATGCGCAGCAGCAAGGCTCAGGATAACACCCAGACAGCCCAATCCTGTCAACACAGGCATCGTTGCGGGTCTGCTACACAGTTCGTAGAGGATTCTGACCCGGCAAAGCACGATTGTGGCAACAATCGAACCGCAACACAGGGCGATGAGAAGAGTCGTATGAACGGAAACGGGCGGGACGGGAGAAGCCCGCGTCATGGTCACGGCAAAGGAGACAGAATCGAGCCAGGCCCAGAAAGTAGCTGCACCAACCGTCGCGGTAAGAGATTTCTGATCAAGATAACTCATGGTCTGTGCCGCAAGTGCGCGGTATCCTTCCTCCTTGTCGCCTTGGCAAAGAATACCACGCACCTGTCGTCAGGCGGATCGAAGGCAACTGTATTGCACGCCTTTTGACTCCTTTTCGCTTCTTCACCACCCCTGCCGCCTTCTGACCTCGCAGACATCTGCCCGATCAGTAACTGCCGGTCAGTAACTGCCGGTCAGGGCATGCAGAGCCGCAAGTCTGCCCTGCATGGAAGCGCGGGCAATGGTCATGCCGGGCATGCACATCGGTTGCACCATGCCCCCGAAGAAGTAACCACCGGAGTTATTGCCGGCGGCATACAAACCTTCGATAATCTCGCCGTTTGGCGTAAGCACCTGCATGTTCGTATTTATTGTGGTGCCTCCGAGGGTTCCAAGCATGTATGCCTTACGCGGAATAGCATAGAACGGAGGGGTTTTTATAGCACTGAGGCGAGTACCCATCTTGCCATAATCCTCATCAACACCCTTCTCGTACAGCTCGTTATATCGAGCAATGGTCTTCTCCAATTCATCTGCCGGGCATCCAATCATGCCTGCGAGTTCCTCGATGCTTTGGGCCTCATATGTCGAGCCATAATGAACGCCGACAGCAATCACTGCCTGATAGTCACTCATGCCGCTGTCATCAATGCCTTCTTTTTGCAGAGCTTCTCGGAAAAGCGGTGCAATCTCAGGAGGAGTAGGTAGAGAGCGGGCAAGTCCGTTGCCCATATTGGGATAGTACGTTTCATAATCAGCATCGAAGACCTGATAGTGAGTGAGGTCTTTGAGGTTGAGGTCCTGTCCGTACACCAGGCCGAAGTTCATATCCTCGTTACAGTAACGTTTGCCGTTCTTGTCCACGTTGAGCCAGGGGATCATACTGCCGTAGGCCATGGTAGGATCCTCGATATAGAGGTCGTAGTGGATTGAGCCAGGGTGAGGGGCGCGATCGATGTCCGCGCCAATCCAAAGGGACATTAACAGGCCATCGCCCGTATTGACTGCGGGAGCAACCGGACTCATCAAATCGGCGCTATGCGGCATCCACTTTTTTCGTATCTCAAGGTTTGCGCCGTAATCACCTGTGCAAAGAAGAATGCCCTTGGAAGCCTTCACGCGGATATAGCTTTCCCCCTGCCTTGCGATGACCGATGCGACCCGGCCGCCCTCATCCTTCTCTAATTGTACGCCAGGCGTCTCGAACAGAAACTCAACGCCAAGATCCTGGGCCTGACGCGCGAGTTCCTCAATCACAAACTGATACCGTGCAAAGGAGTGCATGACGGGGTACACGGTCTCCCAATCGTCAAATTCCATACCTAAAAGAAAGTTCCCAACCGGTTGACCCACGTCCGAACCCTCAAGTTTCTCGCACACCCAGTCAATGGTTGGCCCACTCTGCCTGACCCATACGTTGAGCATGTCGCGTCTTGCTCTATTCTCGGCATATTCCATCCAACGGTTCAGAGCCTTTTGTACATCAAAATCGGCTCCTGCCGCCTGTTGCATCTTGCTGTTATAGGCGGCAAAGCCACCGCCGTTTGTGAATACCTCGGAATGTTTCTGCAGTACGATTACCTTTGCGTTCTGTTCGGCAGCTGTCAGAGCGGCGCAGCAGCCGGCGGCACCCGCTCCAACGATGACGAATTCCGTTTCCAGGGTCTTGCTGATCTGATCGTCCGATATCGGTGGGGGCGGAGTTTCAAATGAATACGTACCGTCTCCGGTCTGCGTCGATACGCTCGCCTCTGCCGAGTCCTCAGGCTTTACCGTGGGCTGATCCTGCGGCGCACAGGCAGCCAGCAGACCAGTTCCCATTGCAGCAGCCCCTATCAATGATCCTTTCATGAAGTCGCGCCGGCTTAATCCGTCTCTCATTGTGGACCTCCCTTTTCTCGTTTTTCCATGGAGGGAAACCGTCCCCACGGTCTCCCTCAAAGAATGCTAGGGTGCCTGGCCCAGTTTTTGATTATAATTTTTGCAGGGTTTTTTGAAATGGTGCCTATCAGAATCATATAGGCACAGGCGTCAGGAGGCACCGGCGTAGGCCGCAAACGTGTGGCCTACAAGAGAGGAGAGCGCAGCAGAAGCCCAGTTGTCCCTGTCCTTTTCCTGCATGATGATTCCCCCTCTTTTCGATGGACACGATTCTCGTCACTCCATCTTCGCGTAGCACCAGGGAGCCGGCATCGGGATGCGCGAAGCGCTGCTCGGCAATAACGAGGCCCGCATAGACCTGGTCTTGGAGAACATCGTCTATAACGAACTGGCCAAGCGGAGCTATCGAGTGACCGTTGGAACCGTCGGCTCCAGGGAGATAGATTTTGTGGCCGAGCGAGGCTCAGAGACCATCTACGTACTGCCCTTTTGGTCTGCTACTTCCAGGCGCTTAAAAACTCCTCGTCTCCCTTGGGGATGCGCGACCAGTAGCGCTCCTCTCCCGGGATTGGGCGACGGGCGTCGGAGTAGACGATGAGGAAGCGCAGCAGAAGGCCGGTTGCAAGCACGAGGACGGGGGCAACCGCCGTGGCCATGATGCCGCCTGTCAGGTACGAGACGAAGGGCACAAACAGGCCGACGAGAATCATGCCTCCCCAAAATGGCACAGCAAAGGCGCCACGCAGCCATTTGATGGCCACGGTCCGCGCGGTCACATTGCCGGCGCCATACATCATCAGCACGTAGACGATGAGCACGATAATCTCGACGATGACGAGCACAGAATCGATGACATGCAGCTGCTCAACCAGGAAATGCTGCACCTCCACCTGATGGGGCAGGGCAAACGTCGTCGCCGGCCAAAGTCCGGCCGCAAGCGCCATCAGTGCCGAAGCGGTCGAGAGCGCCGAGACGGTAAACAGCACTGGCAGGGCCGGGGTGTTCCAGAACGGTTTGGCCTTCATCGAGGAGAGCAGCACGCCGGTGTAGACCATGATGCCCACGCCGAAGACCATCATCAGCACGCAGCACACATCGCGCAGCCACAGCCAGTCGTAGTAAAACAGATTCCATTCCGGCGGCAAAAAGAAGAGGAAGTAGATAAAGCCAAAACCCATCGCCAGCACCAGCAGGCAGGCGCCGTATTTGATGATGGCGGTGCGGCTGATAAACACACGCAGAAAAACAAGCGGCTGCCCGAGTTCAAAGACCAGCAGAAACGAGCCGATTCCCAAAAGCGCCACGCCGATAAAGACCGGCAGCGCAAAAATCGCGCCCACCTGGGCAAGCGGCTCGGACCCTGCCTCGATGATACCGTGGCGAAATATCAGGTCGAACAGGCCAGACAGGCACAGGATGCCACCGCCCAGACCACCGAGAAACAGGTACCAGGCGATAGGCCAGACCCAGTAATGCTTCGTGAGTTTGTTGTTGTTCATATGGCTCATCGGTGGCCTCCCAGATCTGGAATATAGAAGACATGGGGATCGGTATTCAACTCGGGGAATATCCGCTCCACTTTAAGGCTGTTCACGAGCTTGGAGACTTCGCTTTGGGGGTCGTCAAGATCGCCAAAGATGCGAGCCTTCTGGTGGCAGGTCATCACGCAGTAGGGCTGCTCGCCCTCGCGCACCCGATCCTTGCAAAAATTGCATTTCCGCACAAAACTGTGCAGCGGCCTGTCATAGCTGCTCAGGTCGCGCGCGCCGTAGGGGCAGGAGTTCACGCAGACCTTGCAGGCCATGCACTTGGCCTCATCCACCCAGACAATACCATCCTCGTCTTGCTGCGAAGCCTTGCAGGGACAACAGATGGTGCAGGGCGGATTGTCGCAGTGCATGCAGATGAGCGGGGTGAAGGTCGCGTGAACGTCGGGAAAAACACCCTGCACGCCCTCTGAAACCACAGGGTTGTAGATGATGTCGTCAGGGAGATCGTTCCAGGTGCGGCAGGCGACGGTGCAACTCTGGCACCCAATGCAGCGACGCTGGTCCATAACCATGGCATAGCGGGTCATTGCGCCTCCCCCCCTTCCTCGTCGATGGGCGCACTGGCGGACTCGCCGCCGCCATCCTCACCGGGCGCACTGGCGCCAGCCGCACTGTCGGACTCGCCGCCGCCATCCGCGCCGGGCGCACTGGCGCCATCCGCGCCGGACTCGCCGCCGCCATCCGCGCCGCCACCCTCAATCGGCTCGCGGGTCTCCAGGTTATAGCGTATGCCGGTGGCCTCGTCTATCAAGACCTCGCTTGTGGGGTCGTAGGCGTAGCGCGTCACGAGATCGTAGTACACCAGGGTCTCGGGGTGATACAGCCAGCCGGATTCGGGGTCATAGGCCAGGCCGAGCTCCAAATCCCAGGCAATCTGCGTATTCTCGTCCCACACAAGGCCCTCGGGTACCTCAAAAGGAGCACCGGGCGGCTCATAGGGGATGGGCTCGTAGGCCAGCTTCTGGTCGGAGGGCATAACCGTCACGCCGGGCTCGGCAGAAGAGCCGGGGATTGAGAAGGTCGTGTCTGTCGCATCCACCTTGTCCCAATAGCTCACCTTGTAGACCTTGCAGAGCAGGCCGCGGTTCGCCCAACTGCCCCCGATGGGGTCGCAGTGCTCGTCATCGACCGAAGAGAGCACATTGACGTTGCTCTCCAGACAGCCAAAAGGCTCCTCGGGTGTGGCGGTGCGCTCGGGGAACCACCAGCCACGCTGCGCGTAGATAACCCGCGCGTCCACGCTCGGCTCCACATTCGCACGCTGCTTGATGCGGCCTCGGCGCGTCTCAATCCAGCACCAGTCGCCGTCCGTGATGCCAAGCGTTTTGGCCGTCTCCGGATTGATGGTAAAGTAGGGGTCGGAACGCAGGAAGCGCACCGAGGCGATGTTGAACTGCTCGGAGTGATGGTAGGGCATAAAGCCGCCGCCCGTGGTGAGCACGAGCGGGTATTCCCTGGCGAGCTCGGGGTCGTCGATTTCGTTTTCCGCCGGGCCAATCCAGGTTGGCATGGAGGGATAGCCGAGCTTCTCCAGAATGGAACTTTTCAGCTCCACGCGCCGCGAGGGGGTGGAAAAACCCTTCTCGCCAAACTTGTAATACTCAAGCGGCGGGTAGTAGAAGCGGTAGTTTTCGACAAATTCATCGTAGCTCGCGACCGGCAGGCCAAGCGGATAAATCACGTAGTAGAAGGCCTCCTCAAGCGTATCCCAGGGCCACTGCTCGGGCGGCTGGCCCGAGGCGAGCGCGAGGTCGTGCCAGAAGTCGTAGTCGGTGTGGCGCTCAAAAAGCGGCTGGATGGCGCGTTGGCTGGCGATGAGTGAGTCGGTCACGCCGTAGTTGTTGTGGATGATGGGGCGCTCGAGCGCACCGGCAATCGGCATGACGTAGTCGCTGTAGAGGGCAGCCGGCGTCATCCAATACTCGCAGGTGACGAGAAACTCGACCTCCTTGAGGGCGGCAAGCGTCATCTTTGCGTCGCCGTAGGAGTTCACGGGGTTCGTGGCCGAGACGATGAGCGCGCGCACCTGGTAGGGATCGCCGGTGAGGATGGCCTTAAAGACGCTCGGGCCGTGAGCCTCGCACATCCATTCGGCCGTTGGCGCCTTGCCCCAGGTGGCCTTTGCCGTATCGGCAATCATCTGGTAGCCGGGCCAGGAGGTGAGCTTGTACTTATTCGAGCCAATCTGCTTGGCCTTCTGCTCCTCGGGCAGCCATTCGTTGGCCTCAAGCTCCTCATCGGTGATGTAGGCCATTGAGGGGCCGGGCATCAAATCGCCGCCCGGGCGGTCGAGGTTGCCGGTGATGGCGCGTATGAGGGCGCGGGCGTGCATGCCGGCGCCGGCGGTGCGACCGAGCTGGTCGGCGGTGCAGCCCCACTGGATGTTGCCCGGCTTGTTGTTCGCGTACATACGCGCCGCCTCGCGAATCTGATTGGGGTCAAGCCAGGTAAGCGGCGCGGCCCACTCCGGCGAGTATTGCCACATGTGCTCCCAGAGCTCCTGAAAGCCCACGCACCAGTTGTTGACAAAATCCTGGTCGTAGAGCTGTTCGAACATGATGGTGTGCAGTATCGCCAACGCCAGCGCCGTGTCGGAACCGGGGCGCAGCGGCAGCCAGAGATCGGCATGCGCCGCCGTCTCGGAGTAACGCGGATCGACAACGATGAGTTTTAAGCCCGCCTTCTGCAAATCGGAATAGCCCCGCATGCCGGGCATGGCCGAGGCACCGGGGTTAAAGCCCCAGAGGATGACGACCCTGCTGGTGGAAAGGTCGGTCTCAAAGGGACTCCAGCCGCTGACGGCCGTCTCGACCATGAAGGTGGGTATCCAACACAGAAGCGCGTTGTGAAAGCCGTTCGGGCTGCCAAAGAGGTTCATGAAGCGACGGCGCGACCAATCGTCGGTACGCAGTGTGCCGCCCGCCGTGGCCACGGCCTCGGCACCACTCTCGGCCTTGATCTGGTTCAGACGCTCGGCTATCTCGCTGATGGCCTGATCCCAGCCGATTTTCTCCCACTGGTTTTGGCCCTTCTCCCCCACCCGTTTGAGCGGATGGTTGATGCGGGCGGGGTGTTTGAGATGCAGAAGCGCGATGTTGCCGCGGCAACACAGGCCACCCTGGTTGGTGGGGTGAGTGGGGTCGCCCTCGATTTTCAGGACTTCGCCATCTTTGACATAGGCCAGAACACCGCAGTTCTGGTGGCAGAAGTAGCAGCAGGACTTCTTGATCTCGACTCCAGGAGCGTGGATATCGATGGTTTCTGTCACGTTCCCCTTCTTTCCTGTTCGTCCATCTTGTTCGCCCATAACCGCCCACGACGCAGCGGCAGCCGACAGCGGTAGCCGACGGTAGCTAAAGAATACGCGAAGGGGGCGGGTAATGAGGCATACTTCAAGACGAAATGTCCTGAATGGAGTAATACGGAGGTACTGATTTTCGCGTAAACTGTAGGCATGGCAGATACGAGGAAGAAAAAAGAGGGGGAGAAGGCCGTGAGCGAGACGACTGGACCGTCGAGCCACACGCTCACCTTCCTGGGCACCGGCGCCTCCGCAGGCGTACCGAGCTTCTACTGTGGCTGCGCGGCGTGCGAGGAGGTTCTGCGCGACCCCCGCGCGGCGCGGGACTGCTCCGACCTGTTGGTGCACGGCGAGCAAAACATCTTGGTGGACACGGCTCCCGAGTTGCGCACGCAGCTTATCCGCGAAGGCGTTTCTCACATAGACGCGGTGTTCTACACGCACGAGCACTTTGACCACACGGGCGGCCTGCCGCAGCTGGAGTTCTTCGTGCGCCTGCGTTCGCAGCGGCCGTTGCCGGTATATGCCTCCGCACAGACGCTCGCGGCGCTTGAACAGCGCTTTGACTTCATGCTCGATGTGCTGGAGTTGCACCTCCTGGAAGCCTTTGAGCCCGTCGAGCTGGACGGAGTGCGCTACACTCCCCTGCCCGCCGCGCACAGCGAGGGCGCCTTTGGCTTTCTGATTGAGACAGCGAAAGCAGCGGGCGCGCGGCCGGAGCCGGGCGACCCACAGGCAGCCACGCGGGCGGCGGGCGCGACGGCGGAGCCGGGCGACCCACAGGCAGCCACGCAGGCGGCGGGCGCGACGGCGGGCGCGACGGCGGGCGCGCAGGCCGGCGGCACTCGTCTGGCCTATTTCCCGGACACGGGGCCCCTGCCACCTGAAACCGAGAGATACCTGCGCAAACTGGACGCGGCGGGAGGTCTTGATGTGCTCGCCATCGACGCGACCTTCAACGGGAGAAACTGGATGCCCGCCGCGCACCACTCCATCTCAGAGGCCATCGCCCTGGCCGAGACTCTGGGGGTGCGGCAGGCCTATCTCACCCACCTCTCGATGCACTACGATACGCCCATTACCCTGGCCGAACTGGAAGAGCAGCTCACCCCCTACCAGGGCCGCATCGCCGTCGCCCACGACGGACTGCGCATCGCGCTGTAGGATTTACGGAGCAGCACGACGAGGGTGCGGTATACTTTATGCTCAACATCATTGCCTACACCTTGGGTGTGATAGTGAGAAGCAAAGTCGTTCCGCAGGCCAGGATGGGTGAGACAATTGCCCTTTCCTACGTGCCAGATTTTTCCGTCCTGCCCGATAAGCGCAAAGGTGTCGCCGGTGCAGGCGGCGGCGGGGAGGCCGGCGGCGGCATTCCCGATATTCTCGCTATTCCACGTATTCTTACCGATATAATTCCCGATAAAATTACCGATATACTTTCCAAAGGAGAGCGCGAATTTCTCTTTGCAATATTTTCCTACCTCTGCGAGCGAGGCGAGATTAACAACTACCGTGCCCAGACGCTCACGGGCAAGTCGGCGGACAGCGTGAAGAAGTATTTTGCCAAGCTGGTTCAGATTGGCCTGCTCCAGGCGGTCGGGAAGAACAAGGGGCGGGTCTACCGCTTTGCAGATTCGCTGATGAGGCAAAACAGAATGCCAAAATAGAAATAGATTGAAATTTGTAATAAATTATGAGATAATTCAAATTACTTTGAATTATCTCGTCCGACTGGAGTTGGAGTGTACGGTCCCTCCGATTGTCTGCTCGCCTGCTATGCAGCATTGCCCGGTTGACGCCACGCCATGCCAGTCCTTCAGGAGGAAGCCATGATTGCCCGGCCAAAGTATCTGGAATATCTGAATAGATTTGCGGGCAAGAAAATCATAAAGGTGTTAACGGGCGCACGGCGCTCAGGGAAATCCACTATTCTGTCGCAATTCGCGCAGTCATTGCGGGCGGAGGGCGTTGCCGCACAGTGCATCCAATTCATCAACTTTGAGGATCTGGAAAATGAACGTCTCCTGGAGTATCACGCACTGCACGATCATGTGGTAAATCATCTGGTGTCCGACAAGATGAATTTCATCTTCCTCGACGAGGTGCAGCGTGTTGCCGACTTTGAGAAAGCTGTCGATTCCTTATACATCAGGGATAACGTCGATGTCTATTTGACCGGGTCAAACGCTCATATGCTTTCCGGCGAACTCGCAACCCTTCTCAGCGGTCGCTACGTCGAAGTGGAGGTTTATCCGCTCTCTTTCAAGGAATACGCTCGCTACCAACAGAGCACTTTCGGCCTCAGCCTGGAAACGGCATTTGACCGGTATCTCCGGTATGGCGGGTTTCCCTACGCGACCCAGATAGCAGAGGAGCGCTCGCTCAGGATGTATGTGGAGGGCGTCGTTGACACCGTGCTGGTAAAGGACGTCATGCTCAGAAGGCAGCGGAGCGACGCCGAGCTCATAACGAGAATCGCCACATTCCTCGCAGATTCCTCCGGCTCATATGTGACCATTAAAAAGATTGCCGACACCTTGACCAGTCAGGGTAGAAAGACGACGAGCGACACGGTTTCCGGCTACGTGGACGCCCTGCAGCAGGCATTTCTTTTCTATCGAGCCCAGCGCTACGATGTGGCGGGGAAGCGTCACCTCGAAAGCAATGCCAAATACTACCCGGTCGACCCCGGCATCAGGTTCGCCCTTTTGGGGAATAGACGCCCAAACAGAGGACATCTGCTTGAGGCGATTGTCTACATGGAGTTGCGGAGAAGGGGCTATGATGTCTCCGTGGGCAACCTTGCCAGCAGAGAAGTAGACTTCGTGGCACAGGCAGAGGGTAAGACCGTCTATCTTCAGGTCACCACTTCGCTTGCCGATGAACAGGTGTACGAACGGGAGGTTTCGATCTTCAAAAAGATTCCCGATAATTACCCCAAACTCATCCTTTCAGAGGATAAGGGGCTCTACGACGATCAGGGCATCACGCAGATGAACATCATCGACTGGCTGCTCGATTGATGGAGGCACGGGATGAGGTGAGGACAGAAGACGCGGACAGAAGTATTGTGCCGAGCTGGTTCAGATTGGCCTGCTCCAGGCGGTCGGGAAGAACAAGGGTCGGGTCTCAGGGTTCTACTCCGCCGTGAGGATGAGGGGGCCGTCTTTGGTGATGGCGACGGTCTTCTCAAAATGCGCTGAAGGCGCGCCGTCGGCGGTGTAGACGGCCCAGCCGTCCTGAAAGGGACCCGCGGTCTTCTCGGTTCCAAGGTTTATCATCGGCTCTATCGCAAGCACCATGCCCGGCTTGAGCCTGAGGCCCTTGCCCTTATCCCCGAAGTTGGGGACGTTGGGGTCCTCGTGCATCTGGCGCCCGATGCCATGCCCCACGTACTCACGCACGACGCCAAATCCGGCGGCCTCAGCGATGCTTTGTATCGCATGCCCAATGTCGCCAAGGCGCTTGCCCGGCCGCGCGGCATCAAGGCCAGCCCACATGCACGCCTCGGTGACCTCGAGGAGGCGACGCGTGCTAGGCGCTATCTCGCCGACGGCAAAGGTGGCAGCGTTATCGCCCACCCAACCGCCGACGATGGCGCCGGTGTCGATGGAGATGATGTCGCCCTCGCGCAGGATAACCGCAGGCGAGGGAATGCCGTGGACAATCTGGTCGTTTATCGAAGAACAGATGCTGCCCGCAAAGCCGTTATAGCCGAGAAAGGCGGGGATGCCGCCCTCCATGCGGATGAGGTTCTCGGCAAAGCGGTCAAGTTCGGCGGTGGAGATGCCCGGGCGCACCAGCTCGCCGGTCTTGCGCAGAGCCTTGGCGCTCACACGCCCGGCCTCGCGCATGGCCTCAATGTCTGCTGGTGATTTGAGCTGAATCATGGCAAAGTTGTGCTGGAGCTTATGCCAGAGCGGCTTTGATGCTTGCAAAGACCTCATCGACCGGGCGGTCACCGTCAACCTCAACAAGCAACTCGCCGCCCCGGTAATAGTCGATGAGCGGGGCGGTTGCCTTCTCGTAGACATCGAGGCGGTTGCGCACCGTCTCGGGCCGGTCATCGTCGCGCTGATACATCTCGCCGGCGCAGATTGGGCAGGAGGCATCGGCAGCGGAGCCAATGTAACCGCAGCTGCGGCAGACGCGACGGGAGGCCAGACGATTAACAATGACCTCGGGGTTGACGATAACGGCAATTGCGGCGTCAATCTCGCGCCCGAGCCCGGAGAGTTCCGCATCGAGGGTGACCGCCTGGGTCGAGTTGCGCGGAAAGCCGTCGAGGATGAAGCCTTTTTCTGTGTCGGGCTCCTGCAGGCGCTCCTTTACCAGCCCGATGACGAGGCTGTCGGGCACAAGCTCGCCTGCGTCCATGTATGACTTTGCCTCAAGCCCAAGCCGTGTCTGAGCCTTGACGGCCGCGCGCAGAAGATCTCCGGTGGAAATATGGGCGATGTCGTAGGCCTCGACCAGTTTGGCCGCCTGTGTGCCCTTACCGGCTCCAGGTGCTCCCAACAAGACGATATTCACGCTCTTGCCTCCTCCCGCAACTCTCTTCATACAGGCTCTCTTCGTTCATAAGGACTCTTTGCGGCTCTTCGGAGCACACCCCTTCCCGCCTCTGCCCTTCAAAATCCCTTGCCCTTCGAAACCAAGTGAGGGGGTGCTGTGAGCTTCTGTCGCGGAGCAGACCGCTTAAAAACCTTGAGCGCCAGCGAGGACTGTTTGAGCGTGCGCAGCACGCGAGTTCCGCAGCTGCTCAAGGTTTGCAAGCGGTCGTTTGCGAAGTCAGAAGCTCACAGCACCCCCGAACGCTACTTGAAAAACCCGTCGTAGTGGTGCATTTTCAACTGGCTCTCAACCTTACTCATCGTGTCAAGCGCGACTCCTACCATGATCAGGATGGAGGTGCCGCCAAAGGCACGGATCAGATAATCTCCCGTAAAGGAAAACAGAATGCTCGGCACAACGGCGATGGCACCGATGTAAAAGGCACCGGGCAGGGTGATGCGGTTCAGCACATTTTTGATGTAGGTCACCGTATTGGAACCGGGACGCACACCGGGTATAAAGCCGCCCTGCTTCTGCAGGTTCTCGGCGGTCTGCTCGGGATTAAAGACCATCGACGTGTAAAAGAAGCAGAAAAAGACGATGAGTGCAAAGTCGAGTACCCAGTTCACCCAGCCGGTGGTCAGCGCGTTTGAGAAGGTCGTCAGCCAGGGCACATCAAAAAACGCCGCAAGCTGCGCCGGGAAGTACAGCAGAGCGCTCGCAAAGATAATCGGGATAACGCCCGCGCCGTTGACCTTTAAGGGGATGTAGGTCGAGGTGCCGCCCATAACGCGGCGCCCCTGGATGCGTTTGGCATAGTTGATGGGTATGCGCCGCTGCGCCCGCTCGATGAGCACGATGCCGGGGATAACCGCGATTACGATGATAATGACCATGACGGTAAAGGCGGGGTGCATCGTCTGGACAGACTGGAAGATGGCGGAGGGAAACCCTGCGACGATATTCGCGAAGATGATAAGCGACATGCCGTTGCCCACGCCGCGCTGAGTGATCAGCTCGCCCATCCACATGATAAGCGCGGTGCCGGCAACCAGCGTAAAGACGATGACCGCGCTGGTGAGCAGGGGGGGTGGATCGGGGGGTAACACGATGCCGTACTGCGTGCTCTGGAAGAGGAACAGGTAGCCAATCGCGTTGATGAAGCCCAGAACCAGTGTCAGATAGCGGGTAATCTGGGTGATTTTCTTCTGGCCGGCCTGGCCCTCCCGGGCCCAGCGCTGCAAGGCCGGAATGACGCCCTGCATCAGCTGCATGATGATGGAGGCGGTGATGTAGGGCATGATGCCAAGCGAGAGCACCGAGAAGTTAGAGAGCGCGTTGCCGGAGAAGAGGTTCATGAAGACCAGCATGCTGTTTTCGTCTGTTGCTCTGAAGACCTCGGTCAGCGCGTCCACCGGGATGCCGGGGACGGGGACAAAGGCGCCCAGACGGTACAGGGCAATGATAGCCAGCGTAAACAGTATCTTCTTACGCAGGTCCGGTACGCGAAACGCGTTGAGGATCGCGCTCAGCAAGGCGCTTCCACCTTGCCTCCGGCGGCCTCAATCTTGGCAAGCGCGCTGGCGGACACCTTGTCGACACGCACCGTGAGCCGCCTGGTCAACTCGCCGTCGCCGAGAACCTTGACGAGGGCATCCGCACGTTTGATGATGCCTTTGGCGAGAAGGCTCTCACCGTCAACAACATCGCCGTCGGCAAAGACCACATCCAGGCGCCCGACGTTGACGGGCACGAATTCGGTCCGATTGATGTTCCGAAAGCCCGGCAACTTGGGAAGCCTGCGCGCAAGCGGGGTCTGCCCGCCCTCAAAACCGTTGCTCTTAGCACCACCCGCACGGGACTTCTGCCCGTTGTAGCCACGGCCCGCTGTCTTTCCCACACCGGAGCCATGCCCGCGACCAACACGCTTACGAGCCCTGGTCGATGCGGGAGCCGGAGCCAGATCATGAAGCTGCATCAGATATCCTCCACCTTCACCAGATGTTTGACTTTGAAAATCATACCACGCACGGCAGGGTTATCGACCTGCTCAACACTGCGCCCTACCTTACCAAGGCCAAGGGCACGGATTGTCTTTCCCTGGTCGGCAGGGCAAGAGATGGTCGAGCGCACCTGCGTCACGCGAAGCGTCTTGTGAGGAGCGGCAGCCTTGGCAGCCTTGTCGCCCTCGGCAGCCTTGGCAGCCTTGCCGCCCTTGGCAGCTTCGGCGGCCTTGGCCTCCTTGCCGTCCTTGGCAGCCTTGTCGCCCCTGGCGGCCTCGTCGGCCTTGTCGCCCCTGGCGGCCTGGGCGTCCAGAGTGGCTTCGGCGTCCAGAGTGGCCTGGGTGCCCTGCGTCTTCTTCTGAGCCATGCTCATTCCTTCCAACCGTAAATCTTTGCCACCGTTGTGTCGCGGCGGCGGGCTACCTCACGCGGACTGGAGAGCGACTTGAGGCCCTCGGCGGCCGCCTTGACGATGTTCATCGCATTGTTGGTGCCAAGCGACTTGGAGAGCACGTTTTTTACACCGGCCAACTCCATCAGCGCACGAACCGGCCCGCCGGCGATAACGCCCGTACCCGGTGTGGCGGGCTTGAGCAGCACCCTACCGGCCCCATAGACGCCCAGGGCCTCGTGCGGCAGCGTGCCTTCCTCGGTGAGCGGCACGGCAAAGAGGTTCTTCTTGGCGTCCTCGACACCCTTTTTGATGGCGATGGGTACCTCAGCGCTCTTGCCCATGCCAACACCGACCCGCCCCGCGCCGTCGCCGACAACCACCAGGGCGGTGAGCGCAAAGCGACGCCCGCCCTTGACGACCTTCGACACACGGTTGATGTAGACGACCTTCTCCTGCAATTCAGCGACGGGCGCTTTTACTCTTGCCATCGATACCTGCCCTTTCCTGAAACCCCGCAGGGTCCCTAGAATTTCAGCCCGGCCTCGCGGGCTCCGTCGGCGAGGGCCTTGACCCTGCCGTGATAGATGTGTCCACCACGATCAAAGACCACGGTTGTTATCTTCTTGTCCACAGCGCGTCTGCCCAGCAACTCGCCAACGACGGCGGCACCGGCAACCGTTGCCCCGCTCGCATCCCGCTTCTTGAACTCGGGGTCAAGCGAGGAGGCGCTGATGAGGGTACGCCCGGCAACATCGTCGATGATCTGGGCGTAGATATTGCCGTTAGAACGCGTCACCCTCAGACGCGGTGTTGCGGCGGTTCCCTTGATCTTACCGCGAATGCGCGTCTGGCGACGCTTGAGGCTCGCGGCCTTGGCCTTGAGTTTATCCATCACTTACTCCTATCGCTTCCACTCGCGCCTGTCGCTTTTCGCGCCTGTCGCGTCTGTTCCCACGCACCTGAGCTTCCACTCGCGCCTGTCGCTTCCCGGCACACCTCTCAAAACGTCCCGGCACGCCTATCAGCTTCCCGCTGCCTTGCCCAGCTTACGACGCACGTATTCGCCCTCGTAGCGGATACCCTTGCCCTTGTAGGGCTCCGGTTTGCGCCACTTGCGAATGTCCGCCGCAACCTGGCCGACCTTTTGCTTGTCGATGCCGGACACCTTAATCTGCGTGGGCTGCGGCACCTCAAAGGAGATACCCTCATCTGCCCTGATGAGCACGGGGTGTGAGAAGCCCAGCTGCATCTCAAGGTCAGAACCCTTCATCGCGGCACGATAGCCGACGCCGACAATCTCAAGGTTTTTGGAGAAGCCTTCGCTCACGCCGATAATCATGTTTGCGACCAGCGTGCGATACAGCCCGTGAAAGGAGCGGGCCTCGCGCGAGTCATCAATGCGCTCGATGAGCACCTGGTCTCCCTCCAGCTTTGCGGTAACAAAGTCAGACAGGCTCTGAGAAAGCGCTCCTTTGGGGCCGGTGACCTTAACGAGCGCTCCGTCG
Source organism: Coriobacteriales bacterium (assembly GCA_031277035.1). GTDB lineage: Bacteria > Actinomycetota > Coriobacteriia > Coriobacteriales > UBA8131 > JAIRXA01. The sequence goes on along the minus strand of JAISLY010000020.1, from coordinate 12,046 downwards.
ATGGTCACCTCAACGCCTGCGGGCACCGCTATGGGTTGTTTGCCGATACGGGACATCTTTGCTACCTCTTCCGCTTTCTTCTCCGCTTACCAGACTTACCAGATATAGGCGAGAACCTCGCCGCCGATGCCCGCCTTGCGTGCGTCGCGGTCGGTCATCACGCCTTTGGACGTGGATACCACAGCGGTTCCAAGGCCACCGAGTACGCGTGGCAAATCGTCCTTGCCGGCGTAGACACGCAGGCCGGGCTTGGAGATACGCTTCAGCCCACGAATGGTCTTCTGCTTCCTGGAGCCGTATTTCAGGGTGAGAATCAGCTCGCTCGCCGGGCTGGCCTCCACCACCTCATAATCGACGATATAGCCCTCCTCCTTGAGGATACGGGCAATCTCCACCAGCTTTTTGCTGGAGGGAATAGAAACCGTTTCCTTGCTCGCGGAATTGGCGTTACGCACCCGCGTGAGCATATCCGCGATGGGGTCTGTCATTGACATGCTAACCTCCTACCTGTCCGGTCCAGCGACCCTGCCGCCCTTTGCGCGGCTCTGGCGTCTGCAAGACCCGATACCTGTCCGGCCCGTGCAGAGCCACGCTACCAACTCGCCTTGCGGATGCCGGGCAGTTCGCCCCGGCTCGCAAGTTCTCTCAGGCAAAGCCGACACAGGCCGAACTGACGATAATAGGCGCGCGGGCGGCCGCAGCGGGTGCAGCGGTTGTGCTGGCGCGTCGAGAACTTGGGTTCGCGCTTGGACTTGGCGATCATCGAAGTCTTGGCCATGCGTACTCCTGTCCTAATTCCTCTTGAAGGGAAAGCCCAGAGCGGTAAACAGCGCCCGAGCCTCCTCGTCGGTATCGGCGCTCGTGACAAAGGTGATGTCCATGCCACGGGTGCGGTCCACCTTGTCATAGTCGATCTCGGTAAAGATCAGCTGCTCGGTGACGCCCAGCGAGTAGTTGCCGCGCCCGTCGAAGCTCGTCGTCGGAATCCCGCGAAAGTCGCGGACGCGTGGGATGGCCGTCGAGAGCAGCCGGTCCAAAAACTCCCACATTCGCTCGCCGCGCAGGGTCACCTTGGCGCCGATGGGCATGCCGGTACGCAGCTTAAAGCTCGCGATGGACTTCTTTGCCCGGCAGATCTTTGGTTGCTGGCCGGTAATCGCGCGCAGGTCGGCGACGGCGGCATCAAGCTGCTTGCTGTCCGCGACGGCGGCGCCGACTCCCATGTTGACCACGATCTTCTCCAGGCCTGGGACCTTGTTGATGTTTGAGATGCCCAGCTCCTGTCTGAGCTGGGGTACGATCTCGCTTCGGTACTTCTCTTTCAATCGAGCTGTCACTTCGGTTCCTCTCAGGTTCCTCTCGTCTCTCGCCTTGCGGCGTCACATGAACCGCTCAGTCGATGTCCTTCCCGCACTTCTTACACACCCGCGTCTTCGTATCCCCCAGACGCCTCAGACCCACACGGGTCGGCTTGTCGCATTTGGGGCAGATCAGCATGACCGTCGAGACGTGGATGGGTTTCTCGATACTGATGATGCCGCCCGAAGGATTGTCCCGCGTGGGGCGCTGGGCCTTCTTGGCAACGGCGACCTTCTCAACGACCACCTTGCGGCGCTCGGGCAGGGCACGCATGACCACGCTGGTCGCGCCCTTGTCCTTGCCGGAGATGACGGTGACCTTGTCGCCCTTTTTGATTCGCATTTTCTCACTCATCGGTGCTTGCCTCTCCTACACGACGGTTCTCTACAGAATCCCTACAGGGTCTCAGGCGCAAGCGAGACGATTTTCATGTATCGCTTGTCGCGCAACTCGCGGGCGACGGGCCCAAAGATACGGGTTCCGCGCGGGGCCCCGGCGGCATCTATGACGACGGCGGCGTTCTGGTCGAACTTGATGTAGCTGCCGTCCTTGCGCCGCACTTCCTTCTTCACGCGGACGATTACGCAGCGCACGACCTCGCCCTTCTTCACGTTACCGTTGGGGGTCGCCTCCTTGACCGCGCAGACGATTACGTCGCCCAAGCCGGCGTAACGGCGTTTGGAGCCGCCGAGAACCTTGATGCACTGCACCTTGCGGGCACCCGAGTTATCGGCGACCTGAAGCATGGTTTCTGCCTGGATCATCTTCTCTACCCTTTTCCCTTACTTCGCCTTCTCAACGATGTCGACAAGGCGCCACCTCTTGAGTTTTGAGATGGGGCGTGTCTCCATAACCGTCACAATGTCGCCAACGCCAACCGCATTGGCCTCGTCGTGCGCGTGGAGCTTCTTGACGCGGGTCATCATCTTGCCATAGACCGGATGCGGCTTGCGCTCCTTGACCTCGACCACGAAGGTCTTGTCGCCGGCGGCCGATATGACCGTGCCCTGGCGCACCTTGCGATGGTTGCGTTCGGCTGCTGCCGTTGTTGCTGTTGCTGTCATGTATCCGTCCTGCTTTCTAACTCGCCCGGTCCACAAGGATCTCCTGCCGTGCGCGTATCTCGGTTAAAACGCGCGCGATGTCCTTTTTGACGATCTTGATGCGTGCGGTGTTATCCAGCTGACTCGTGGCCATCTGGAAGCGCAGGTTGAACAGCTCCGCACGCCCTTCCTTGAGCTTCTGCGTCAGATCGTCGTTGGAAAGCTCCCGTATCTCTTTTGCCTTCATTGTTCCTCCCCGTCGGTCGCACGGGTGACTATCTTGCACTTGATGGGCAACTTCTGAATCGCCAGGCGCAAAGCCTCGACGGCGACCTCATGGTCCACGTCAGCGACCTCGAACATGATGCGCCCCGGTTTGACGACGGCCACCCACTCTTCGGGGTTGCCCTTGCCAGAGCCCATGCGGGTCTCGGCCGGCTTTTTGGTAATCGGCTTGTCCGGAAAAATCGTAATCCAGACGCGGCCGCCGCGCTTCATATGACGAGTCATCGCAACACGGGCAGCCTCAATCTGGCGGTTCGTAATCCAGTGGGGCTCAAGAGCCTGGATGCCGTAGGTGCCGAAGTTCAGTTCGGTGCCTCCCTTGGCGGTTCCCTTCATCGAGCCGCGCTGCACCTTACGGTGCTTGACGCGCTTGGGTATCAGCATGTCTACTTCCTCCCTTCGCCGCGCTCACGCCGCGGGCGCTGCGGGCGGGACGAGCCTTCAAGGGCGGGGGCGGGGGTGGGCTGACCGGGGAGCTTCTCGCCGTGGTAGACCCAGACCTTGACGCCGATGGAGCCCATCGTCGTTGCGGCGGTGGCAAAGCCGTAGTCGATCTTTGCCCGCAGGGTATGCAGCGGCACGCGCCCCTCGCGGTACCACTCGCGCCTGCTCATCTCGGCACCGCCCAGGCGGCCGGCACATTGAATGCGGATGCCCTTCGCGCCGCTCTTACGCGCGTTTTGCACCGCCTTGCGCATCGCACGGCGAAAGGCAACGCGGCCCTCAAGCTGCTCGGCAACGGACTGGGCGATGAGAACGGCGTCGAGCTCGGGGCGCTTGATTTCGAGAACCTCGACGTTCACGTGGCCCTCCGTGAGGCGCTCAAGCTCCTTGCGCAACTCGTCTATCTCGGCGCCTTTCTTGCCGATGACGATGCCGGGGCGGGCTGTGGTGATGACGACCTTTATCTTATCACCGGCGCGCTCAATCTCGATTTTTGAGACGGCGGCCTTTGCCAGGCGCTTTGTCAGATGCTTGCGCAGGGCAAGGTCGTTTGCCAGGGTGGCCGCGTAATCGCGGTTCGCGTACCAGCGGCTGCGCCACTCCTCGGTGATGCCCAGACGAAACCCGGTCGGATAGACTTTCTGACCCATGAACTTACGCCTCCTCTTTGGTCGCGACGACGACGGTGATGTGACAGGTGCGCTTGCGAATGCGGGAGGCGGAGCCTTTTGCCCGCGGACGATAGCGCTTCAGCGTCGGTCCCTCGTCGGCGAAGGTGGTCTTGACGTAGAGGTTCTCAGCCCGCACGCCATCACGACTTGCGTTGGCTACGGCGCTGTTGAGGCATTTCTCAACAACCTCGGAGACATTGCGCTCTGAAAAGCGCAGAATTTCCTGGGCCCTGGGCACTGCTTTGCCACGAATCAGGTCGATGACAAGGCGAGCCTTGCGTGGTGAGACCCGAACGTAGCGGGCCTGTGCTCTCGCTTCCATTACCTCTTGCCTTTCTTGTCGCCCGCGTGTCCGCGGAAGGTGCGGGTGGCGGCGAACTCTCCCAGCTTGTGCCCGACCATGGACTCGGTGATATAGACCGGCACATGCTTACGGCCGTCGTGGACGGCAATGGTATGGCCGACCATCTCGGGGAAGATGGTGGAGGCGCGCGACCAGGTCTTGATAACCTGCTTGTCGCCCGACTCGTTCATCGCGTTGATGCGATCGAGCAGCCTCGGCTCGACAAACGGCCCCTTCTTTAAACTACGGCTCACGTTGGTCTCCCTTACTTCTTGCGCCGACGGATGATCAGGCGGCTTGAGGCCTTTTTCTTGTTGCGGGTGCGATGCCCCTTCGTCGGCACGCCCCAGGGGGTGACCGGATGGCGCCCGGCACTCTTGTTCTTGCCCTCACCGCCGCCATGCGGATGATCCACGGGGTTCATGACGGTACCGCGTACGGTCGGGCGCACGCCCAGCCAGCGCTTACGGCCCGCCTTGCCAATCCTGAGGTTGGAGTGGTCGGCATTGCCCACCTCGCCGATGGTGGCGCGGCAGGTGATAAGCACGCGGCGCATCTCGGAAGAAGGCATGCGCAGGATGGCATAGCCGCCCTCCTTGCCCATGAGCTGGATGGAGGTGCCCGCGCTGCGTGCGAGGGCGGCGCCCTTGCCAGGCTGCAGCTCAACGGCGTGTATCGTCGTGCCGATTGGGATGTCTTTGAGCGCCAGCGTGTTGCCCGGCTTGATGTCGGCACCGGGGCCGCTTTCCACCACATCGCCCACCTTCAGGCCCCTGGGCTGAAGGATGTAGGTCTTAACGCCGTCGGCGTAGTGCAGAAGCGCGATGCGGGCGGAGCGGTTGGGGTCGTACTCGATGGTTGCGACCGTTGCAGGGATGCCGTCGCGCTTACGCTTGAAGTCTATGACCCGATAGCGCCGCTTGTGACCGCCGCCCTGATGGCGCGTCGTGATGCGGCCGTTGTTGTTGCGCCCGGCCTTTTTGGGCAGCGCCTCGGTGAGTGACTTCTCCGGCGTCGTCTTCGTAATCTCCTTAAAGTCGGAGACCGACTGGAAGCGGCGCCCGGGCGAGGTCGGTTTGTACTGTTTGATACCCATGCTCACAACTCCTTACACGCCGAAGGCTTCTATCGTATCGCCCTCGGCAAGGGTGACGATGGCTTTCTTCCAGGAACGGGTGAGGCCCTTGGCATAGCGGACACGTTTGGGCTTCCCCTTGATGTTGAGTGTGTTGACCTTCAGAACCGTGACGTCGAATATCGATTCGATAGCCTGCCCAATCTCCACCTTGTTGGCCTGTTTGGCGACCTCGAAGGTGTAGCGATTCTCGGTGATAAGGTCGTAGCTGCGCTCCGAGACAATCGGCCGCAGGATGACCTGACGGGGGTCTTTCATTACTGCAACACCTCCTCGATGCGCTTCAGCGCGGCCTTCGTGAGGACCAGGTTCCTGTTGTCGATAAAGTCGTAGGTATTGGACTCGGAGACGGCGATGACGCGTACCCGACTGATATTGCGAAAGGAGAGAAAGGCGTTGACGTCGTTATCCGCAATGACGATGGTCAGGCGCCCCTGGAGGTCAAGTGCCGTGAGAATGTCGGCGGCCTGCCTGGTCGAGGGCTTCTCGAAGTCAAAGGAGTCTACGACAAAAAGAGCACCCTCGGCCCGCTTGGCAGAAAGCGCCGAGCGCATCGCGAGCTTGACCTCGCGGTTGTTGACCTTGAAGGCATAGCTGCGCGGGTGCGGCCCGAAGACCACGCCGCCGCCGGCATACTGCGGGGCGCGGATTGTACCCTGACGCGCGCGGCCGGTACCCTTCTGGCGATAGGGCTTCTTGCCGCCGCCGCGAACCTGTCCGCGGGTCTTGGTGTCGTGTGTGCCCTGTCGGGCGGCCGCCATCTGTGCGCGGCAGACCTCGTGCATGATGTGGATATGCGGTGTGACGGCAAAGATGCTCTCCGCGAGCTTCGTCGTGCCGATCTGCTCGCCCTGCTGGTTGATAACCTCGATGGCCCTGGGGTCTTTGGCCGCGGCCCTGGCCTCTTTGGTGCTCGGCTTGGCGTCTTTGGCGTCTTTGCTGTCGGCTTTGGTGGCCGGCTTGGCGTCGGCCTTGGCGGCCGGCTTGGCGTCGGCTTTGGCCTTTGTGTCAGCGGCCTTTGTGTCTTTTGTCTCGGCGGCCCTGGCGGCCCTGGCGGCCGACTTTGCCTCTTTGGCGGCCGGCTTGGCGGCCGGCTTGGCGTCAGCAGCGGCCTTGACGGCCTTTGTACCCGAAGCCTTGGCGTCCTTCGTCGCGTCGGTCGCCTTGGCAGCCGTCGCCTTCGCGTCGGTCGCCTTCGCGGCCTTCGTCGCGTCGGTCGCCACCGGCTTCTCGCCGGCCTTCTCGTCTGGTTTTACAGCCATGTCCCTGACCTCCTTTACGCGATGCGGACGCTCAGAAGAGCGCCCTTGCCGCCAGGGACGGCACCCTTGACCAATATCAGATTCTGCTCGTTGTCCACTTTGACGACCTCAAGGTTTTTCACCGTTACCCGGTCGGTGCCCATGTGGCCGGGCAGACGCAGACCCTTAAAGACGCGGGAGGGCGTGGCGCACTGGCCAACGGAGCCGGGCGCGCGATGAAAGTGCGCACCGTGGCCGCCGGGGCCGCCGCTGAAGTTATGGCGCTTGATGACGCCGGCAAAGCCCTTGCCCTTGGAGATGCCCGTCACGTCAACCTTGCTCGTCTCGGCAAAGCCCTCGACCGTCAGCTGCTGGCCCAGTTCGTAGGTCGAGGCATCCTTGACGCGAACCTCACGCAATATCTTGCGAGGCTCAACGCCGTGCGCGTCAAAATGGCCCTTCATCGGCCGATTGAGCTTCTTGGCCTTGACGTCGCCAAAACCTATCTGGATAGCATTATAGCCTTCTTGAGTCTCCGTCTTGATCTGCGTCACGACGCAGGGTCCCGCCTGAATGACGGTGACAGGAATCAAGCGGTCGTCCTTGGACCAGACCTGGGTCATGCCCAGCTTTCTTCCCAGTATCGTATCGCACATATCCGTTCCTTTTCCTCTCACGATCCCAAAGCCCCGCCAAGGCCCGATGCCTTTGTCGTCCTCGGTGAGCCCTCTCACCCACATCCGGCGCGTCTGGCGCGTCCGGCGTGTCCGTCGCGCTCGCGTGAGCGCCCCTCACCTCGCCCGGTGCGCCGTTGCACGGCGTCCGTCGCGTCCTCGCTTCCTGTCACAACTTAATCTCGATGTCCACGCCTGCGGGCAGGTCAAGACGCATCAGTGAGTCAACGGTGTTAGGCGTCGGCTCAAGGATGTCGATGAGGCGCTTGTGGGTGCGCATCTCAAACTGCTCGCGGCTGTCCTTATCCTTGTGCGGCGAACGGACGACGCAATACAGGTTGCGCTCCGTCGGCAGCGGTATGGGCCCGGAGACCCTGGCGCCGGTCTTCTGGGCGGTATCGACGATGAGTTTTGTGGACTGATCGACGATCTCATGGTCGTAACCCTTGAGGCGGATCCTGATTTTTTGACTCGTTGCCATTAGGCGTTACCTCCAGCTTTACTGACGATCTCGGTGGCTATGGTCTTGGGCACCGGCTCATAGGAACTGAACTGCATGGTGTAGGCGGCGCGTCCCTGTGTGGAGGAACGCAGGTCGGTGGCGTAGCCGAACATCTCGGAAAGAGGGACAAGCGCCCTGATGACCTTGGAGCCGCCACGCTCCTCAATGCCCTGTATCTGGCCGCGCCGTGAGCTGAGGTTGCCCATGACCTCGCCCAGGTATGCCTCGGGACTCTCGACCTCCACGCTCATCATCGGCTCCAGCAGCACCGGCTTGCTTTTGCGCAAGGCCTCCTTGACCGCCATCGAACCGGCAATCTTAAAGGCAGCCTCGGAGGAGTCCACCTCGTGATAGGAGCCGTCGACAAGCTCAACACGCACGTCAACGACCGGAAAGCCGGCGATAACTCCGGAGGCGAGCGCCTCCTGGATGCCCCGGTCGACCGGAGTGATGTACTCTTTGGGGATGGTGCCACCGACGATCTTGCTCTCGAACTCATAGCCCGCGCCGGGCTCCTGAGGGATGAGATTGATGATTGCGTGGCCGTACTGGCCGCGCCCGCCACTTTGCCGTATGAACTTTCCTTCCACGCCCGAGACGGGCTGCCCGGCGGTCTCGCGGTAGGCAACCTGCGGCTTGCCGACATTTGCCTCAATCTTGAACTCACGCAAAAGTCGATCGACGATGATCTCCAGATGCAGCTCGCCCATGCCGGCGATGACCGTCTGGCCGGTCTCCTGGTTGGTCGCCACGCGGAAGGTCGGGTCCTCCTCGGCGAGCTTTTGCAGGGCCACGCTGAGCTTGTCCTGCTCGGCCTTGGTCTTGGGCTCAATCGCGATGTCGATGACCGGATCGGGAAACACCATGCTCTCGAGGATGACCGGGCTTGTCGGCGCACAGAGCGTGTCACCGGTTGAGGTGTCCTTGAGGCCCACGGCGGCGCAGATGTCGCCCGCCTGAACCTGGTCGATGTCCATGCGGGTATTGGAGTGCATCTCCAGCAGACGGCCGATGCGCTCCGTCTTGTCCTTGGTGGCATTGAGCACGTAGCTGCCGGAATCGAGTGTGCCGGAGTAGACGCGAAAGTAGGTAAGCTTGCCAACATGCGGGTCAATCATAATCTTAAAGGCCAGAGCCGCGAAGGGCTCTGCGGGGTCTGCCCTGCGCTCAGTCTCGGCATCGGTTTTGAGGCTTACCCCCGTAATCGAGGGGATGTCAAGCGGTGAGGGGAGGTAGTCGATAATTGCGTCGAGGAGCTGTTGAATGCCCTTGTTCTTAAAGGAGGCGCCGCAGATAACCGGCGTAATCTCGCAGGCGATGGTACCTTTGCGCAGGGCGGCCTTGACTTCGTCGGCGTGGTACTCCTCGCCCTCAAGCACCTTCATCATCAAATCGTCGTCAAACTCGGCGGCCGTCTCGACAAGCTGTTCGTGGTACTGTCTGGCGCGGCCCTGGTAGCCGTCGGGAATCTCCTCCTCAACCGGATAGATAATCCCCTTCTCGTCCTCATTGAAGTGCCAGGCCGTCATGGTCACCAGGTCGATGATGCCGGTGAAGCGATCCTCTGAGCCAATGGGAAGCTGCAGGACGGCGGTGCGGGTCTCAAGACGTTCCTTCATCTGGTCGATGACCGCAAAGTAGTCCGCGCCGACACGGTCCATCTTGTTGACGAAGGCCATGCGCGGCACGGCGTAGCGGCGGGCCTGGCGCCAGACCGTCTCGGACTGGGGCTGCACGCCGCCGACGGCGCAGAAGATGGCCAGCGTGCCGTCGAGCACCCGCAGGGAGCGTTCGACCTCGGCGGTAAAGTCCACGTGCCCCGGCGTGTCGATAATCTGGATGCGGTGATCCTTCCAAAAACAGGTGGTGGCGGCTGAGGTGATGGTGATGCCGCGCTCCTGCTCCTGCGCCATCCAGTCCATCGTCGCGTTTCCGTCGTGTACCTCGCCGATCTTGTAGTTCTTGCCGGTGTAGTACAGGATACGCTCGGTGGTCGTGGTCTTGCCAGCATCGATGTGGGCCATGATGCCGATGTTGCGAGTATCTGTAAGAGGCGTACGTGCCATGATAATGCGTGTGTCCGATCCTTCGTGGTCTGTCGTGGTCTGTCGTGGGCGGGTCGTGGGTCGTCTGTCGTGGGCGGTCGTGCTGCTGCTCCGTGCTACTCCGTGCTGCTACCAGCGATAATGTGAGAAGGCCCGGTTGGCCTCGGCCATCTTGTAGAGGTCTTCGCGCCGTTTGACCGAGGCGCCGACTCCATTTGAGGCGTCGAGTATCTCGGAGGAGAGGCGCTCGACCATCGTCTTTTCCTTACGCTTGCGGCTGAAATCGACAATCCAGCGGATAGCCAGTGTCGTGGCGCGACGCGAGTTGACCTCCATCGGCACCTGATAGGTGGCACCGCCGACGCGCTTTGGCTTGACTTCCAGTGTCGGGCGAACATTGTCCATCGCCTTCTTGAAGACGGAGAGCGGGTCCTGGCCGCTCTTCTGCTCAACGATGTCAAAGGCGCCATAGACAATCGACTCGGCCACAGACTTCTTGCCGTCCAGGAGCACCTTGTTGATGAGCTGGGTGACCAGACGGTTGTTAAAGACGGCGTCCGGGGCAATCTCCCGGCGGATAGCGGCTGCTCTGCGTGGCATTGCTTCTCCTTCGTTACTTTGGCTTCTTTGCGCCATAACGCGAGCGCGCCTGTTTGCGGTCGGTGACGGCGGCGCAGTCGAGAGTCGCGCGGATGACCTTGTAGCGTACACCCGGCAGATCCTTCACGCGGCCACCGCGGATGAGCACCATCGAGTGCTCCTGCAGGTTATGCCCGATGCCGGGGATATAGGCCGTGACCTCCATGCCGTTGACCAGGCGCACGCGGGTGACCTTGCGCAGCGCGGAGTTTGGCTTTTTGGGTGTGGTCGTGTAGACGCGTGTGCAAACGCCGCGCTTCTGCGGGTTGCCCCTCAGCGCGGGGGTCTTCTTCTTATCGACCTGCTGCTTGCGACCCTTACGGATCAACTGGTTAATCGTTGGCAAGGCCTGTGTCCTTTCTAGCATCTACCAGCGCGTCTGCGCCGAAATCAGCGCACAAAACAAGGCGGCTCAAAAAGCCGCGAAGTCGCATGGTAACAGGATGGAGACTTCCTGTCAAACGCCACGCCTCCGGGCGTGTCCATTGTGGAGGATGCGCCCCCATTGCCCCTTCTGCCTTAAAGGGATGCGGGAAGGCAGCTGATGGCGTAGAGGGGGAGATTCAGCAGCCAGTCCTCCCGCCTGTAGTCAGACAGAGACGAGCGGATGGACAGAGGGGGGCGGTACCTGTCGAAAAATGCTTTCAGGCTTTTGCTTCGCAGGTTGACCTCCGCTTTGACCTCAAGCGGGACGATGGCACTTCCTGTGCCAAGCAGAAAATCAAGCTCAGAGGTACTGCGCTCATTCGTCCAATACCACGTGCCTATGCCTGGCATGGTTCTCAGCTGTTGCAGGACATACTGCTCGCTCAACGCACCCTTGAATTCCCTGAACAGCGCATTGCCATGAAGCAGGATATCCTGCCGCAGCTGTGTCATGCAGGAAAGCAGGCCAACGTCCAACAAATACAGCTTAAAGGCCCTCAGGTCCTCGTAGGCTCTGAGGGGCAGGTTCGGTGCGGTGACACGGTGAACCTTATGGACAAGCCCGCAGTCGGTCAGCCACATCAAGGCGTACTCGTATTCCCGCGCCCGCGCGCCCTCCCTGATGAGGCCGTAGATAAATTTCCTGTTCTCCCTTGCAAGCTGTGCCGGTATGCTGTTCCACAGCATACGAACGCGGGGAACCACTGCGTTCGGCACGTGCTTTGAGAAGTCCTGCTCATACGCCATAAGAATCCGTTGCTGTATCTCGCGCACTTTGCCAAAGTCGCGGTCCTTAGAAAACGCCAGCACCGCTTCTGGCATACCACCTACATAGTAATAGTGTTTCAACAGGTCAATATATTCCTGCCTGAATACGGTCGCCATCGCAAAATCGCCCTGCTCCAGAAGCGAGACAAACTGCTCTTTGCCCATGGCCTGCATGAACTCCGTAAACGAAAGAGGAAACAAGTCCAGGAACTCAACCTTGCCGACGGGAAACGATGTGCCGCCATGAAGCGCAATGCCGAGAAGCGAACCCGCGCAGATAATCTGGTAGTGCGGCGCGTTCTCATTAAAATATTTGAGGGAAGTGAGAGCCGCTGGGACTTCCTGCACCTCGTCAAAGATGAGAAGCGTGTCCTGCGGATCGATCTTATGCCCCGCGTAAAGCTCAAGGCCCGTGATGAGACGCGTGACATCAAGGTCGGCAGAAAAGAGCTCACGCATGCGCTGATTGTT
>JAISLY010000042.1 GCA_031277035.1 Coriobacteriales bacterium | reverse complement strand
TGCTTGACGACGACAGGAAGGACAGCCAAACGTAAGACCCATCCTGCCGCCTGCCTGCCTATCATAGCGGACTTGCACAACCTTGCACTTGGTCAGACACGTATCTGTGCAAGGCTTATCCTGCTGTACCCAAAGACCTGTGAAAACGCCTGTCAGTTGCGCTTAGTTCGGCGATATGACAGGAGAGTCGATGCCAATCGAGCCAGCAAAACTGACGCTTACCTCGTCATTTGCGCTTAGTCTGCCTGACTTGCACTTACTTTGTTATTGGACATTTGATTTTTCTACGGCGTTTAAGCTCGTATTTGATTTTTGTAAGGATGTAATCATCTGGCAGTTTTGTTCGCCGGCTGTCCAGTATGAGTACAGAGGCCTGTTGTCTGGTCGCCCGGTCGAACTGATATTTAATCGTATGCTTCCTAGATGATCCTGTCGGGCTTTTAATTTCACAGACAACACCGAACAACACAATATCTTGCGACTTTCGGCCGTAGTCGTTTATGGCGACTATAAACGTTATTACCGTTTTGAAGTGACGCGCCAATATCCAAGCAACCTCCACCTCATGCTGCTCTGGAGGGTTTGGATGGTTGGGTGGGATTATGACATCTGGTTTTAACATGTTCCCAGTTTATCCTAAAACCTGTCATTGCCCGTTTGCATTACAATACGCACAACAGGCGTGTGCGAGGCAACGTACCCTGCCTCGTCAGGCGTGTGCGAGGCAACGTGTCTCCACTGCGCCCGCGCTCACGTCCGCACCTGTGCCCTCGACCTCGCCCGAATCGCGTAGAGGAGATTGATTGGCCCGCAAACATAAGCTCGGCGCGAGTGTTCCGCTCAAGGCGCTGAGCGCCATTATCGTGCTTCTGGTGGCCTTCATCATCTTCTTGATGGCGCTGTCCGTCATCTGGTATCTGGCGCTGGCCTGGAATCGCTTCCTCTGAGTCTGTCTGGGATGGATGCCTGATTATGTGGCCGCGCTTTCAGAAAGAGGATATTGGGATGATAGCCCATTACCTGGGCACCATTATCCTGCTACTCGGTGTGGCCATGGTCGTGCCGCTTGCGGTGAGCCTGATTTTGCAGGAGCGCTCCGTCACCTCCCATTACCTCATCGGCCTCGGTACCGCACTTGTCGTCGGTGGCGCGCTTCGTCTGGCCCGCGTCAGGCCGGGCATCCTCCAGCGCCGTCAGGCCATCGCCATCACCGGCCTTATCTGGATGGTCGGCGCGCTTATCGCCGCTGTTCCTCTCTGGCTTTCCGGGCACTACGCCTCCTTTCTCGACAGCTTCTTTGAATGCGTCTCCGGTTTTACGGCCACGGGCCTCTCGCTTTGCCAGGACCTTGACCATCTCTCGATGTCCGACAATATGTGGCGCTTTGTCATGCAGTTCCTCGGCGGCCAGGGGGTTATTGTCATTGCGCTTTCGCTTGGTGTCTTCAGCAAGGTGGGCTCTGCCTTCTACCACGCCGAGGGGCGCGAAGAATTTGTGTTGCCCAACGTCAAACGCACCGCACAGTTTATCTGGCGCTTCTCCTCGGCAGTCGTTGCCTTGGGCACGGCCGTTCTGTTCGTCTGTGCTCTGGTGTTGGGGATTGACCCGATCAGGGCCTTTTTTCATGGTCTGTGGGTGACAATTGGCTCCTACGATACGGGTGGCTTTGCCCCGCAGAGCACCTCGATCATGTATTACCACTCCTGGGGCTTTGAGTTCGTCACCCTGATTCTGATGCTGATGGGCGCGGTTAACTTCGCGCTCTACGCCCAGGTCTGGCGTGGAGGCTGGCGCCAGACGATGCGCCTGTTCCTCACCGACATCGAGATACGCACGCTGGCCATCTGGATCAGCTTTTTGCTCGTAATCTTCGTCGCGGCGCTGACTGCCGACACCTTTCTCACCGACTTCAGCAGTCTGGCCCGTCGCGGCGTCTTTACCATCGTTTCAGCCGCGACGAATACCGGATACCAGGTGCTCACCGTAAACCAGATGACCACCATGCTCACCTCCGGAGCGTTTTTCCTGGTGCTGCTCGCCATGGCCGTCGGAGGCAGTGCCGGGTCAACGGCGGGCGGCATCAAGGCCCTGCGCATTGGCATCATCGCCAAAGGCCTGCTCGCGCGTATTAAAGATGTGCTATCACCATCAAGTGCGCGTAATACAACAAGCTATCAACATCTCGGCCGACACCTGCTCTCAAATGAGCTTCTGGTCGCGGCCATGAGCATCGCCCTTCTCTATTTCATCACCTATCTGATTGGCGCCCTGGCCGGCATTGCGATGGGCTACGATGCCAACAGGGCGGCCTTTGAGTCGGTTGCCGCGACGACCAATGCCGGACTTACCTCAGGCATCCTCTCGCCTGACGCGCCAGCTTTTCTGAAGGTGGTCTACATTCTTCAGATGTGGATGGGCCGTCTCGAATTTCTTACTCTGCTGGCGCTGCTGTTCAGCTTTGTCGCCTCGCTCAAACCCCGAAAGAAGGTGGCACGATGAGGGGCCTGCTGAGAGAGGCGCGGCCAGCGAGAGGCGCAAACGTGTCTGGACAACCAGGCTCTGTGCTGTTGAGAGGGACGTGGCTGTTGCAACGAGCGTGTGTTGTCGTGCTGCTGACCGTGTTGCTGAGTGCGGGGCTTGCGACTGGCGCTGCGGCTGCGACTGGCGCCGCGGCCGCGACTGGTGCGGGGACTGCGACTGGCGCGGGGACTGCGACCGGCGCTGCGACCGGCGCTGCGGCCGCGACTGGCGCCGCCGCTGCAGCTCCGGCCGTGGCTCCTGTCGTGACTGCCGCAGGTGCAGTCCCCGAGCCTGACACCACCATCGACGGCCTGGCAAATGCCGGCCCACAGCTCGATGGTCAGGAGGTGTCCTTTGTCGGCGAGGTGATAGGCGATATCATCAATGCGGAGAAGGGCCATTGCTGGCTGACGCTTGTGGACAACAACTCGACCATCAGCGTTTTTGTCAGCGCCAAAGACGCGGCGCTTGTCTCACATCTGGGACGCTACGGCCAGAGGGGCACGACCCTGCTTGTGCAGGGCGTCTTTGAGCAGGATTGCGCCGAGCACGATGGCCTTACCGATGTGCATGCCTCAGCCGTCTTTGTCGTGGATCCCGGCGCGTATCTCACCACAGATTTCAACGTCCGTGAGCTTCAGTTCGGCGGGCTGCTCATTCTTGTCGCGCTCTGCCTGGGCATGCTGTACTGGTATCTACGGGAGCGTTCCCGCTAGGGGAGGGTATGGATACGACCGGCCGCGTCATATCTCTTGACCGTGGGTATCCGCTTATCGCCCTTGGGGCGCAGGGGGCCGGGGCGCAGGGGGCAGCGGAGGCGGCCGGGGCGCAGGCCCAGGCACAGGCCCAGGGGCAGGGGCAGGGCCAGGGGCAGGCCCGTGTCGTTCGCGCCCAGCACGCGACGGAACTGCTCAAGAGCGCCGATGTGCGTGCGGTGGTCGGCGACCTTGTGGAGCTCCGCTTTCCACCGGGTCAGGACATGCCGCTCATCACGCGCATTCACTCGCGCGCGGCATGTCTTGTGCGCCGCTCATTCGTTGAGTCGCGGCATGAAGGCAGCGGCAAGCATGACGAACAGGTGCTTGCTGCCAACTTCGACCTCGTTTTTGTCGTCACCGCGCTCCTGCGCCGTGCGCTTGATCAGGATTATCTGGAGCGACAGCTGGTCATGGCGCATCAAAGTGGTGTTGAGGTCGCGGTTCTGCTTACGAAAGCCGACCTTGCCGGTGATGCCGCTGGCGATGCGAAGCGCGCCCGTGCCAGTGCGCTCGGTTGCGAGGTGCTGCTCACCTCCGCGCACACCGGGCAGGGCCTTTTGCAGCTCTCGACCTTTCTCGACTCGCGCATCGCCGTTCTGCTTGGGCGGAGCGGCGTGGGTAAATCGACGCTCATCAACGAGCTGCTTGGAGCGCCAACGCTTGCGACTGGCGCAGTGCGTGAGAAGGATCGCGCGGGACGTCATACGACGGTTGTGCGCAGAATGCTTGCGCTGCCCGGTGGCGGCGCGATGATCGACACGCCGGGTCTGCGCAGCGTTGGCCTGTACGATGCCTACGAAGGCCTGGCGGCCACGTTTACGGAGATAACTGCGCTCGCCGCGCACTGTCGCTACCGCGACTGCAGTCACACGCATGAGCCCGGCTGTGCCGTCATCGAGGCTAAGCGCACAGGCGAGCTGTGCGCTCGACGCCTTGCTTCGTATTGCGCCATCCGTGCAGAGGTCGAGGGGCGCCAAAGCGAGGGACGCCAAGGCGAGGGATGCCAGGACGAGGGGGTGGGGTAGAGCAAAAGGCCAGAGCCAAAACGCGATTGCCCACCTGTGCCCTCTCCACACAACGAATCGCCCCACCCTGTCTAAGCATATACTTCTTGCAATGAGTAAATGCGAAGTTGACTTTGGAATTTTCGATCAGGGCGTAAAACAGTTTTTGATGAAAAAATTATTTTTAAAGAATATTCGGGTAATAAATGTTTTTGACATTTATACGGCCACTCTTTATGGCCTTTCATGAAAAGGAACTAAAAGAAGAATTTGACAAATATCTTTAACAGTTTAGATTAGGCACTGAATTGTTAAGGGCATTCAAGTTACGGAGCAGCGCCCGTGAGCAATCGGGTAAAGAAGCGAGTCTGGATATATCTGCTGGCAGGACTGCTGCTGATAAGCTGTTGTGTACCGTATCTTTTCCTCTCGCCCATCGGTCCTCAGTTCGGCTGGCATTATGCCGGGGGCTCTTTGGAGGTCGCGGGGAGAGTAAAGCTCAAAGATGCCTGGTCACTTACCGTCGAGGAGAGCGGCGAGGTCGCGTGGATACTGGATGCAGATGGTGAGCCTCTCTTCAAGGGGATTATCGACGCCGACCGCCCGCGTGTCCATGGCAACAGCCCAGAATACCTGCTTCGCCACCTTCCCGGCTACGAACTTGTGGATGCGACCCGCAAGGGCTCCGATGACCTCCATGCGCTCTACGAGGCGCATTATCGGGATACGGCAACAGGTGAGATAGTGACCATACACATGGTTGATTGTTATTATTACTCGGAGACATCTCCCGGCATCATAACCTTCTATTCGGTGTCTGATCGGGTTGGCTGGTACGAGGCGCGGATGATGGCCGACTTCCTCTTTTTCTTTTAGCGGTCATCCGGGCGGCGGAAAGATGCGAAGGAGCAGGAAATGAGCCTGTTCAGGTTTGAATACGAGACAAAGCTGAGCCTGGAGGAATGCGACAAGCGCCTCAACACCGAGTACCTTGAGAGAAAGGAACGTGACGGCACGCAAATCTTTAGCCGTGGCCGCTACTGGGGACTCGGAATGCGTAGAACCAGAAAGGGAACGTACAAACTTGTCTCCGGCGATAACTACAACGGCTTTGTATTCATCGCCTCTCTTTTTGATGAAGGCGACAGACGCCGCATCTCGTGTAAACACAACCCTTTCAGGCTGACAGCTTGGGGGGTAATCGGCATACCCGGCGTCTTTCTCACCATCGGTGGTTTTGCGATGCTCACATCGCCTACCTATTTCCCAATCGCATGGATGTTCTTCTCCTTTGCTCTTCCGTTTCTTGTCATCTGCGGTGCAAAGGAAAGCGTCTGCCGCAGGATTGTCAACGACTACCTTGAGAAGGCGCTTGAAGCGCGGCCGCTTCCGCCGCAGAAGCGCAAGAAGAAAGCGAAGGGGGCAAAGGAGACAGAAAGCCAGGGGCCATTGTCTATGAATGGGCAGGAACTTACGGAGAAGCGCCCGTGAACAATCGGGTAAAGAGGAAAATCATTATCGTCTCAGTGCTCAGCGTACTGGCAAAGTTTTGTTGCACGACGCTCCTTTTCCTTTGGGTTCTTGGCCCCATCTCCTCTTACGGCTGGCATGAGGTCAAAGGGCCGTTTGACCTCATGATCAAAATCAAGGACGACTGGTCACTTACCGTAGACGCGGACGGCAAGACCGCCTGGATACTGGATGCGGATGGCGAGCCTCTCTTCAAGGGGTTAATCAGTGATGATGAGCA
>JAISLY010000037.1 GCA_031277035.1 Coriobacteriales bacterium | reverse complement strand
TACCAGAAGTACTTCCCCAACGGCGGTGCGAGCATCTTTACCTTTGAGCTCGACGGCACCGCTGAGCAGGCGCGTATATTTACGGAGAAGCTCGAGCTGTTCTCGCTGCTCGCGAACGTTGCCGACGTGAAGTCGCTCGTCATCCACCCGGCCTCCACCACGCACTCGCAGCTGAGCGAGGCCGAGCTGCTCGACGCGGGCATCACATCGACCACGGTGCGCCTGTCCATCGGTACCGAGAACATCAAGGACATCATCGCCGACCTCGAGCAGGGCTTTGCTGCGATTTAGAGAGACTTCAGGGAGGCGCTCATTAAAGCCGCTTTAGCATTCTCCTTTGTGTCATTCTTGGCAAAAGACCGAGGATTTTGTGAGCGCAAGCTCACGCTTACCTGCAAGAATGCGTTGCCTGGCTCTTGGGCCAGGCAACGCAGGATCCTTGGCATTGCGTGTCCGGGACAACAATGACGGGTTAATCAGCGTTTCCTCAAAGAACCACCGACGTGTTACACTGAGTTTTCCCAGCCCTACCGCAGGAAGTGAGACCCATGCCAGTCAACGTACCCGATGGCCTGCCCGCCATCGATACACTCCGCGAAGAAAACGTCTTTCTCATGACGGAGCAGCGCGCGATTACCCAGGACATTCGTCCGCTTGAGATCGCCATCGTCAACCTCATGCCCACCAAGGCTGCTACCGAGGCTCAGCTGTTGCGCCTGCTCTCCAACACGCCGCTTCAGGTGCGCGTGACGCTCATCGCCATGGGCGGGCACGTCTCCAAAAACACCGCCGCGAGCCACATGGAGGCGTTTTACCAGGACTCGCGTCACATCCTTGAGCGGCGCTTTGACGGCCTCATCCTCACCGGTGCGCCCGTGGAGACCCTGCCCTTTGAGGACGTGGACTACTGGCAGGAGCTCACCGCGCTGCTCGAATGGTCGCGCACGCACGTCTATCGCTCGCTGTTCATCTGCTGGGGCGTCAACGCGGCGCTCCGCCATTTCTACGGCATCGAGAAGCGCGTCCTGCCCCGCAAGCTCTTTGGCATCTACCCGCTCACCAGCAAGGAGCACACAAGCCGTCTGCTCCTGGGCCTCGACAACCCCTTCTTCATGCCGCAGTCGCGCTACACCACCGTGCTCCCCGAGGATGCGGAGAAGGCCGGGCTCAAAGTGCTCGCCGGCTCACCCGAGGCCGGGGCGGTTGTCATCGTCGCGCCCGAGCACGAGCAGGTCTTTGTGACCGGGCACCTCGAATATGACGCGGACACCCTCGACAGGGAATACCGCCGCGACCTGGCCGCCGGCCTCGACATCGCCCTGCCGGTGAACTACTACGCCGATGACGACCCCACCAAACCGCCCGTTGTCCGTTGGCGCACCTACGCGCACCAGTTCTTCGCAAACTGGCTTAACCACTACGTCTATCAGGAGACCCCCTACGACCTCACGCGGTTGTAGGGGACAGTAAGGCAAGAAGCCGCGACAGCGTTCGGGGAAAGGCCGGTGCGATTTGACAGCGCCGCCGCCGGCCGCCGCCGCCGGCCGCCGGCCACTCACTCGGGCAGCTCTATCATTCCGTAGATGATGTCTACCACCTCATAAAGGATGTCGTTTGGTAGTTGCTCGATGTATTCGGCCCTGCGCGCCTGAAGGTCGAGGATCCTGGCCTGGTCGCAGAGGATAACCCCCTTGGTCTTTGTCCTGTTGTCGAGGCGTGGTTGCAAAGGGATGCCCTTGTCAGTATTCGTTATCGGGCAGACCATCGCCCTTTTATGCAGGAACCGGATGGCATCAGCGTTGCTCACAACGACTGCCGGACGTCGGCCAGCCTGCTCATGCCCTGCCTGTGGGCTGAAGTCGAGCCAGATAAGGTCACCCTGACGGGCCTGATAACTGGCTTGACAGTCACTCACCAAAAGACCTCGTCCCCAACGGCAGACTGATCATACTCATCGGCCTGATAGGTGCCGGCGAATCGAGCTTCTTCCAATCTCTCCGCAAGTGTCCTGTGCGCGGGCTTGGGCGTGATTTTTCTGATGAGGATGTCCCTGCCGAGAACCGTTATCTCTACTGGGTCATTCTCCTTGAGGGAGACATCAGAAAGCAGCGGCTTTGGTATGCGGACCGCATTGCTGTTGCCCCACTTCTGTATCGTCGAAATCACAGTGCCTCCTTAGGGGAGAGGATGGGTCTGCCTAGTATGTAGATACTTGGTATCTACATACTAGGCAGACCCATCCTCTCTGTCAAGAGCCTCTCAGAGCTTTTGCCCCGACTTGGGTTCAGGGATGCGCCGATCTGCTCACTGCACGTCATTTTGTGATCAATGCGCGTTATGTAGCCATTGCAGGCACCCGTCTGTTGCACCGTCAGGCTTTGCGTCGCGCGCGTTACCTCAAATTGAGGTAAAATGTCGTCTACGATGCTCTTTTAGAGGTATGAACCAGAGAAGGTAACGGTATGAAGGATAAGACCGTCGGGACGGATGACGCGCTGTTCGACGACTTTGACCT
>JAISLY010000055.1 GCA_031277035.1 Coriobacteriales bacterium | reverse complement strand
CAGAGCTGACAGATGTTGTTGCCCTTGAGCGGGGGTATGCCACAGATGCGACCTGGAGTGCACTGCAGGATGCCATCGCCACCGGTGAGGCCGTGTTAGCAGATGCAAACGCCACACAGACACAGATAGATGCTGCACTGGCCGCGATAAGTGCGGCCACCTTGGCTCTTCGCTATGACTATCCCATCCTTGATGCCTTTGTTGCCTGGTCAGGCACAGGTGAGGCACGTGTGCGTATCGATGCGGACCGAAACGACTTTGTACGTCTTATTCTGAGCAACGCAACCGTTGCCGAGACCAACTATACCGTCACCTCGGGCTCTACCATCATCACCTTACACGAAGCCTACCTCAAAACGCTTGCTCCTGGCAGCCATGCCTTCTTTGCAGAGTTTAGCGATGGCAGCGCAGGACCCCTCACGCTGACGGTCAAAGCCTCTGGTGGTAGTGGTGGAGGCGAAACCTCCGGTGGTGGCAGCGGCGGTGCTGGCGGCTCTGGTTCCACAGGCTCGGGTACCTCCACACCCGCAACCGGTGACAGCGCCACTTTGCTCATCGCGCTTGTCCTCGCGCTTCTGGCTGCGGCCACAGCCCTGCTTGTGGCACGCAACACCAGAGCCTGAGGCACCGCCGGAGTTGACCGGGGGACAGGGGACGGTTCCTGCGTCCCCATTCTCTCTTTGGTTGCGGGTACATACGCCGCTCCCCAAACACGCCCATGCACCTGTCACAGCCAGTCAAAACCAGCGTGATAAAATGCCAACAGGATGCCGTGAAAATGACGGTAGAAAATTGATAAAATGACGACAGGAAAGTGATAAAATGACGGTAGAAAGTTGATAAAATGACGACAGGAAAGTGATAAAATGACGATAGATTGATTTGAAAGGCAGAAGGAGGATGCGATGTTGCTGCCTCGTTTGGTTGAGGAAAGTGTCAAAAAAGCCCTGCGTGACACCCGGGTTGTCGCCCTGCAGGGTGCACGGCAAACCGGCAAGTCAACTCTTGCGCGAAAAATCGCAGCCGAGCAAGATGCTCTCTATATCACTTTGGATGACCAGGTTCAACGTGAAGCGGCAAAGAACGATCCGGCCGCTTTTGTCCGTCAATCCGCGGGCAGCCTGCTCGTCATCGATGAGGTGCAGAGGGTCGCGGGGTTAGCGCTTGCCATCAAAGATGTCGTGGATCGTGATAACCGGCCAGGGCAGTTCCTGCTGACAGGCTCGAGGGACCTGTCGCATGGCGACACCATAGAGGACTCGCTTGCGGGGCGTATCGAAATTGTTGAGTTGGGTGGCCTGAGTATGCTTGAGCGTAATCAGGGACAGAGCGTGTTCCTCGATGCCCTGTTTACCAAAGACCCAATGAGCATGCTTTCCCGGCAGGGTTATCATCTCACCAGACAGGAGTATCTGGAGCTGGCGCTTGAGGGGGGCTATCCGGAGGCGATTGCCAGAAAAGAGAAGGCACGGCGCGATAAATGGTTCGACAGCTATGTCAGACAATTGCTCAGCAAGGATGTAGGCAAGGAGAATAATCTCCGTCGTGCCAGCATACTGCCAAGAGTGGTGAGATATCTGGCTTCCATCAGCGGAAAGCCTGCGGTTGTGAGTAATATGGCAGGGGATTTGCAGGAGCCACGCATGACCCTTGAGGCATACCTCGGTCTTTTAGAGTCAGTCTTTCTCATCGCCAGGATTCCCGCATGGTCCCCCAATGCAACCAGCAGGGCTACCAAGCACCATAAATTGATGTTTCGCGACTCCGGGTTGTTAGCGCGCCAACTCAACGCGCCGAACAATGTATCCAGTGACTTAAAATCAGGCATCGCCGGAGCAATCTTTGAGACCTTTGTCTTGAGTGAATTGCAGAAAATGACTCTGGCTCATACCGAGACCCTTGACATCTACCATTATCGAGACTCACTCAAGCGTGAGGTCGACATCGTCATTCAGAACGGCGACGGCCAGGTCGCTTTGGTGGAGGTCAAGCTGAGTACGACAGTCAACGCCTCTGATTTCAAGGTGATGGAGGCATTGCGAGGGGCAAATGATGCGGTAGTGAATAGCATACTGGTCTACACAGGCAACAACATCGTCACCTTCGGCAATAACCTTCTTGCTGTGCCCGCCCAAGCACTTTGGAGTGTCCCGTAACCTATACGGCGAAGCGAATGTGCCGCGAGGGACGCGGTGCGGGGTGCGGTGCGGGGTATAGTGTTTGTCAACTCACCGGCCGCCTCTCCCCGCTTTGCAGTGCCCCTACGGGTGCCTCGCTGACCTTCCTCTCAAAAATGTAGTAAACTTATAAGACTATGTGTTATTGGAGAACGGAGGCGGCGGCGCAGAGCTTGCGCTGCGACCTGCCACCTGTGACCGTTGCCCCCTGTGGCACGATTGAGATGAAAAGCGGTGAACGCACGGTGTCCGAAGCCCTTGAAAATCTGCTCTTCGAGCGCTTCATCGAACCTACCCGGCAGGTCACACAATCCTATGCCGGCGTGGAGATTGAGCTGCCGATTGTCAATCTGCGTCGTGAGCCGGTTGATTTTGAGGTCGTGCATGCCCTGAGCGCAGCTTTCTCGGCAGCCTTTGATTTTGAGGCGAGCGATTGGGACGCCGAAGGGGCGACGACGAAACTTGTCAAGGCGAGCACCGCGCCCGACGAGCCCGGCAGCGCGCCCGACGCCGCCGCGCCCGACGAGCCCGGCAGCACCGCGCCCGACGCCGCCGCACCCAGCAGCACCGCGCCCGGCAGCACCGCGCCCGACGCCGCCGCGGCGAGCAGTGGCGATGTCGTGACCTACGACTGCAGCTACAACAATCTCGAGATCAGTTTTGCGCGAACGGACGACCTGCTCGCCCTGCGCCGCCGCTTTAAGGAATACTACCGTTTTATCCGCGCCGAGCTGCTGCGCTCTGAGCACAGCCTGACGGGCATGGGCATCAATCCGCACCGGGCCTATAACCGCCCTGAACCCATCTCAAACGCCCGCTACCGCATGCTCTACCACTTCCTGCGGCGTTGCGATGCGGCCGACAGCCGCTTTCATCCCTGGCCCGAGTTTGGCATGTTCTGCAGCGCTTCGCAGGTGCAGATTGACATACCCTACCATCGCCTGCTCCAGACCCTGGACGTCTTTGAACGCCTGGAGCCCTTCAAGGCGGTGCTGTTCGCAAATTCCGTGCTGGACGCCCCGGCTCACAACCCCGGGCCCACCCTGCTCTGCGCCCGCGATATGCTCTGGGAACGCAGCATGCAGGGCTACAATCCCCTGAACGTGGGCATTTCGGAGCGCACGCCGCAAAGCATCGAGGACCTGCTCGTCTTTCTCGGGCGCCTTTCGATTTTCTGCGCCCGGCGCGACGGGCGTTTCCTGGACTTTGTGCCTATCCCCTTTGCCGAATATCTGGAGCGCGAGCAGGTCATCGGGACCTTCTTTGACGAGAAGAGCGGCGCGTTTCGCGAGATGCCTTTTGTCCCCGAGGCCGCAGATATTGCCTATCTGCGCAGCTATCGGCATTGCGATTTGACCTTTCGGGGGACGGTGGAGTTTCGCAGCTGTTGCGCTCAGCCACTTGGCGATACTCTCAGCGTCGCCGCCTTTCATCTGGGGCTTGTTGAGAACATCGACGCTTTGGGCGCACTGCTCGACGCGGATCGCTCGCTGTACGGGCACGGCTTTGGCGCACCGGAGCTGCGGCGGCTCATGGTGCTTCGGCTCTGGCCTGATTTTGTGGACCGCGCCGCTTTGCGAGAGCAGCTTCTGGCTATCCTCGAGCTGGCGAACGCGGGCCTTGCAGCGCGCGGACGTGGGGAGGAAGTCCTGCTCGAGCCACTCTATATCCGTGCCTGGAATCTGAGCAATCCGGCGCGTGAGCTGCTTGCGAAGCGCGAACAGGGCGTTCCGCTCGCGACCCTTATCCACCTCTACGCCGAGCTTTAGGGCCCGGGCTGCGGGTCTTGCGAGCAGAGGGGAGAAGGCGCGTGCAAGAGGCGAGAAGGCGCGCGACCGTGCGCGAAGGTGCGAGAAGGCGCGCGACCGTGCGAGGTCGACATGAGATACAATGACGCACACGTTGCGTCCAGAACGGTAAGGGAGGGATAGCTTATCTGCCAGTTGTTTGCCATAAGTTCCGCCAGCCCCGTTGAGGTCAACGAGCTGATTCGCGAGTTCTTCAGCCATGCCGACAAGAATCCCCACGGCTGGGGGCTTGCGGACTTCTCCACCAGGACAGCACCGTCCGGCGGCGTCCACACGCCCTCGCAGGCCACGCCGCCGCCAACGCCTGCCCTCATCCGCTCGCCCGAGCGCGCGGACACCGACCCGCTCGCCGCTCGCATACTCAGCCAGCCGCTGTATCTCGAGACGGCCCTCGTCCATATCCGGCAGGCAACGATTGGCCAGGTGGAGATGGACAACTGCCATCCGTTTACCGCGACCGACATGAGCGGGCGCACCTGGACGCTCATACATAAGGGAACCGTCTTCACGCATCCCCCGCTTGACCACTACTTCTACCTGCAGCGTGGCACGACCGACTCCGAGCGCATCCTGCTTGCCCTCGTCGACCGCATCAACGAGGCCACTGAGCGCAAGGCCGCGCCGCTTGAGGCCGACGAGCGCTTTGAGGTCTTTGATCGGCTGGTGCGCGAACTCTCGCTCGGCAACTGTGTCAATTTGCTGGTTTATGACAGTGACCTGCTGTACGTGCACCGCAATTATCGAGGCGCCCTTCACTACCGGCGCCTTGCCGAGGGCGTCCTGTTCTGCACCTCGAAGTTGGCCGCAGCCACTGCGCTGCCCGCGGCCGGCACCGCGCCCGCCGACGGGGCTGCCCCCGATGCCGCGCCTCCCGCCCCCGATGCCGCCCCCGCCCCCGACGCTGCCCCCGATGCCGCCTGGAAGCCCGTGCCGCTGTGCACCAGCCTGGCCTACTCGGCCGGCAAGCTCGTCCATCGCGGCAAGCCGACCGGCAATCAGTACTTTGACAACGAGCTGGACACCCGCTACCTCTATTGGGACTTTGCCGGCCTCTAGAAAGGCGCGAGGGACTCGATGATCAATCTGCTCAACGACTACAATGTGTCGGCACCTCCGCAGCTGCTCGGTGCGCTTCAGGCCAGCGCGGGGGAGAAATTTGTCGGCTATGGCCTCGACGAGCACTGTGAGGCGGCCCGCGCCCTCATCAGGCGTCTTTCTGCCTGCGAGCAGGCAGAGGTCCACTTTCTGGCGGGCGGAACCCAGACCAATCTCGTTGCGCTTGCGGCCTTCCTGCGCCCCCATGAGGCCGTCATCGCCGCGGATTCGGCGCACATAAACGGGCATGAGGCTGGTGCAATCGAGGCGACCGGCCACAAGATACTCACCTTCCAAAGCACGGACGGGAAGGTCCGTCCCAGCGATGTCGAGCCGATTTTGGCCGCTCATGACACGGAGCATCTGGTGCGCCCGCGCCTGCTGTTCCTCTCACAGTCCACCGAACTTGGAACCGTCTATCGTCGCGCGGAGCTTGAGGAACTTGCCGCTCTGTGCCGCGCGCGCGGCCTTTTGCTCTACGTCGATGGCGCCCGGCTTGGCTACGCGTTCGCTTCTGCGAACAACGATGTGGATATGCGCGACCTCGCCCGGCTTGCCGATGCCTTCTATCTTGGAGGCACGAAAAACGGAGCACTTTTTGGGGAGGCCCTGATCATTGCCAACCCGGCCCTCCATGATGGCTTTCGCTCGACGATGAAGCAGCGCGGCGCGATGATTGCGAAGGGTTTTCTGCTCGGCATCCAGTTTGAGACCCTGCTTGGCCATGCGAAACCTTCTCGGGGTGCGCTTCAGGGTGCGCCTCAGGGTGCTGCGGTCGAACAGCCGGGGCAGCCGGGGCAGCCGGGGGAGGCAGGGGAGCCGGGGCAGCCGGGGCAGCCGGGGGAGGCCGAACCGCCGGGGCAACCCGAACCGCCGGGGGAGGCAGGGGAGGCCCACTCGATTCTCGACACCCTCTACGTCGCGCTGGCCAGGCAGGCCAACGAGCAGGCGGCGCATCTGTGCGAGGGGCTCGTCCAGCTTGGCTATCGCCTGGAGCGAGAGGCGCCGACCAACCAGATTTTTCCCCTTGTGAGTGTCGAAACTGCCGAGGCGCTTGGTGCCCACGTGCTCTTTGAGCGCTGGCGCCCTCTGCCAGACGGTCAGCTTGTCATCCGCTTCGTCACCACCTGGCAGACGAGCGATGAAGAGGTAAAAAAGACCCTCGCGCTGCTTGAAGGGCTCCGCCCGCCCGCTCCCTAAGTGCGTCCTAAGCAGTGGCGGCAAAGCCCCGTTTCAGGTCGGCCTTCAGGTCGTCGATATGCTCGATGCCCACCGACAGGCGCAGCAGGCGCTCACCGATGCCCATCTCACGGCGCAGGTCGGCGGGAATCGAGGCGTGGGTCATCGTTGCGGGATGGCAGATCAGCGACTCCACCGCACCGAGGCTCTCGGCAAGCAGAATCAGGCGCAGCTCGGAGACAAAGTCCTGCGGGTCAATATCACTAGTAAGTTCGAAAGCGAGCATACCACCGGCTCCGCCTGCCTGACTGCGATTCAGTTCGTATCCGGGATGCTCGGGAAGCCCGGGGTAGTAGACCTTCTCCACCTGCTTCTGTTCTTGGAGCCACCGTGCCAGCGCCTCGGCGTTCGCACATTGCCGTTCGACGCGCAGGGCCAGGGTCTTTATCCCGCGTGTGAGCAGATAGGAATCGAAGGCAGAAAGCGTTGCGCCCGTTGTGTATTGGATGAAGTGCAGGCGCTTGTAGAGGGCCTCGTCGCGCACGACGGTAAGGCCGGCGAGCACGTCGCTGTGCCCGCCGAGGTATTTGGTCGCGGAATGCACCACAATGTCGGCCCCGAGTTCGAGCGGACGCTGCAGGTAGGGGGTGAGGAAGGTGTTGTCCACGATGGACAGCGCGCCGTAGGCGTGTGCAATCTGGGAGACGGCGCGGATGTCGGCGATGGAGAGCAGCGGGTTGGTGGGGCTTTCGAAGAGGACGGCCTTTGTTTTGGGGCCGAAGGCAAGGTCGATTGCGCCGAGGTCGGTGATGTCCACCAGGCGGCAGGTCAGGCCAAAGCGGGAGAAGAAGCGGTCGATGACGCGAAAGGTTCCCCCGTAGAGGTTTGTGGGAGCAAGTATCTCGTCGCCGGGCTCAAACAGGGCAAGCACGCCGGTGATGGCGGCCATGCCGGTGCTGTATGCCAGGCCAAAGGCTTTGTCGGGGCGCTCTGCGCCCGGGGTCGCGGCGGCCGGGCCCGGGCTCACGCTCCCGCCCTCCGTTGCGGCGGCCGGGGTTGCGGCGGCCGGGGTCGCGGCAGCTGTCTCACGCTCACCAGGCGTGACTGTCTCACGCTCACCAGGCGTGTCCGCCGACCCCCCGCCCGTCTCAAGGAGCGCAATCTGATCCTCGATAATCTGGCGTGAGGGGTTGCCGCCGCGCGAGTAGTCGTAGACCGGCGGGCGGCCAAAGGCGTCCTGGCGATAGGTTGTGGTCAGATGGATGGGCGCGACCACATCGCCAAAACGCTCGTCGCCGTCACCCGGCGCGTGCACGACCTGAGATTCCAGATGTAAGGGCGGCGTCTGCGTGCCCGGCCTCTCCCGCTTGGACATGACCATTCCTCCTGACCTGAACGCGTTACTCTGCTTGTCTCATAGAGGGACACTGGCCGCAAACAGCCGTCTTCAAAACACGCGACGGAGGAAAGATTGCCGCTCCTCCATCGCGTGCCGCAGGCGTTTGACAACGTGACCCGTTGTCGGTACTATACCACATCATTACATAGAAAACATGTAAGATTACTACCGTTAATGAACCTGGGAGAGCAGGGTAATGAGCCCGGGAGAACAAGGTCTCTCGTCAAGCTCTCAGTCGTGAGCAATCTGTAGAAAGGACGGGTGTGGTGGCCGGTACGCCGCGGGTTTACAACCACATCACCGAGCTCATCGGGCAGACGCCCCTGCTGCGCCTGGGCCAGCTGGGGCTTCCCGAGCAGGTGGCGCTCTGGGCCAAGCTCGAATGCTTCAACCCGGGTGGCAGCGTGAAGGACCGCACCGCCGTCGCGATGATTGAGGCGGCGGAACGTTCCGGGCAGCTCAAGCCGGGCGCCACCATCGTGGAGGGCACGGCCGGCAACATGGGCCTCGGTATTGCGACAGCAGCGCTTGGCCGCGGATACCGCATCATCTTTGTCGTCCCCACGAAGTTCTCCGCAGAAAAGCAGACCCTGATGCGGGCCCTCGGCGCCGAGGTTATCAACACGCCCCGCGCCGACGGTATGCTCGGAGCCTGTCGCAAGGCCGAAGAGCTTCTTGCCGAGATACCCGGGTCGCTTTCGCTCAAACAGTTTGAGAATCATCACAATCCGCTGGCCCATTACCTCACAACGGCGCCGGAGATCTATGAGGCGCTTGAGGGGCAGGTCGATCACTTTGTGGCGGGGGCGGGTTCCGGCGGCACCTACAGCGGCATCGCGCGCTATCTGAAGGAACGCGACCTGCGCATCCACTGTGTGCTGGCCGACCCGGTTGGCTCACTGCTCGGTGGCGGATGTGACCATTGCGACTACGACATCGAGGGAATCGGCAACGATTTTGTGCCGGCCACGATGGACGTTTCGCTCGTCGATACCGTCATCAAGGTGGCAGACGAGGATGCCTGGGCCACCGTGCGCCTGCTGGCCCGCGCTGAGGGTCTCATCGTCGGCACCTCCTCGGGTGCTGCCGTCTGGGCCGCGCTTGAGCTGGCGCGTTCGCTGGAAGAGACGTCTGAGACGGTCAACATCGTAACGGTTCTGCCCGACCGCGGCGACCGCTACTTCTCCAAGAACCTCTACGAGGCAGGGGACGGTATCTGAGTTGACAAAGGGGACGGGGTGAGAGGGCCCGGGAGGTGACAAAGGGGACGGGTGAGGTGGCCTGCGGAGGTGACAAAAGGGACGGTTCCAAATTGTCAACTTTTTGCCCAGGGTTACGAACTCGGAGACCATTCAAAAAAAGTTGACAATTTGGAACCGTCCCCTTTGTCACCTCCGCAGGTCGTCTCACCCGTCCCCTTTGGCAACTCAAATATGATTCAACGCAAAATGCAAGGCATCTGATTTACATAAATCTTATGGTGTGATAATATTTATGAACTATGAAAAAGGAGGTCAGCAGGACAAGTTATACCGTCCCCGGCATGTACACAGTAAACGATGCCGCCGAAATGCTTGGCGTGTCCAATCCAAGGGTGCTCCAGCTTATCTATGCTGCGGAATTGACAGCTCAACGTACGGTAGGTGACGCGTATCTGATACACGCAGAAAGTCTGCAAAGCTATCAACGGATTAGGCAGGGCAACGGTCGTCCATGGAAAGCAGACGTTGCCTGGGCTGCGCTCTGGATGCTATCCGATATGGAAATCGGTTGGCTCGCATATCCTCAACATCGCAGACTCCTTCAAAGACTGAAGAGGGTTAACGCCGATAATTTGGTCTGGCTTACGCGCAGGCGGGCAAGCGTCAAGCGCGTAAGGGTCA
Organism: Coriobacteriales bacterium; assembly: GCA_031277035.1. Lineage (GTDB taxonomy): Bacteria > Actinomycetota > Coriobacteriia > Coriobacteriales > UBA8131 > JAIRXA01. The sequence goes on along the minus strand of JAISLY010000055.1, from coordinate 1,217 downwards.
GTACGTCGCTGTTCAACAACCTCAAAGAAGAAATGGTGCTGTCTGGTGCGAGTTCAGAGTTCATCAGGACCCTCGGCCTTACACAACGAAACGACATAATCGAAGGCTATGTGGCGGTAAATACTATTAATAAGATAAAAGAGAAATACCATTTTGTAGAAGAGAATAATACTAATGCTATACTACACTTAGTAGATGAAAGCTGTTTTAAAATCGCCGACCGAGAACAGATGCCTGAAGCTGTCGCTCTCGTAGATCTTGCCGCATCCGCCGATACCCGCGAACGTCGTGCTGCGCTATCAAGATTAGAGGAGTTGCTGCATGAAAAAGGTTGACCTGCCCCATCCGGTACAAACCTTGCCTCCCTGGGATACCGTATTCGAACTGGCTGGCCTGAGCAACAGGGATTCATGGCTATTGGTCGGCGGCCTGATGACCCAGGCTCACGCCATGCTGGCTGGCTATGAATCCAGGGCAACGGATGACATCGACATGCTTATTGATGTGATGGCAAGCAACAGCAATATCGGAACGGTGGTTAAAGCAGTTGAGTCACTTGGCTTTGAGAAGAAGGAACCTGGTCTTCCCGGAAGCCCATTTCATCGCCTTACCAGGGACAAATCGATAGTCGATGTGCTGATAGCTGAGCATCTGCCAACAAGAAAGAGAAGTGCTGCCAAGGTTGAACGCTGGCCAATGATGGAAATCCCCGGTGGCTCTCAGGCGATAGAACGGAGGATGTTACTCGTGCTGTCTAACGCTCAGACGAGCCGCGAGATATGCATCCCAGATCTGTTGGGCGCATTGATACTCAAATCTGCAGCATACATGACAGATAATCGCGACAATAGCAGACATCTTGAAGATGTTGCCTTATTGGCAAGCCTCATCACAGATCACGCCTCAGAGTTACAGCGCCTGCATGGATCAGACATACGACGTTTGAAGAGGGTTGCAATAGCACTTGAAGACATCAATCAGCCCGCTTGGTTGAAACTCCCAGAGGGAAGCCGACTGACAGGTCAGGACACGTTGAGAATACTATCGGCTTAAACCCTGACCTTAAAGGGGGTAATGACGACCTGCGGAGTTGCCAAAGGGGACGGGTGAGACAGCCTGCGGAGTTGACAAAAGGGACGGGTTGAGAGGGCCTGTGAGGTGACAAAAGGGACGGGTGAGGTGGCCCGGGAGGTGACAAAAGGGACGGGTTGAGAGGG
>JAISLY010000039.1 GCA_031277035.1 Coriobacteriales bacterium | reverse complement strand
TGGCCAAAGGACAAAGTGCAGAGGATGGCACGGCCCCTGGCCCAGAAGGCACACGCCCTGGCCCAGGGGATACAGCAGGCCCCACCCAGGGCTCCGGAAGCGAAAGTGCAGGGGGCTCGGGCTCCGGCTCAGGTGGTACCGGGGGTAGCGGTAGCGGCGGTACGGACGGCTCCGGCCCAGGCTCAGAGAACACCAGCCCCGGCTCGGGCGGTAGCTCAGGTGGCAGCGGCGATGGGGGAGGAGGCACACAGCCAGAGCCGGAAGAACCCCAGCCCGTTGAGGTCGTGGTGTGGACCTGGAATTGTTCCTGCGGGGCGGTATTCGGCAGTGAGGCCGAAGTCATAGCGCATCAGGATTATTACTGGAATCAGTGGAGCATTGGACAAGTATCGATGGAGGAGGCAAACCGCCATTATCGTTACTGGTCTGAATATCATATCGAGTACCACTAGGGAAAGGAACAGGAGATGTGTACCGGTCGACCTATCAAAAAGAGAGCCGCCAGGGCGCTTTGCCTCATCTTAACTTCCGTGCTCTGCTTCACGCTTCTGCCCGGCATCCCCTGGCCCGCGTTTGCAGAAGAAGGCGTGAGCAAGGCTGAGGAGGCCGCAGAGGCATCGGAACCACAGGAACTGCCCGCTGAGACCGAGGCGCCTGCCGAGGAGCAGGAGGCGACAGAAGTCGCGGAAGGCCCCCAAGAGGACCTATCAGACGAAAGGCCGCCTGAGGCAGAGCAGACGATAGAGGAAACAGCGCTGGCCATCGATGGGCCTGAGCCTGAAGACGGTGCGACTTTTACGGAGGATGCCTTTGAGGAGACGCTGGACATGCCAAGCCTTCCCATAGCACATGATGGCTCTGAGACAAGAGGTGCGATAATCTCGCTGGGAACACCCTTTGAAGCACAGCTTGCACGAGGCATGCTTGTTTCCTTTTCTGCACCGACGTTTGAGAGCACGTATGTACCCCCTTCCATTGTCTTTCGCAAGGCCTCCAATGGAGAGGAACACGACTGCTCGGGGCGCTATTCCTCGGGAGGCAAGGTCGCCTACTGCCTGAATCTTTCGAACAACGCGCCGTTTGGCGCCGAGTACGGTGCCACCGCAGAGCCCGGCCTTGTCTTTTATACGGCGCTGCTTTTGGGCTATCCCACCCGCACCACCATCGGCACCTATGCACTTTCTGACGACCAGGCCCGTGAGGCCACACAGTTTGCCATCTGGGCCCTGGGATACAAGATTCCCGGAAACGACTACGCGCTTTTGTCCAGTGCCCGTGCAAGCAGCTTGCCCGGCGCAAAAGATGTGCTTGCAGCCGGACTCTGGCTCTACGAGCAGTGCAGGAACCTGCCTAACACACCGCTTAGTCAGGTAAACCTCAATAAGTATTTCGACATGGGGACCCTGCACAGCCCTGTTGATACAACCCCGGTCTTTTGGGACGTCTCAGCCGATACCCTGCGCTCAGGGCCCTATCGCTTCACCTCAATCATGGCAGGGGCAAATCCCAAGTACACCCCTACGCCGGGTTTTGTGATGACCGATATACCGCCTTATGCCTATTACGGCGATGCGAACGGTAACCCTATTGCTTCGCCCGGCTACGATACTGATTTCTATCTTTTCCTCAGCAGAGCAAACATGACAAATGCTGGAAACGCTTCTGTCAAAGTAACTCTCTTTATACGCACTCCTGCTTCATTGGTCTATAAGCCTGCCGAGACCAAGTTTCAAAACATGCTTACGCCAGTGGATCCACTTACAGGAGGCGTTGCCTCTCTCGCCCCTCTTTCCTGGGACACGCCTGTCATCGTCAAGACAGACGCCAGGACAGATGCGCCCCTGGCAGGTGCGACCTTTGAACTGCACACCTGGCCGGTTGCCATACAGGACGGGCATATCACAACCGACATCTCTGCCATCGCCTCAGATGACCCGGGCTGGGCGCAGGTCGGTCCTGCGATTACGAGCGCCCAGGACGGCACGCTTGATTTCGGCGTGCTTCCCTATGGTTGCTATCGGCTTGTGGAGACAAGCCCGGCACCTGGCTACCAGGGCCCTGCCCAGACAGGATCCAGCCCGTATGTCTTTGTCCTTGACGCGACCCATCGTGCAGGAAACATCGTGCTTGCAAACCATCGTCTCGAAAGCCTTGAGATCATAAAGAAAGACGCCCAGACAGGTGAGGCTCTGGCCGGCGCCACCTTTGAGCTTTACGCATACCCGGTCACCATACAGAATGGGCGCATCATAACGGATACCTCCGCCATTGCCCCAGACGATGGAGCCTGGCAAAAGATTGCAACAGCGACAAGCGACGATGCTGGAACCGTGTCTTTCCCGGGCCTTTCTTTTGGCTACTACCGTCTTGTGGAGACGGCGCCACCACCTGGCTATCAGACAGCAGATGAGGCCGGGTATGCTCCGTATGTCTTCGCTCTTGATAGCACACATCCCGCTGTCCCCATCGAGATTAAAAACCACCGCCTTTCAGGCATCGAGCTCATCAAGCAAGACGCCCATGACCAAAGGCCTCTTGCCGACACCGAGTTTGAACTTTCCGCATACCCGGTCACGATCAAAGACGGGCGCGTTATCACCGATACCTCCACCATCGCCCCCGATGACCCTGCCTGGCAGGTGCTTGACAGACGCGTCACCGATGAGGCGGGCCGCCTTTGCTTTGATGGCCTTCCCTTTGGCTATTACCGTCTTGTCGAGGTGCGCCCAAACCCCGCCTATATCGAGGATGACACGCCGCGCTTTGTCACCCTTGACAAGTACGCTACCGGTCAAGCCCAGGTGCTTGAGAATATGGCCGTACAGATTGGTGTGGAGGTCTATCAGGATACCATCAACCTCACCTCAGCTGCCCTTGCCACTGAAGAAGGCGACCCTTTAAACCTTGATAACACCAACCAGGAGCGCTACCACTACGATCTGGACTTTCGCTCCACCTCAAATGTCCGTGCTGATGAGTTTACCGTCATCGACCCCCTGAACGCGGCAGCTCTTGACCTCCTGCGCTTAGAAGAGCTTTTTACCCCGGTTGCCTGGGGGGATACCGACGGGCGCTTTAACCTCTGGTTTCGCACCAACCTCACCGACCCGCACAAGGTATACTCAGAAGCAAGCGCGATGGCACAAAACCCCTATAATCCCAACAATCCCGACAATCGCCAGCTGTGGCCTTCCGTTGGATGGCAGCTCTGGCAAGAGGGGCTTTCGACGACACGAACCACTCGCCTCCTTGTCGCAGACCTTGGCCTTGAACAGGAAGAATACATCACCGGTCTTCGCTTTGAGTATGGCAGTGTCGAGGTGGGCTTTACCACCCGAAACACCGTGCGTACAAGCCTTCAGGAGGAGCGCGAGGGTCGTGCGCGTCAAAGCGACTGGAGCGTACAGGGAGCAGATAACTTCTATCAGCCACAGGCAGCAGGCGCATCCGGCCTGAAGCCGGCGACCTACCTGGTCAGCTGCCCCAGGCCTCTTGCGCCGCCGACAGTGATTGAGGCCTCTGCATACGGCCTTATCGCGCGAAACCTCGTTTTAAGCGATGAGGATAACGACGCGGTGCGAACAGAAGTCATCGCCCCGTTCATGCTCAAGACAAACTCCCAGCCCCCAACCGACCTCTCCACCCTCGAATCGGAGGGTAGCGCCCTGCCCTTCCGCGGCCATCTGCCCCAGACCGGAGAGGCCTTTGCTCTCCTCTCACTTCTTTTGGGACTGGGCGGCCTTTTTGGCCTCGGCACGTTTTTGCTACAAAGGCGACCACAGAAGAGGAACAGGCCATGACCGCAGAAGAGGAACAGGCCATGACCACAGAAGGGGAGCAGGCCATGACCACAGCACATGGGCCTTTGGTGGGCCAATCGCAAGGCGGGCGGATGCCCCCGGCTTCATTGTTGCTCCGCATGACTCTTAACGCCACGCGCCCACAGCCCTGCGCAGACACCCCCAGTGTCGGGATTGTCACAAGCCCGTAACTCCACGTGCCCACAGCCCCGCGTGGGCCTCTGCTGTGGTAGAGTTACCACGGTACGCTCGGCACGATTCTCGCAAAGAAGGCGAACGCATGGCAGGTTTCTTTTCCAAACTCCTCTCTATGGGCGAGGGCAAACAACTCAGGAGCTTTGAGGCTGTTGTCGAGCGCATCAACGCGCTCGAATCCGCCGCCAAAGAGCTTTCCGATGACGAGCTCGCTGCGCGCACCCCTGCGTTTCGCGAACGACTCGAACAGGGTGAGAGCCTCGACGCGCTTCTCCCCGAAGCTTTCGCCACGGTGCGTGAGGCCAGTGTGCGGACGCTCGATATGCGGCATTTCGACGTCCAACTGATCGGTGCGATGGCGCTCAACGCCGGACAGATTGCTGAGATGAAAACCGGTGAAGGCAAGACGCTTGTCTCCACACTGGCGGGCTATCTTAATGCGCTTTCGGCAAAGGGCGTGCATATCGTTACCGTAAACGACTATCTGGCGAAAAGGGACAGCGAATGGATGGGGCGCCTGTATGCGTTTCTTGGCATGGAGGTTGGCCTGATCCAAAGCGGCATGCGTGGGGCGGTTAAAATATCTGCCTATCAGGCGGATATTACCTACGGGACAAACTCCGAGTTCGGTTTTGACTATCTGCGCGACAACATGGTTACCCGCTCCGAGGATCGTGTGCAGCGCGGCCATGCCTTTGCCATCGTCGACGAGGTGGATTCAATCCTTATCGACGAAGCTCGAACACCACTCATAATCTCCGGTATCGGCACCCGGGCTGCTGATACCTATAACAAGTTCGCGCGCGCCGTGCCAAGCCTGCGCGCGGGCATTGACTTTGAGAAGGACGAGGCCAAACACACCATCTTTGCCACCGAGGCCGGCCTGCGCCGTATGGAGAATCTGCTGGGTATCGAGGACATCTACTCCGACCCCTCGGGCATGCTGGTCAACCACCTGCAACAGGCGCTGCGTGCGCAGTTTCTCTACAAGAAGGACGTGGACTATGTCGTCGTGGACGGCGAGGTGAAGATCGTCGACGAGTTCACGGGTCGTATCATGGAAGGGCGGCGCTGGTCAGAGGGCCTGCATCAGGCCGTTGAGGCTAAAGAGCGCGTACACGTTCGCGAGGAGAATCAGACCCTGGCGACAATTACTCTGCAGAACTACTTTCGGCTCTACGAGAAACTCAGCGGCATGACGGGTACCGCAATGACCGAGGACAGCGAGTTCAGGCAGATATACAAGCTGCCGGTCATGGCCATCCCGTCCAACAAACCGGTGATTCGTGTGGATAATAACGACCTTGTCTATCGCACGGTCGAGGCAAAGTTCAATGCTGTCGCCGAAGATGTGGCCACACGGCACGCCAACGGGCAGCCTTCGCTTGTTGGCACCGTCTCCATTGAGAACTCCGAGCGACTCTCTCGCCTCCTTGAGAAGCGCGGCGTTGCGCATGAGGTGCTCAACGCAAAACACCACGAACGTGAGGCGCACATCGTTGCGCAGGCGGGGCGGGTCGGCGCTGTGACCATCGCCACGAACATGGCTGGCCGTGGTACCGACATCCTGCTTGGCGGCAACCCCGAGTTCCTCGCCGAGGAGCTGCTTGCCAACGCGGGCATCGACTCTGAGGAGGCAACGGATGCCGACCGCACAAGAGCTCTGGAGGAGGCTCGCGCAATCTGTGCCGAGGAGCATGAGAGGGTTGTTGCCGCAGGTGGGCTGGCTGTTATCGGAACCGAACGTCATGAGGCTCGACGTATCGACAATCAGCTGCGTGGCCGTTCCGGACGTCAGGGCGATCCCGGGTCCACACAGTTCTACCTCAGTCTCGAAGATGACCTCATGCGCCTGTTTGGCGGCAATCGCATGGATCGCATTGGCTCTCTCATGGATCGCACCGACATGCCGTCCGACATGCCCATCGATTCGGGCATGGTCTCCAAGGCCATCGAGAGTGCTCAGCGCCAGGTCGAGAGTATGCACTTCGATTCCCGCAAACACGTCCTGGAATACGACGATGTCATGAACCGTCAACGCGCGGCGATCTATAAGGAGCGCAACGCCATTCTCGACGGCAAGGACATTCATCAGCGAGCCCTGGACATCATGCAGACCACCGTGGAGCGGGCGATGAACGAGTTCTGCGGCACTGTCGTCGACGACTGGGATTGGGAGGGTCTGCAACAGTGGCTGGATGAACTGACGGGCATCGACACCCTTGACGTGCATGACTTTGATCACAACGATGATCCCGAGGTCATGGCCGCAGAGTTGTTCGGCTATCTTGAGGGCATCTTTGAGCAGAAGCGCGAAACGCTTGGCGAGGATGCCATGCATAAGCTGGAAACGCAGGTCATGCTGCGAATCATGGACACGCGTTGGATGAACCATCTCCAGGAGATGGACTACCTCAAGGCCGGTATCGGTCTGCGCGCCTTCGGCCAGCGCGACCCGCTGACCGAGTACAAGAACGAGGCCCATGCCGCCTTTGGAGAGTTACGCGACTCGATGTTTGACGACTACCTGCGAACGATTCTGCGCATCCGCATCGTGCTCCCCGAGGAGGAAAGCGACCAGCTCAAAAGCGCCAGGTACTCCGGTCCTTCCGAGGAGGTGCCTTCGATTGCCGCTGACGCGCGGAGCCAGATCGCACGTCAGCGTGCCCAGGCCGCCGTCAGCGCCCAGAACGCTCAGGGAGTCCGCCACGCGACGGCGAAGACCGCTACCATAGTCAAGGATAAGGACGACCCGTTTGCAAACGTCGGACGCAACGATCCCTGCCCCTGCGGCAGCGGTAAGAAGTTCAAAAAATGCCACGGAGCGGCGCGAAACTGAACGGCCGGCCATCTGGATAAAGGGAGATGATGGAGGATCTCGCACCACAGATAGAAGCATTGACTGCTCGGCTTGCTGACGCTGAGCGCTATCTTCATATTACTGATAAACGCGAGCAACTGACTGCGCTTGAACAGACCTTTTCCGCGCCCGACTTCTGGGACGACCAGCAACGCGCGACGCGTCTGAGCAAGCAGGCTTCCGACCTGCGAAGCGACATCGTAGCCTTTGAGGAAGCCCGTGCCCTGCTCGACGATGCCGCTGTTGCCAACGAATTGGCGGTGACCGAGGAGGACGAGGCTTTGTCGGCTGAGGCCCGCCAGGCAATCGAGGAGCTTTCGGCTCGTGCTGACGAGTTGGAGTTGGCGTCCTGGTTTGCCAATGACCTTGACCACGGCGACGCGATTGTCTCGATAAACCCTGGCCAGGGTGGCCTTGAAGCCCAGGACTGGGCCGACATGCTCTTTCGCATGTACCTGCGCTATGCGCAACGTCGTGGCTGGAAGTCAGAGGTGCTTGACGCACCGGCGGGAGAGGTTATCGGCATCGACCACGCGACCCTCATCATTGCGGGGCATAATGCCTACGGCATGCTGCGTGCTGAGCAGGGCGTGCATCGACTGGTGCGCATCTCGCCGACCGACGAGAAGAAGCGTCGCCAGACCACCTTTGCGAGCGTTGAGGTGCTGCCCGTGCTGCCCGATGACATCGAGATTGAGATCAGGGAAAGCGACCTGCGCGTGGACGTCTACCGTTCAAGTGGGCCGGGTGGGCAGAGCGTGAACACGACCGACTCGGCGGTCCGTATCACCCATTTGCCGACCAATACGGTGGTGACCTGCCAAAATGAGAAGTCTCAACTGCAGAACAAGGAAGCCGCAATGAAGATACTGCGTGCCAGACTCTACGAAATTGAGCAGGCCAAACGCGAAGCGGAGCTTGAAGAGCTGCGTGGCCCGCGTCACGAGGCGAGCTGGGGAAACCAGATTCGCAATTACGTGCTCTACCCCTACCAACTGGTCAAGGATGTACGAACCGGTGTGGAGACGGGCAATGTTGACGCGGTGCTTGACGGCGATCTGGATCAGTTTATTGTGGCATTCCTGCGCATGAAGGCATCGGAGGGCTCGTCATGACAGCGGACGGACTTGATCTTGATGAGAGAGATGCTCCGTCGGTGATTGGTGAGAAATGCGCTACCGACTCCGACGCGGCCACCACGGCTGCCGCTGCCGCCTCCAGCCCGGCCCTCGACGCGGCCGCCACGGCCGCCGCCTCCAGCCCGGCCCTCGACGCGGCCACCCTCAGACAGAGAGCGGCATGGATACGTCGCGATATTCTCGACATGATAACCAGGGCAAAAAGCGGCCACCCCGGTGGCTCGCTTTCGGCAGCCGACATCATGGCAACGCTGTACTTCGGCGGCATCCTGCGCCACAATCCCGAGAATCCCGCGTTGCCTGAGCGCGACCGCTTCATTTTGAGCAAGGGGCACGCTGCTCCGGTGCTCTATGCGACGCTTGCCGAGGCGGGATACTTTCCCAGGGAGGAGCTCGCGACCCTGAGAAAGCTCGGATCGCGGCTCCAGGGCCATCCCGACATGCACAAACTGCCCGGCGTAGAGGTCTCCACCGGCTCGCTTGGGCAGGGCCTTTCCATTGCGGCCGGCCTTGCCTATGCGCTGCGTAACCGGGGAGAGTCCGCACAGGTTTTTGTCCTGCTCGGCGATGGAGAGTTGCAGGAAGGACAGATTTGGGAGGCTATTCTGTTCGCCGCTCATCAGGGTCTTGGGAACCTCGTGGCAATCATCGACAACAATGGTCTGCAGATAGATGGTTCTACCGACGAGATTTCCAGTCTCGGCGCTATCGAAGCGAAGTTCCGCGCCTTTGGTTGGGCATCTCATACGACAGACGGGCACGATGTTGCGGCCTTACACACAGCCCTCACGCAGGCAAAACACTACACAGACGCACCCTTTGCCCTCATTGCTCATACGGTAAAGGGCAAAGGCGTGAGCTTCATGGAAAACCAGTGCGGTTGGCATGGAAAGGCACCAAGCGCCGAACAGTGTGCTGCAGCCCTCGTGGAAGTGGAGCAGTTCTGTGGCCCACAGGAAGAGCAAAAGGAGCAGCCGCAACAGGAATCCAAAGAGCGCCTGTGGCAAACGGGGGGCGCACGATGAGCGACTTGAAGCTTCGAAAGGCGACGCGTGCGGCCTACGGGGAGACCCTGGTCGAACTGCTCAACGAAGGCGTCGACATCTATGCCGTGGACGCCGATCTCGCCGGAGCCACGACGAGTGCGAAACTGAAGGCGGCAGACGCCACCCGGCATGTCAATGTCGGCATTGCCGAGCAGAATATGATAGGCGTTGCCGCGGGCATCTCGCTTATGGGCGCGACGGTCTTTACCGGCTCGTTTGCGGTCTTTGGCACCGGGCGGGTCTACGATCAGATTCGCAATACGGTCTGCTACGCGAACCTCAATGTAAAAATCGCCCCCACCCACGCCGGTATCAGCGTCGGTGCTGATGGGGGCAGTCATCAGATGGTTGAGGATATTGCGCTGATGCGAGTGCTTCCCAACATGCGGGTACTTGTTCCTGCCGACTATGCGAGCACAAAGGCTGCACTTCGAATCGCGGCGCTGACCCCCGGCCCCTTCTATGTGCGCATGGGGCGCGCTGAGGCCGAGCCAATCTACCCTTCAATCGAGGGCTTTGCGCTGGAAACTACCCACGTGCTGCGTGCGGGGGACGACGTCAGCATCATTGCCTGCGGCATGGAGGTTCACCAGGCGCTTCTGGCGGCGGAACGACTTGCTGAACAGGGCCTGTCTGCCGAGGTCATCGATGCGTTTTCTATCAAGCCGCTTGACGAGAGAACCATCCTCGACTCCGTGCGCAAGACCGGCTTTGCGGTCACGGCTGAGGAGCATTCCGTCATCGGAGGACTTGGCGAGGCGGTGGCGGCTCTGCTCGCAGAACACCCGGGCATTCTCCGCAAGCCTCTGCGGCGCATTGGCGTTCAGGATCGTTTTGGCACTTCCGGCGCTTTTGACGAACTGTTCGCCGCTTACGGCCTCGATGCGACGGCAATAGTGTCACGTGTGCTACAATAGGAATATCTCTGCGCTTCTCACCGTGTCTATTGCAGAACAATTGATTCCAGACACTGTGGAGGCATATATACTCCAACGCGAACTGCCGATTACACGAACGGAGCGATGGTGGCAGAAGAGAATCAGATTTCAGAAAATCCGATAGGGACACATTCCGCGTACCTTGACTCTCCGGTCGTTCCGCCCGCGTCGAGTCTGCTGGCGGGCATCCCCGAGGTGGCACCATCTGCAAAGGCAGCCTCTTCGCAGATGGTCGACGAGTTGTTGACAAACAGGATGGCGCACGAGCAGAATCAAACGGCTGCGCCCGATGAGGCGACGTTTGTGCAGTCTGTCGCAGGTCAGGCCGCCCTCGATCAGGCCGCCTCCGCACAGGCCGCCCTTGAGGTCGCGTCTGCGCAGGCCATTTCCGGCCAGGCCATCTCCGGCCAGGCCGCCCTTGAGGTCGCGTCTGCGCAGGCCATTTCCGGCCAGGCCGCTCTCAATCAGGCCGCCTCCGCACAGGCCGACTCCCCACAATCCGACTCCGCGTCGTCGGCCACTCCCTCGAAAACCATATCGGCATCCGTATCCACCTCAGCCAGAGAAGTGCTTCCCCGTACCGATTCCGCGGGTAAGCCCGTCATCGTTTTCGATCGCCTGAGCAAAGTGTATGCCGCGCAGCCCAACAGGCCGGCCCTCTCGAATATCTCCCTTTCGATTTACGCCGGCGAGTTTATCTTTCTCGTCGGTCACTCCGGGTCGGGTAAATCGACCTTCATCCGCCTGATAAACCGCGAGCTGGTCGCCACGAGCGGCACACTTATCGTCGCGGGCGAGGATCTCGTAAAGATGCGCAACTGGCGCGTGCCCTACCTGCGGCGCAATATCGGTTGCGTTTTTCAGGACTTTAAGCTGCTTCCCAACAAGACGGCATTCCAAAACGTCGCGTTCGCGCTTGAGGTCATCGGCAAGTCCCGGCATATCATTCGAACTCAGGTGCCCGAGGTCTTGCGCCTCGTTGGCCTCGAAGAAAAGCTCGACGCGTTTCCCGACCAACTCTCAGGCGGCGAGCAGCAGCGTGTCTCCATTGCCCGCGCCATCGTAAACCGCCCACCGCTGCTGATCTGCGATGAGCCGACCGGCAATCTCGACCCACAGACCTCGCTTGGCATCATGCGCCTGCTCGACCGCATCAATCGTACGGGGACGACAATCCTTGTCGCCACGCACGATCGTGAGATGGTCGATTCGCTGCGTAAGCGGGTCGTTGCGCTGGAGGGCGGCTATCTCGTCCGCGATGTGGAGAAGGGGGTGTACGGTCTCGATGCGTAGCCTCTGGTATTTCATCCGGGAAGCCCTTCTGAACTCGAAGAAGAATTTCTCAACAACGCTCGGGGCCATTGTCACGATTTTCTTATCGCTCCTGGTCATCGGCGTGTTCATGGTCGCCTCACTGATTGTCGACGAACTGGTGGAATCCGTTGAGAGTCAGGTTTCCATCACCATCTGGATTCACGACGACGCGCTGGAGGCCGACGTTACGGCGGTCGAGGAGTACGTCCGCCAGCTGCCCGAGGTCGCCGAAGTCCTCTACGTTTCCAAGGAGGAGGCGCTGGAGCGCTATAAGGAGCAATCGACTTCCAAGATTGCTGAACAGCTTGACGGCAACCCCCTGCCTGCCTCCCTTGAGATCGCCATGGCCGACCCGGAGCAGATTGAGTTTGTCGTCGATCAGATAACATCCTTTGAGGCCTACCCACGCATCATCGACTCTCCAGACGACCCAAGCGAGTCCATCAAGTATGGAGACGATGTGGTGGACCAACTCTTCGCGACTGCCAATGTCATCCGTTACGTGAGTCTTACGCTGGAGCTGCTGCTTATTTTCGTGGCGCTTATCTTCATTAACAACACCATCCGTCTGGCTATCCTGGCACGTCGCAAGGAGATTGCCATCATGCGTCTGGTCGGCGCCTCAAACGGCTTTATTCGTGGGCCGTTTCTGATGGAAGGCGCCCTGCAGGCCATCGTCGGCGCGGGCCTTGCCATCATCTCCATCGCGCTTCTCTGTCACTATCTGTTACCGCTGGTGCAGACGACCTTTCACTGGCTGCCCCTGGACTTTGCGACGATGGGCACCTGGATGATCTATCTGGTTTTGCTCGGCGTCGGCCTTATCATCGGTCTGTTTGGCTCACTTTGGGCGATGCGCCGCTACCTGAAGGTCTAGGGAAGGCTGTGTCCGAAGGGAGGACACCGCGAAAAACGCCTCTTTCAACAGGTGTTTTTCTCGTCGTCGGCATCCTTCTTGGCATCTCGCTCTTCGTCCTGGGCAACCTTGTGGCCCATGTGGGCATCTTCGATCTCGGCTCGCTTCTTGAGCTACCTGACCGTCGCGCCCAGGGCCTTGCCGATGGAGACGCGCAGGCCGCGGCCGTGCAGGTTGGGGCACGTGTGGAGGAGGTCGGGGCCACACTTGATGCCGACGCCCTCTACGGCTACACCCAAAATGAGCTCGACGAGGCATCGGCAGCCGCGATTCGCTCTCTGCTTGAGGCCTCTCCAGATACCCACACCAGCTATTACACGCCTGAGGAATACGCCGCCTACCAGCGAGAATCCGAGGGGGAATACGCGGGGATTGGCGTGGTGCTCACTCTCTATGACAACCGAGCGACGGTTTTGCAGGTCTACCACGGTTCTCCGGCTGCCGACGCTGAGGTTGCACCGGGAGATGCCATCGTCGCCATTGATGGAGTGCGTAAGGACTGGGAACCGACTTCTGCAAGCGAGGCTATTCATCGCGCCGCCAATGAGACGGTCGAGATCGTCTGGGAACGCGACGGGCAGGAGCGCACGACCATCCTGGCACTTGCCACCGTGAGCGTCCCGACCGTTGTCTCACATCGTATTGAGCAGGAAGGCCAAAACGTCGGCTATATCTACCTGCGGCGATTTAACACTGAGGCGGCAGATGAGATACGTGCCGCCATCGAGCAGCTTGAGCTTGAGGGGGTAGACGCCTACATCCTCGACCTGCGAGACAACCCCGGTGGTTTTGTTGATGAGGCCGTAGAACTGACTTCGCTGTTCGTCAGGGAGGGTGAGGTCGTGCGCGTGGCGCAGCGCGACGCTACCAGAATCTATCAGGTCACGGGCGAGGTGGCGACCGAAAAACCCCTGGCTGTGCTGGTAAACAGCGCTTCCGCGTCAGCCTCGGAGTTAAGTGCTGCTGCCTTGCAGGATCATGGGCGGGCGACGATTGTCGGAGAGACGACCTTTGGCAAGGGGACGGTGCAAAACCTGCACCTGTTAAGCTTCGGCGGGGCGGTGCGCTACACCATCGCGCACTACCTGAGTCCTGAAGGGCGCACCATCGAGGGCGTGGGCGTGGTGCCGGACGTGCCTGTTGCGCTTGAGGAGCGCGATGCTTCCGCCGATGCCGATGCCGATGCCGAGGCTGGCGCTGATGCTGATGCCGATGCTGGCGCCTCTGGCACCGATGCCGACGCGGCAGGGGAGGCCGATGCCTCCGCCGATGCCACGGAGCCCGCTCACCGCGAAGGCGCCGATTCGGGAGAGGCATCCCCCACACCCGCACCGACACTTGCAGAGATGCTGAGCGACAACCTTGTGAGTGAGGACTATCGTTACCGCCCTGGCGTCGACGCGCAACTCGACGCCGCCCTTGCGGCCCTGCGCTGACAAGTGTCCAATAACAAAGTAAGTGCAAGTCAGGCAGACTAAGCGCAAATGACGAGGTAAGCGTCAGTTTTGCTGGCTCAACTGGCATCGACTCTCCTGTCATGTCGCCGAACTAAGCGCAACTGACAGGCGTTTTCACAGGTCTTTGGGTACAGCAGAATAAGCCTTGCACAGATACATGTCTGACCAAGTGCAAGGTTGTGCAAGTCCGCTATGATAGGCAGGCAGGCGGCAGGATGGGTCTTACGTTTGGCTGTCCTTCCTGTCGTCGTCAAGCAGGCTGGGCCTGAGGCATATGTCTTTAAGTGGGACGAAGCTCAGGCCCAGCTCCTCTAAAAAGCCCCTGGGAAACACGGCCATAGCCAAC
>JAISLY010000054.1 GCA_031277035.1 Coriobacteriales bacterium | reverse complement strand
GGCGGGGCGGCCGGCGGCCTGAGCGGCGCGGGCGGGGCGGGCTCCTACGGGGGTGGGGGCGTCGGCGGCACGCAGACGGCAGGCGGCGCGAACAACGGCGGCTTTGGCACGGGCGGCTTCGGCACGGCAGGCGGCGGCGGCTTTGGCGGCGCAGGCGGAGGTGGCTACTACGGCGGTGGCGGAGCGGGCACCGACGGCAGCGGCGACGACGACCGGGGCGGCGGCGGCGGTTCCTCCTTCATATCGGGCTTTATCGGTTGCAACGCGGTCATATCCCAAACCAATGGGGTGCTGTCGGGGCAGCCGAACCATTACTCGGGTCTGGTGTTTACCAACACTCAGATGGCTGCGGGCAACGCGTCCATGCCAAATCACAACGGCCTTGGCTCCAGGACAGGCAACAGCGGCACGGGCTTTGCGAAGATCACCCTCCTGGTGTGCGATTCGGTGGACTGATCACAGCTCGCTGCGACCTCGCCGCGTGGGCCTCGCCGCGTGGGCCTCGCCGCGTGGGTCTCGCCGCGTGGGTCTTGCCGCACGGCAGGAAGTCTGCTGTGCGCTGTAGGCTTTTGCGCTATCCTTGTCCCTTGACTTCGCGGCACGTGGCATCGCGAGGCGAAGCGTCCTTGCGGCGCTGCGACATCGCGGCACGTGGCACTGCGACATCGCGACATCGAGACAGGGAACGGTTTGAGCCTTGAAGGAGCTTATCAGGAAAAGTAAGGCAATCGTCGCGGCGCTTATCGTCAATTTCATCATCGCCATCATGAAGTTCGTTGTGGCCATCTTCTCTGGCTCAGCCTCGATGTTCTCCGAGGGCATCCACTCCTGCGCCGACACGCTGAACCAGATCGTCCTGCTTGTGGGCAAGAAGCAGGCGGCGCGACCCGCCAACGACCGTCACCCCTTTGGCTATGCGCGCGTCTCCTTCTTCGCTTCCTTCCTCGTGGCCTCGCTGCTGTTCTTTGTCGGAGGCGCCTTCTCGCTTCTGGAGGCCGCAGAAAAAATCGGGCATATCAACGATGGGGTTCTCGCACATGACCAGACGAGTTTTTTCATCGCGGCGGGCGTCCTCGTCGTCTCAATTGCACTTGAGGCCTTCTCCTTTCGTACCGCGCTGAAGGAGGTGCGTGAGCAACAGGAGCACGACGGCACCAGCCTGAGCCTTCTGCGTTTCTTCAGGGAGACGCGCAACTCCTCGCTCATCGTCGTGCTGACCGAGGACCTGGCCGCCATGCTCGGCCTGATACTGGCCCTGCTCGGCGTCGTGCTCACCCTCATCACCGGCAACCTCATATTCGACGCGATTGGCGGGGCGGCCATCGGCGTGCTGCTCATCATCGCGGCCGCCATCCTCGGCAAAGAGACGGCTTCGCTCATCATCGGTGAGGCGCTGGGGGCCGATAAGGTCGCGGCTATTCGAGCACTTGTGGAAGACACGCCAAAGGTGGCTGGCTGCCGGGTGATAAAGACCGTCGCGATTGGCACGGACTCGCTGCTTGTCGAGGTGGATGTGGCCTTTGCCGAGGACGGCAGTGTGAGCGCTGAGGAAGTGCTTGGCGCCATTGCAGACATCAAGGCTGGCATTCGCGCGCTGCTTGAACATGAGGCGCAGTTCATCAACACCTGCGTGGAGCCCGTCTTTCCCACTGCCGCACCGGATTTCGAGGGCTGAGCAAGCACGGCCGCTCAAGCGTCGAGTGGCCGTGGTTACGGGCGCGTATGGTGGTGGCGAGTCCGCCAAGGACGCCGTGGCCAAGGGCATCGTGGCCGACACCCGACGCCCGCCGCGCCGCACCCGCCCCGTTACAGGCCTATGAGAACAGCGAGAGGATACGGTCCCAAAATCCGCCCGGCTCTTCTATCGCCTCAGCTTCCTTCTCGACCTCAGGCGCCTTGATTGGCTCGGTGCGAAGGACAAACTGCACCAGGTCCACCTCCGCGTTCTCAGACGAAACAAAGGATCTCGGGGCAAAGTCGCCAAAGCTGTAGTCTTCCATGAACTCGTCTATCTGCTCGCGCACCTGCTCGGGAAGATCGGCAGTATTGATACGCAGCTCATTTGTGCCGTCGCGCAGATCGGAGATGCCGCCGTACAGCTCGCCAACACCACCCGAGAACTGAGCAAGCCCGTCATTAAAGGTCTGGTAGTTCCCGGCAATCGCGTCAACACCGCCGGCATAGGTGGCAAGCCCCCGGTGAAAGGCGGCATAGTTATCGGAGAGCTGTCCAAGATAGGTCGCAAGCGTCTGAAGGCCCGCCAGCTCCCCGAGGCCCTGCTCAAGCCCCGTGGCAATCTCGGAGAGGGTACCGGCCATAAGCTCACAGGATGCGACGCTGTCACCGAGCCCTGCGGCCAGAGATTCGAGGCCGGCCTTAACGCCTGGCTCGCCAGTCCCAGGCCCGTACCAGGTGCCGTATACGTAGGCCGCCCGTTCGTTGACGATAAGCAGTTGGCCGACGGTATACTGCGAGTCCTGCGAGAGCGCGACGAGGGCTTCTCCCCACAGGGTTTCTATCGCCGCTCCATCCGTTACCGGCACGAGTGCGGCAATCTGGCCGTCCATCGCCGCCGTTGCGCTGCTGAGGCCGCCTTGCACCTGGGCAAGCCCTTCGGCAAGGCCGGGCTGCGAAAGGTCACCGCTCGCAAGCCCTGCCGCGAGCTGGCGCAGCCCACCGATCAGTTGCGTCAGCTGCGCGGGGTCAATCATCCCGGCTTCGAGCTGCGCCGTGATTGCCGCAAGCGCACCCTCTATCTGCGCAGAGGCCCCCGTCAGTCCTGCGGAATTGCCACTGAGGAGTTTGAGCCCCTCGTTGAGGTCAGCGGAACCAGAGGCCAGGCCCGAAGCCCCATCCTTCATGTCAAACACGCCGCTTTGCAGCTCGGCAACCCCCTCGTCAAGCTGCGCGAGCGCATCGGAAAGAGTCGTCAACTCGTCGGTCATCTCGGAGGTATCCGGCAGATCGAAGGCCATCGAGAAGGGCAGCGCCGATATCTGGATGGCGTCCATCTCAAAATCCGTGACCTGGGCCGAAAGGTTCAGGTCGGCCTCCTTGCCCGGCAGGACAGTAAACGCCACCTGACGCATGGCACCGGCCTGGGCAATCGTGGCGTCGGGGGCTTTGAGCTCACGTGCCTTTCCCGTGTCCAGGGCAAGCTGTATCTGCAGGGCATAGTTGTCAAAGAATAGCGGGTCGACCGAGGGGTTTTTGCGGATGTCGATGCGTATCTCCAGATTCCCGCTTGCCCCCGCCAGCGCTTCGGCATCGATGACCGCTCCGTCCAAGGTGTAGGAAATCGAGACAAGCCAGGGTAAGGCGGCATCGGCAATCGCGCCCTGGTAATAGAAATCTCCCACATCCACCTGCGCCCGTACCTCCTCGCCGCTGTGAGAAAGCGTCTCGGTGGTACTCAGGTTCAAAACCTCGGTGTAGGAGCCCTCGTCGCGCAGGCTGCCGGCGCTGAGGACCTCAAAGTGATTGACGACGTAGGTGCTTTCGAGCGTGCCGTCGGCTCCCAATGTGGCATAGATGACCTCATCCTTGCCTGCGATGCGAGCTTCCTCGCCAGCCGATGTTGAGGCGACGAGCGCAGTCGGCTGCGCGGAGGTGGAGGTGGGGCCAAACGCGAGCGCGGGGACAAGCCCGCCGACCAGAAGCAGCGCGAGTGCCATACAGAGGGCTTTTGCAAGGGTGCGCCTGGGTGGTCGAGAGGCGCGGGCGGCGCGGCGGACGGCGGCGCGCTCGCGGCGGGTGCCGGCGGGGCGGGAGTCAGCCCCGCCCCCGCAGACAGCGGGAGTTGCGCTTTTCTCCACCATCCGCGCCGACACGTCGGCATCCTGAAGGGGCGTGTCCGAGACGGCAAAGATGCTTGGGTGCTTGGATTTCATGAGGTCTCTCCTGAATACGATGTGGCGGATACGACGTGAGCGGGCGATGTGTTCCCGGAAAGAGAATTGAAGAACTCCGACTTTATGGTGAGCCGCTTGATCAACGGATCAAAGAGCAGAAGCAGGGCGGGCAAAAAGATCACCACCATCAAAAACGAGAGCAGGGTACCGCGGCCGAGCAGCTGTCCGATGTCCTGTACGATAGCGTTGCTCGACGAGAAGAAAAGCGTAAAGCCCGCCAGAGAAAGCACCGTTGCCGATACCAGGATGGACTTGAAGCTTGTGCCCAATGCCTCGCGCACCGCCTGCCCCTTGGGGCGATCCTTGCGAAACCGCATATAGGTGCTGGTGAGCAGGATGGCATAGTCCACGGTCGCCCCCAGCTGCACGGTGCTTAAAACCAGATAGCCGATGTAGTTGATGCTCGTATCGGCAAAATAGGGAATGGCGAGATTGATCCAGATTGCCGATTCGATGGTCACAAGCAGGATAAACGGCAAAATGAGCGAACGGAAGGCGATGAGAAGCACCAGGAAGATGGCGGCGATGGCAATCAGGTTGATTCGCGTGTTGTCGGATTGCACGACGTGCATCATGTCGTAGAGTGTGGCGCTGCGGCCAAGCAGGTAGGAGTTCTCGGGATAAAAGCGCTGGGTTGTCTCGCTGATTCGCTCAACTGTGTCAAACGCGGTCGCGCCCTCGGTGGCGGTGTCGGTATAGACGATCAGCCGCGCATAATCCTTAGAATAGAACTGTCCGATAACCTCCCTTTCGAGAAGGACGGGCGGCAGTTCGGCTCCAACCGTCGAGGCATACGACATCAGCCCCGTCACATGGTCAAGCTCAAGAAGCGCCTGACCGAGCTCGGTCTCCCGTGCCACATCGCCGCGCGGCACCAAAACGATGACCGGAGTGCTCGTGCCAAACTCCTCGCTGATCTTCTCCGCATCCAGGGCGGCTCGCGTACCGGACCCGGCGCTCTCCGTACCGTACAGAAACGCGGTCCGGCTCTGGCCAAGATAGCTGGGCACGAGGGCGAGCATCACCAGAATCGTAACGGGAATGGCGAGTTTGAGCAGAACCTTATGAACGCCCCTGAAGCTCGGCATCAGCGGGCGGTGCGTGGTGCGGTCCATCACCTTGTAAAGGCCAAGCGTCAGGGCCGGCAAAAAAATCATGGAGGTGATAAAGGAGAAGATGATGCCCTTCGCGAGGTTGATGCCCAGATCGGCACCAATCAGAAACGCCATGAAGGCCAGGGCGAGAAAGCCAAAGAGCGTCGTTGCCCCGCTTGAGGCGATGGTGCTGAAGGAGATGCGCACGGCGCTTCGCATCGCGTCCTTCGCGTCGGCGTGGACCTTGCGCTGATCGGCAAAGGCGTGGAGCAGGAAGATTGCGTAGTCCAGCGAGACGGCCAGCTGCAGGATGGGACTCACGGAATTGGTGATAAAGGATATTTCGCCGAAGACGAAGTTCGTGCCCATGTTGATGACGATGGAGACCCCGATGGTCACGAGGAGCAGGAACGGTTCGATCCACGATGAGGTGAACAGCGCCAGCAGGATGATGATTGCGGGAATGAGGATGGCAAAGGCGCCGGTGACCTCGTTGACGGCCGCGCCCTGCACGGCGACCGTCGAGGGAGCCTCACCGGCAAGCGCATTGTCC
The DNA here is from genome assembly GCA_031277035.1 of Coriobacteriales bacterium. GTDB lineage: Bacteria > Actinomycetota > Coriobacteriia > Coriobacteriales > UBA8131 > JAIRXA01. The sequence goes on along the minus strand of JAISLY010000054.1, from coordinate 57,306 downwards.
GGGCCGATAAGTTCCTCAACAAGCGGAACCGCGCTTTCTGTCAAAACCAGGTTGTAACGCGCCGTATTATCCTTGAAGAAGTTCTCAATCGTCGCCTGATCAGCCAGGGCAAGGGGCTGTTTGAGATCGATTACGTCATCGAGCCATCCCACCGAACTGACGCCCGGCACCGCCGCGAGGCGCTCCTTCCACTCCTGAGCCTCAAGGAGCGTCACGTCGTTAATCATCACCTCGGCGTTGGGAATCGGCTCGTCAAACTCCTGGCCCATGAGCTCGATGGCGGTGGTGGAAGGCGCGGCGGCCGGCAGATAGTCGATGAGGTTATAGTTGACCTTGACGAGCAGGGCAAGCGGCGCACAGACGAGGGTAAGCACGACGAAGACCACGATGATGGCCTTTCGATGATTGACGATGAACGCCGCGATACGCTCCATTGCTACCCGTTACTCATCCGGAGCCTGTCTGTGGACGCAGACGATGCGGGGCGCCATCCCCTGCACAGAGACGGGAGCACGCGCACGACACAAGCGCCTTTGCTTCTGGAGCATCTGAATGACAGGCTTGCTGTTTTCTCCACATAGTGTATTTTTCTCGATATTGTGTTTAATTTCAATCAACAATCCCGTAAAATATGGCCGAAAATCAACACGCTCGTTTGATGTGTTGGAAAAGCAGGTAACGAATGCGTGTCATCGGAGCAGGAGGGAGAGCGGACATCATGGCAAGAAGCAGTACCGATCGACGCGTGCGTTACACAAAGGCCGCCCTGCGCGACGCACTTGTTGAGCAGATGCAGGACAGGCATATATCGGCCATCACCGTAAAATCGCTCTGCGAGCAGGCTGACGTTAATCGTTCGACCTTCTATCTGCATTATCGTGACCAGTATGACCTGCTCAAACAGGTGGAGGCAGAGGTTCTCGACACCCTGCGGGAGCGGCTTGACAAGCAGGCGGAACTGGACTCCCGCGGCCCCGTCTCGCTGTCCGCAATGACCGGAATCATGGAATATGCCCGCGAGAATGCCGCACTGGCACGCGCCCTGCTTTCGGAAAACAGCGACATCGGCTTCAAGCAGGATGTCATGCAGCTCGCCCATCTCGTCGACACCAGCATCGCATCCGCCTACGACCAGCGGGTTCGTGAGTACATCGCAACCTACGCCGTCCACGGCGCAATCGCGGTAGCTGAGAAATGGCTGCGAGACGGTACAAGGGAGCCCACCGGACAGATTGCGCAACTGCTGACGCAGCTGGTCTCTGGCAGCATCGCCGGGTTCACGAAGTGAGGAGGGCGGGGCGGGGCGGGCGCAGGCTGGGTGGCGCGGACGCAAGGCGCGCGAACCGGGCGGCCCGAGCGGGCGGCGCCACTCAGATGACGACGCTTACGAGCTTTCCGGGAACGACGACGACCTTGCGCACCGGGCGCTCTGCGATTTGGGCAGCAACGGCCGCGAGGGCGGCGGCGCGCAGCTTTTCATCGGAGGTGTCTGAGGCGATGTTGATGTGTGCGCGCACCTTGCCGTTTACCTGAACGGCAATCTCGACAGTCTGGCTTTGCGCAAGGTCAGGGTCAAAATCCGGCCATGCCTGCGTATGCACAGAGGTGTCGTGGCCGAGCAGGCCCTGCCAGAGTTCCTCGGAGAAGTGAGGGGCCATCGGCGCCAGCAGTTTGACTAAGACCTCGGCCACTTCGAGGTCAAAGGCGTGACGCGTTTCATCCGCCATCCGCGAAGGTGGCGAGGCGAGGCGCAGGTAATCGCCGGTGGCATTGGCCAGCTCCATAATCGCGGCAATCGCTGTGTTGAAGTTGAAGCGCTCGATGTCCTCGGTCACCTTGCCCACAACGCGATGCCGCTCCCGGAGCACCAGCGCGCAGGCCTCCTGGGCCGCAGGCGTCAAAGCTGGAGCCGAGGCGGCGATGGCGGCGGCGGCAGCTGGAGCCGAGGCAGCGTTCTCCCCCACGCCCTTCTCAAAAAAGGTATCCTCACACGCGGCGCCCACAAGGTCATGCACCATACGCCAGACGCGCACCAAAAAGCGATAGATGCCCGCGAGTCCCTTCTCCTCCCAATCGACATCCTTGTCGGGCGGAGCCATGAACAGGATAAAGACGCGCAGCGCGTCGGCGCCGTAGGCCGCAATCATGTCCTCCGGCGCAACGACATTGCCCTTGGACTTGCTCATCACCTCGCCCTCAAGCTTGACCATGCCCTGTGCGAGCAGGCGGGAGAAGGGTTCGCCAAAGCTGAGCAGGCCGGCGTCGCGCAGGGCCTTGGTAAAGAAACGCGAGTAGAGCAGGTGCAGGATGGCGTGCTCGATGCCGCCGATGTACTGGTCGACGGGCATCCAGGCATCCACCGCTTCGCGCGCGAAGGGCAGCTCGTCGTTGTGCGGGTCGGTATAGCGCAGGTAATACCAACTCGAGCAGGTAAAGGTGTCCATCGTGTCGGTCTCACGCCGCGCGGGACGGCCACAGACGGGGCATTCGACGTTGAGAAAGTCCGCCCGGCTCGCAAGCGTCTCGTTTCTCACCACATCGATGTCCATCGGCAGCACGACCGGCAAGGACTCCACCGGCACAGGTACAATCCCGCATTGCTCGCAGTAGATAACCGGGATGGGGTTGCCCCAGTAACGCTGGCGCGAAATGAGCCAGTCGCGCAGACGGAAGTTCACCGTCGCGCGGCCGACGCCCTGTTGGGCGAGCGCGTCGATGACCGCCTGGGCACCCGCCGAATCCTTGCCGCCGGCAAGTCCGGTAAATGGCCCGCTTTGCACCATGATGCCCGCGCCCGCAAAAGCCTCGCTCCAGGGCACGTCGTCTACTCTGCGCTCCCGCACGCCCTCAAGGGTGGCAAAAAGCGGATCGTCTGGGGCCACGACCACCGGCGGGATGGGCAGACCAAAGGCGCGGGCGAACTCAAAATCGCGCTCATCTCCCGAGGGAACGGCCATCACCGCGCCCGTCCCATAGTCCATGAGCACGTAATCGCTGATCCAAACCGGCACCTTCTCGCCATTGATGGGGTTGATTACGAAGCGTCCCGTAAAAGCTCCGTTCTTTGTGCGCTCGCCTTTGGAACGCTCGACGGCGCTCTGCGATGCGGCGGCCTCGATGACGCGCTTTACCTCGCCCTCATACGGTGTGCCGGCCACAAGATTGCGCACCAGCGGATGTTCGGGTGCAAGCAGGAAGAAGGTGCAGCCAAACAGTGTGTCCGGCCGGGTCGTAAAGACGGTAATCGTTTCATCGGTTGGCTCGCCCGCCGCATCGCAGAGCACAAAGTCCACCTCGGCTCCGGTGGAGCGCCCTATCCAGTTCGCCTGCATCTGACGAACCCGCTCGGGCCAGACGCCTTTGAGCAGTTCAAGGTCGTCAAGCAGCTCCTGAGCGTAGCTGGTAATCCGAAAGTACCACTGCTCAAGGTCCTTGCGTTCAAGCGTGCTTTTGCAGCGCCAGCACTGGTTCTCGCCAACAACTTGCTCGTTTGCGAGCACGGTGAGACAGGAGGGACACCAGTTGACCGGAGAGGATCTGCGCTCAACAAGCCCCATCTCCCAGAACTTGAGGAATATCCACTGGCCCCAGCGATAGTAGTCCACATCCGAGGTGATGACCGCGCGATCCCAGTCATAGGAGAAGCCCAGGCGTTTGAGCGAGGCGCGTTGGCGCTCGATGTTGGCGTAAGTCCAGGTCGCTGGCGTGGAGCTTTGCTTGATGGCGGCGTTCTCAGCCGGCAGGCCAAAGGAATCCCAGCCGATGGGGTGCAGCACCTCAAAGCCGCACATCCGTTTGTAGCGGCTGATAACGTCGCCTATCGAATAGTTGCGCACATGCCCCATGTGCACATCTCCGCTCGGGTAGGGAAACATCTCCAGGGCGTAGTAGCGAGGGGCGGCAGACCCGTTGTCCTCCGGTGGCCCTTCACGCACGATACTCGCGCCGGTGCGCTCCCAGACGGCCTGCCAGCGCAGTTCTATCTCATGTGGGTCGTACTTCTGCATCGTCATCCTTCTCCCTCTCAGGCCATACGTATCATACGACGGAAAAGCCAAACCCCGCTGCATGCAACCCCGTCAACCTGTTCCCCGTCTCAAGCCTGAGAAAGCAAACGGCCCTGTCGTGAACCCGCACGAGAAGGCCACCGGGCTTTCTGCATTCTACCTTGTCCGTTAACCACGCTCGACTGTTTCTCATGCCCTTCAGTGAAGCGCAGTCAACATTCTAGCGCAACCCGCTGCCAGCCATGCGCCTCATTCAGGCAGCTGCGCTTCAAACAACGTGTGAACAGCGGGAGCTCAAACGAGAGGGAGACGGGCAAGCCCCCCCATAGGCAGCCGCAGATGCCAGATGACATGCCGACCCTCTGGCGCAGGTCGGCATGTCTACACGCCCCCCCTTGGAGGTGGCACGACAAAGGCTGACAATCCGTAAATGAGGCTTATCTGCCTATTTGACTGCCTGCCCGGTAGCCACCTTTCCGGCCACGCGGCCGTGCGTCAGCGCCATGCCGATTGAATTGCCAGCCATCGGCGTTGCGTAGCCATTACCGTAACGGCCTCCCAGACAGTTTCCGGCCGCCCAAAGCCCTTCGATCTTCTCACCCTTCGCGTTAAGAACCTGCAGGTAGTCATCGGTTACCAAACCTGTGAGGGAGACCAGGCCCACCCAATCCCACCGTTTGTTGTTGCCAAGGCAGCCGTAAAACGGCGGATTCTCAATGGATTGCATGAGATAGTCGTCTTTACTGTAGTCCTCATCTTTTCCCTTGGCGCAAAGTTCGTTATAGCGCCTCACCGATTCCAGCGCCACAGACTTGGTAGCGGCATCCATTCCCAGAATGTCGAACAGTTCGTCAAGGGTCTGCGCGGCATAGACAGTACTGTACCCACGTCCGGTCTGAGTGCAGCTGCGACACTGACCGCCCTCCGGTGCGCCAAGGGGAACCGCGTCCATATCATCCTTGAGCTCCGTGAAGTACTCCACATGGCCACAGTTCGGTGAACCGTGATCGACGCCTGCCTTCTTCATGATGTCATACCAGCGGCTATCGGTCACGGTGTAGAGGGCACCCAGAGGCTGACGCAGGTTAAGCTGCCACGAAAGCTGGGTAGCGGCCTCGTTCATGTAGCGCTTGCCATCGCTGTTCAACCAAAGGTACGGAGTGGTGCCCCAGGGGGTACCCCCGGCCATAAAGAACGCCATGGTCGGACGTGGCAGGGGCTCAAGCAGAGCTCCAGCCCAACATCCCATCTTATGACCCTCGCCCTGGCAGTCACTGAAGGCCTTTATCTCATTTGGCTCAACGCCTGCCCGTTGCGCCCACTCCGATATTTCACCAAGCACCGTCCAGGCCATATCGACGTTGCCGCCAAAATCTCCCGTACAGAGGATGACACCTTTGGAGGCATTGTAGCGCGTGTAGGTGCCGTCGGCGTTCTTTGCAATGGCACCAATAACGGCGCCCCTGTCATCTTGAACCAGAACGGTCGCAGTCTGTTCATAATGCCACTCGGCACCAAGTTCCTGGCCTTTGAGAAGAGAGAACTGCTGCACTTCATCCAGACGCGAGCACTCAGAAGGGGTTCCTGCCCTGCCATCAGCCTTGGGCTCATGTTGTAAGGCGCCGGGAAACTCAGCCGTTGCCGCCCAGGTTTTATAGCCGCCCTGGGAAATGGGATAGCTCGCCGTCTCGTCCAGACGGGCTCCTGCCTGATGCACAATCATCTCGGCAGGGTCAAGTGGGCTGACAGTGGGGTCACTGAACTTCGCCAGGCGGATTCTTTCGTCTGGCCAATTGACCAGTCCTATCATGTGGTCAAACATTTCACCTGAGTTGTAGACAAAACGCTTTACGATTTCTGGATTGTTGCGCCCGTTGCAACGCTTCAGGAACTCATCCACAATCTCACCCTCATCATAAGGACCAAAGCCCTGACTGATGAGCCACTGGGAATTCACATGGCCAACATCCTGGCCTTTTACCTTGCGTTCGGCTTCGCCTGCCAGTTCCACCACATGGACCTTGGCACCGCCTTCGGCAGCAGCAAGAGCCGCCTGAATGCCCGAATTGCCGCCACCTAAGACTATGATGTCGCCATCAAAGGTGGCGCTGATATCCGCATCGGCAATGACGGGGGGCTGACCAAGCCAATCATTCATGAGATCGTAACCAGCAGGAGATTCGCCAGCAGTGTCACCGCTACCCACAACCGTATCGCGAGAGCCGTTGTCAGTCGGGGCGGCGCAGGCCGACATAACGCCAGCTACTGCGGCGGCGGCACCGCTTGCCAGGGCGCCTTTAACAAACGAGCGCCTGTTGATGCCGATGTCCTGAATCCCTGTCTTCTCTGTATCCATCGCGTTCCTCCTTCTGTCGCAGACAGGCCTGTTGCCTCATCTCCTGCTTCGCCCGGGCATCTTGCCCAGACGAAGGCCTGCTTCAGTTACAAGGTAGTAGACATGGATAAAAACGCATCCCATGAAACAGGTAGATTCCAGGAAGCCACATGAAACATGTAGTGCGCTGTCCGCACCGCAATGAGGGTGGCGACGGCGCGGATGCGAGCGGGGTGCGAGTGAGCGGGGCGGGCGAGCGGGGTGGCGGAGTGGGGCGGGCGAGCGGGGCCCACGGCAGCGGCGCTGCGGCCCGCGCCGAGGCCAGCGGCGGCGGCGGCGCGGGCGGCGGCGGCTGTTCTGCAGCAGCTAGCCGGACAGCTGCCTGTCTGAGGCCACCTTTGCAATGAGAGTAATCAGCTGTTGCTTACTATGCACGTCGAGCTTCTGATAGATAGTCTTCATGTGGCAGCGCACGGTGTTCTCGGAAATGAACAATGCGTCGGCTATGTACGAAACGTTTCGCGCACCGGCCAACAGCACCAACACATCCATTTCACGCTTAGAGAGGTTAAACGTGCCGGTCAGAATTGGATTTGCCCGCAACTCGCTCTCGGACAGGCCGATTACCGGAGTGATCTGTACTTCCTTTTGCCGTGTGGAGGTATCGAACGTGCCGGTAGTTGCATTCATGATGACGAGAGCCAGTGCCAAAATGATAACCACAACAAAGGCCTGCAAAAGCAGGCTTGCCGGATCGATGCCGCCCTCGCCGTATGTCTGTCTGACAATCAGAATTCCCAGGGTAAGAGAGGAGTACATTGCCGCGAACACTGCGCTGACAAGAGGCAGGGTTGGCATCGAGGAGCTTTGAACGGCCTCAAGGCAGGCTGCAAGCGCCACGATAAAGGCAATGGTCATCAGCGTATGGCCAAATATAAGAAAGGCCGTAGGGAAACGCAGCCCAAACAGGGGAAACAGGGCCACCTCGACAAGTGCCACCAAAAAGACGCCGAGTATCATCAGGTTCGTTCTGAGCGGCTTTTTCATAAGCACCCACACCACGACGAGCAAAAGCGAAGCAAGCAGCCGCCCCACTGCCGGCACATGGTAACCCCACGCCAGAGCGCCAAGGCTATGGGTGGTAACGGTCCTGATGAACGCGAGCATCAGGGCTATGGCTATGACGCAGAGTAGTGGAATCTTGAGGTACTCAAGAAGCAACTTCAGGCGCTGCCATGCCGTATTCGATGCTGCGATAAAGCCAGCCGGGGCTGCCTTCGCTGCAACGACTTCGAAGCGTATCAGACCCGCTGCTATCCGGCGTTTGCACATATGTAGTAAGAAGCCGTTGAGGAGAACAGAGGCAACAGTCATCGTACCAATGACAACCAGGGGCAGCGACGGAAGAAGTGGAACCTGGGCAAGAGCGCTTATGCCCTGGGATACCACCACGATGACCACACCGCTGCGCAAGGTATCACCTGAGAGTATCCGCAGCCACGCAGCAGCAGCAAAAGCCAAACCTATGGCGAAAGGTGTCAATACCGCCACGAGAAGCCATGTACCCATTGAGTCCAGTATTAAACCTACCATCAAGGCGCCCATGCCCACCAAAAACAGCGTTGTCGTCAACAGACTGAAGTGTTTGCTGAAGCGACCAGGGACAAGACATGACACTGCGAATATCACGAGCATGGGGAGGAAATATCCGGAAGGGAAAACGTCAACCAGAACAAGTTGTTCAGAAGGGAACGCGCTTGAAACCGAGCCGGAACAGAGGCTCAGCAATCCGTATAACAAGAGGAAATTCGAGAAACCCCAGAGGCGTAAATCGCTCAGCAAAGGTTTCACGAACTCATTGCCTGCCATCTGACTCCTCTCCATGACCTCTGGCTACCCTAAGCCCTGCCTGATGGTATCTGTCGATCTGTCAAGCTCTCTGGGTTGCGCCTCGCAATGCAAAGCCACGAACGATTCCGGAGGATAATCAGCGCGGGGGCAGGGCGCCGAGTTGGTCTTTGAGCAGTACGTCGTGCGCGCCGCCCTCAACGATGGAGGTCGAGGAAACCAGGGTCAGTTTGGCCTTCTGCTGAAACTGCGGGATGCTCTGTGCGCCGCAGTTGCACATCGTCGAGCGTATCTTTGCCAGTGTCAGCGCGACATTGTCCTTCAGCGGGCCGGCGTAGGGCACGTAGGAATCCACCCCCTCCTCAAAACTCAGCTTGGCGCCACCCCCCGCATAGTAGCGCTGCCAGTTGCGCGCGCGCGCCGAGCCTTCTCCCCAATACTCCTTCATATAGTTGCCGTTGACGGTGACTTTGGCCGTCGGGCTCTCGTCAAAGCGGGCAAAATAGCGCCCCAGCATCATGAAGTCGGCGCCCATCGCTAATGCGAGTGTCATATGATGATCATAAACGATGCCACCATCCGAGCAGATGGGGATGTAGATGCCCGTCTCCCTGAGGTAGCGGTTGCGCTCGTCGGCGACCTCGATGATGCTCGTGGCCTGCCCGCGACCGATGCCCTTCTGCTCACGCGTGATGCAGATTGAGCCGCCCCCGATGCCCACCTTGATGAAGTCGGCACCGGCCTCGGCCAGAAAGCGAAAGCCCTCGCGATCCACGATGTTGCCAGCCCCCACCTTGACCTCAGGCCCAAAGCTGCGCTTTACCCAGTCAATCGTGCGCCCCTGCCACTCCGTAAATCCCTCGGAGGAATCGATGCAGAGCACATCGGCGCCGGCGGCGAGCAGCGGCTCGACCCGCTCCTCATAGTCGTGCGTGTTGATGCCCGCGCCCACCATATAGCGCTTGTGGTCGTCGAGGTTTTCCAGCGGGTTTTCCTTGTGCGAGTCATAGTCCTTGCGAAAGACCATGTAGAGCAGACAATCGTCGGCATCCACAACGGGCAGGGCATTGAGCTTGTGATCCCAGATGATGTCGTTGGCCTCTGAGAGGGTCGTCTCCTTTGGCGCGACAACGAGGCGCTCCCGGGGGGTCATGAACTGCGAGACCTTCGCGTCAAGCGGTGTACGGCTCGGTCGGTAATCGCGACTGGTGACGATGCCGAGCAGACGACCATGCGGTGTGCCATCGTGGGTCACTGGCATGGTGGAGTGCCCGGAGCGCTCCTTCATCTCCATCACCGTGGCAAGCGTGTCTGCGGGCGAGACATTGGAATCGCTCACAACAAAGCCGGCCTTGTGGTCCTTGACGCGCGTTATCATCGCTGCCTCGTCGGCAACACTTTGCGAGCTGTAGATAAACGACAGGCCGCCCTCGCGGGCAAGCGCAATGGCCATCACGTCGTCAGAGACGCTTTGCATGATGGCGGAGACCAGCGGGATGCGCAAACTGAGGGAGGGGCCCTCGGCTGCGACGTACCTGACAAGCGGGACGCTCAAATCGACCGTGGCCGGAAGGCAGTCCGCCGACGAATAGCCGGGCACCAGAAGGTACTCGTTAAAGGTACGCGCCACATCGTCATAGTAAAAAGCCATTGCTGACTCGCCTCCCAGGCACTGCGATTGGATAGCGATGAGAATATTTAATTGTACCGTAAGTGCCGCGCACAGGAGGCTTCGCGGCTACTTCAATCCGTCCAGGTACCCGGCGTTGACGTGCGTGGCGTCGCAAAAGGGTTTATTGCGCGAAGCACCGCAGCGACAGAGCGCGTAGCGGTTGCGCCGCTCATACTCAAAGCCTTCCGCTGAGATGAGCGGGATGCCACCTCGCACGAACAAAGACGCACTGACCTCACGCTCCGGGTCTTGCAGTATCGAGATGGCCGGCTCAAGCTCAGGCTCGATGCCCACATTGTCAGCGAGCTTGTCGTGCTGCACGAGGCGCCCGGCCGGGCAGTCGTTGGCAGCCTGGATGGCTTCTGCGCGGGCCTGTGGGTCATCGCTTTCCTCCGTGAGGGTCCAGACCTCCTTGCCAGCACGATGGCAGAAGCGGGCAAATGCGCAGCGCTCGTCGTCATACAGGTCAAGCGTTGGCCCCTCAAAAATCTCGACACGCTGGTCAAAGGGCTTGGTGGAGGCTGTCTCGGTGCCGTCAAAATGGGCCGCGACATGCGAGCCGTCGCAAAACGGCGGGTTTTTTGACTTCCCGCAGCGACAGAGCGCGTAGGTCTCCTTTGCCTCAAAGACCCTCCCCTGCTGATAGACGCGCTCGTGGCCTGCGCTGAGCATGACCTTCTCATCGAGCGGCACGCTGCCCGCGACCAGATAGGGCCCGTCCTTTACAATGGTGATCTTCTTCTCCGTGGCCATGATCCCTCCGCTTCTCCTCGATTTCCCGGCGCCGACGAGGGCGCTTTTGCTCCGGTGGCCGATGGTGATGCTGGCGATGAGGGCGCCATCCTGGCTCCGGTGGCTGGCGCCGACGGTGCCGCTTTGGCTCCACTGGCGCGAGAAGCCAGTATACCCGATTGGAGGGAGGGAGATGCCGAAGGGGACGGGGTGGTGGAGGACGGAATGGGAGCTGCCTGGGAGGAGATGGGGGTCGATGAGGCAGCGGTCTTCTCGCTGACCAGGTCGATCAGTTCCTGCTTGGAATGCACGCCGAGTTTACTGTAGATACTCTTGACGTGGGATTTCGCGGTGTTCTCGGAGATGAACAGGAGTTCGGCCATGCGCGCAATCGAGCGACCCGAACCGAGCAGCGGCAACATCTCGGCCTCACGTGGCGTCAGGCCGGCATCCGTGGCAATCTGACGGCACGACTCAAGGTAGAACTTCTCACGAGAAAGCGGATTTTCTGCAGACGCCTTATCCGATCTCGTCTCCCGCGCAAGCCCCTGCCCTCTGAAAAATACCAGCGAAAGCATGCTGAGCAGATAGATGGAGACCAGAGCCACCGCAGCCAGCGAGAGAACGCTCTGGGTCAGGAATGCTCCCTGCAACAGGCCAAATGCGTTGCCGGCGAGCAGGGCCAGGGTGGTCGCTGCCAGACAGGCCCCAAAGACCCGATGCGCGGGCAGCCCCGTGTTGTGCGCCGTCGTCGCCAACAGGCACCACAAAACGATTGAGACCGTCATCAGGCCCATGTGCACCAGCGCGATGGTGATGCCAGAAAGCGCGTCGAAGAGAAAGGGCAGCAGCAAAAAGCCCGCCGCCGAGATTGGCAGAGAGATGCGATAGGCGCTCGTGATGTCAAGCGGGCGCGCCAAAATCAACGCCGGCAGCAGCAGGATTGCCACAACAATCAGGCTGGCGATGATTGAGACCTGCTGAAACTCCCCAAGCGACAGCCCGTCATGCCTTGAAATCTCAAGCATCAGACCGCTCATGAAGCCAAAGACCGCCGTGCAGAGCACCGGGCGCCAGAGTTGTTGGAGCGCGGCGCGGCTCGCGGATGCACTTGAGGCGTGAGGGCTGCTGGGAGGCACGGTGTGGCTCGCGGATACACGTGCGGCGTGCGCGGAGCTGGGAGGCACGGCGTGGGGGCTGGGAGGCACGGCGTGGGGGCTGCCCTCAACGGTCGAGGGTGCGCCCTGGAGTGCCGCAGACGTGCTCTGGGACGCTGGCGACGCGTATTTCGCGTCACAGGTGTTCAGAAGAAAGGCGCTCGCCAGTACGGCGCAGATGATGACGGGGACAACGGCATCCTGTGGCATCAGGGTAACGGGAAGATAGATGACCAGACCGATCAGATAGCTCAGAATCACCAGACGATAGAGGCTCCTGGCTTCAAGCTGCGTAAAGACCTGCGCCCAACAGAGATTGAAGAAGGCAAAGCCGGCACCGATGCCAAGCGCAATCAATACGATGCCCACATAGGGAGGGGCAAGGGCCGCCGCGCCCATTCTCCCCACCAGAAAGATGCCTGCGACAGCGAGCACCATGACAATCGAGGCGAGCGTAATCAGTATCTGTCGAGAGCGAGCGGTCAGGGAATGGCGGATGAACAGGCCCGCGACAAAAACGCTCAACTGGGCAAGCAGGACGACGAGCAGGTAGTAGCTCCAGATGTCGCGCGAAGGCAGCAGCACCGCCGCAAAGGCAGTCGGACTGTGCAGGCACATATACGCACTGGCAGTCAGCAGCGCATAACCGAGGCAGATACTGATGCTTTTTCCTGTCCGGGAAACCATGTTTGAAAAGCCTCATCCCCGTCGGCAAACAAATCGGCAGGTAAACGCATGAACCGCCCGATGAATCACCCAAAACGGGTGGATGAAATTCGCATGTTCCACCCAAAACGGGCAGAGATACCGTCTGTGCGCAACTGTAGATTCGATTCAGTGTTTTGTCAACGCAATAAGCGAAGGACAGAGAAGAAGGGACGGAACAATGGACACCACAACAGGCAGAACAACGGATGCAGAGATGGGCGCGACGCCAGGCGCAGAGACGGGCGGAGGGCTTTGCCCGGACTCACCGACCGAAGGCGGTGCTGGACGGGGCCTCTCAAGGCGCGCGTTTCTCGGCGGCCTGGGTACGGCGGCAGCCGCGATGGCCGTCGGCCTGACCGCATGCGCACCAGGTGGCGGCGCAGGTGAGGGCGACGCGGCTGCGGGCGGCGGCGCGGATGCTGCCGGAGGCGCGGGCGGAGCGGGCGGAGCGGATGCGCCCACAGCCAGCAAAAGCCCCGCGTTTCTCACTGCCCCACCCGCGCCACAGGCAGCCGACGCCGAGGAGAGCTGCGATGTTCTCGTCATCGGTCTGGGTCTGGCCGGCATAGCCGCCGCCCGCGAGGCCGTCGAGGCCGGTAAATCGGTCATCGTCGCCGAGAAGCAGGCTGAGGAAACCTACTCCGTGGTCATCATGGCGGGCGACTTTGGCGTCGTTGGCTCCCAGATTCAAAAGGACCTGGGCATCGAGTGGGCTCCCAAGACCGACATCGTCAATCAGCTCCAAAAGGACATGACCTATCGCACCAACCCCGTACTGCTCAACTACTGGTACGACCATTCCGGCGAGGACTTCGACTGGTTTGTCGAGGGCGCGGACTTTGAGATACTGCCCTCTTCCGCGGCAAACAAGGCGACGGACAAGGAGTTCTACATCCGTCCGAAGTGCTTCCCGCCTCTTGCGGGGTACGACTGGAAAACCGAGTACTACCCCTACTTCCACGGCACCATCACGACGAACCCGAACATGCAATGGGCCTGCGACAACTCCCGCGACATCGCCATCGAAAAAGGCGCGAAGGTGCTCTACGACGCCAAAGGCGAGCAGTTGATTACCGACGAGAGCGGCGCGGTGACAGGCGCCTGGCTGGTCAGTTCGGCGGGAAGTTATACCAAGGTCAACGCAAAGGCGGTCGTGCTGGCCACGGGCGACTTTGGGAACAACCTTGAGATGCGCGAATACTATGTGCCCTGGACGCTTGAATTCACGTCCTGGTACCCCCAGTTCGACCCTGCAGGCGTGGCCTGCAACACCGGCGACGGACAGTTGATGGGCATCTGGGCGGGTGGCGAGATGGAGCTCGGGCCGCTGGCGCCGATGACGCATCATATGGGCGGGCCCCTTGGCGTCGATGCCTTCCTGCAGCTCAACCTTGAGGGTCATCGTTTTATGAACGAGGATATTCCCGGCCAGAACATCGCCGATCAGTTGTCGCGCCAACCGGGCAAGGAGAGTTGGCAGCTCTTTGACGCAAAGTGGCCTGAGCAGCTCCTGACCCAGCCGACCGGCCACGGTTACGTGAATTACTTTGTAGGCGACGATCAGATTGCTGACTACGAGACCGTGCTTGCGGGTTTTGGACTTGGCTACACCACACGCGCGATGGTCGAGGATGCCGAAGGTCTGCTGAAGGCCGATACCATTGAGGATCTGGCAGCGCAGATGGGACTTGACGCGGCGACGGTCAAAGCCGAGGTGGATCGGTACAACGAACTGTGCGCCAAGGGCTATGACGAGGACTTCGGCAAGGACCCGCGCCGTCTGTACCCGCTGGCCGAGGCGCCATTTTTCGCCTATAAGTTTGGCAGCGCCGGCATGCTCGTGCAGATGGGCGGTTTGCGCACCGACCTCGACCTGCATGTGCTTGCGCCCGACAACGCGCCAATCCCCGGTCTGTTTGCCACCGGCAACAATATGGGCGGGCGTTTTGTGGTGGAATACCCGGTCACCGTAGCCGGCATCAGCCTGGGAACCGCGCTGTGCTTCGGCCGTCTGGCTGGCAAAAACGCCGCCGCCGGGCTCTGAGAGTGCCGTAGAGGAGCTGCCGTAGATGAGCGCGGGCGCGTAATCTGAGAGGCGCCCTTCTCAATGTAAGAGGAGCCCCTCTCAGCAAGCGAAGCCCCTCTCAGTAAGAGGCAGAAACCCTGCCCTGTTAAGGCAGTAGGATGGACGCTGACGTTTGGGTGTACCCGACGTCAGCGTCTGTTTATTGGCCGTCGCTGCAGTGCCAAAGTCATGACTGCCAGCCGCTGCGTTACAATGGGCAGGACCGGCAAACAGAAAGGATTGCACCCGATGCCCATGAACAAGGCGGTGCTTGCCGCCTTTAAGGCCGCAACGCGTCTGCGACCAGACATCAAGAAGTCCTACAGAGCCCAGCGCGTCGTCGAGGACCTCTCAGGCAAGCTGCATCTGCCAAACCCGCGCTGCCGCATCGAGGACACCGTAGCCCTCATGCCGGATGGCTACAGGGTGCCCCTGCGCGTCTTTACCCCTCTGGACATCACCTTTACGCTGGCCAGCGGCTTGGAGGTCAGTGAGGACTCCCGCGGCACGATTCTTTTCTTTCATGGCGGAGGGTGGGTCAACGGCAGCGTGGACTTCTACCTTGATGCCTGCACCACCATGGCCATCAAACTGGAACGACGGGTGGTTGCGGTCGATTATCGGCGGGCACCAGAGTATCGCTTTCCCCAGGCACCGGAGGACTGCTACGAAGTGGCGCGGCAGCTTTTTGCCGGCACGCTCATCAGCGATGTGGATACCGACAGGGCCGTGCTCGTCGGTGACAGCGCCGGGGGCAACCTGGCCGCGGTCGTCTCGCTCATGGGTCGTGACCGCGGCGAGTTTGCGCCCCGCACGCAGATACTGCTCTACCCCGCCACCTACAACGACCACAGCCCGACGTCACGCTTTGAGTCGGTACGCACAAACGGCTTTGACTACCTGCTCACCGCACGCGATGTCGCAGACTACATGGAGCTCTACATCCGTTCGCCGAAAGACCTCACCAACCCCTATTTTGCCCCCTTACTGGCTCCCAGCCTCTCCAACCAACCGCGAACGCTGCTGGTGAGCGCCGAGTATTGCCCGCTGCGAGACGAGGGCGAAGCCTTCGCGCGTCGCCTTGCCCAGGCGGGAAACGACGTGCAGTGTTATCGTATAATTGACGCGATTCACGGCTATTTTCTGTACCCGGCGGTGTTTGGTCTTGTCAAGGACACCTATGCCCTTTTCAAGCATTTCCTGGATGGCGACGCATTGGAGAAGGAGAACGGACAGGCGTGGCTCGAGATATCTGGTACCGACTAGACAACATCGGGAAGTTCTACTCATCGCAGGCGGGCAGCGCCTTTCAGACGGTGTTCAGATATGCCGTCACCCTGCGAGACGACATCGACCCTGAGGCCTTACAGGAGGCACTCGATACGACGGTTGCCATATTCCCCAGCTTTAACGTCTGCCTGCGAAGCGGCATGTTCTGGTACTACCTGGAGCAGTTGCAGACGACACCGAAGGTCAGTCCGGAAAACCTGCCAATTTGCTACGGCCTGCGCGTCGATGCCAAAAGCGTGTTGTTTCGCGTGAGTTATTATCGGCAACGCATCAACGTCGAGGTCTCACATATGATCTCTGACGGGCGGGGGACGCTGGGCTTTTTTAAGGCGCTCATCTATGCGTATGTGCAACGACGCTACGGCGTTACCGGCGTTCCGGTGGACTACGAGGGCACGGATAGACAGAAGACCGAGGACAGCTTCTCCAAGTACTACGAGCGCACTGAGGCCGCCACGTCGCGCGGCGGCAGGGCCTATCGCATCAGTGGTTGGAAGGACGAGGCCGACCCAAGCTTTTTGGAATACCACCTGCCGGCAGACAGGGCCATCGCCTTGGCAAAAAGTCACGGCGTGGGTATCACGGCCTTTGTGATGGCGGCGCTCATCTGCGCCATTCGCCAGGAGATGCCGCTGCGCCAACGCAATCGCCCCATCAACATCGACATCCCGGTTGACCTGCGTCAGCACTTCAAGTCCCTGACCACGAAAAACTTCTTTGGCCTGGCTCACATTTCCTACGTGCCTGGTGAGGAAGATGAGCCGATAGGCGCGGTGGCGGCAAAAGTTCAGGCCGAGCTGAAGACCGTTACCACCGCACAGCACCTCAAACCACGCATGTACCAGATGATTCGCCTTGAGAAAAACCCCCTGCTGCGGCTCAGCCCGCGTATCGCAAAAGATGTCGCCATCGATTTTGCCGCGCGCCTGGCCAGACGCGAGAGCACCGCAACGGTCTCAAACCTCGGTCGGATAGACATTGACGAGAGGATTGCCAAATACCTCTGCGACATCAATGTACTCACCTCCACCAAGGGCATGAACTTCGTTATCTGTTCGTTTGCTAATGTTTTGAGCATCGAAATCTCAACGGTCTTCGCAAATACCGACATCATCAAGGACTTCTGCCGCATCTTCAGCGACGCGGGCGTTGAGGGAAGCATCCATATCAACAAGGGTAACGACGAGCTTGCCGAGGACCGGCGCGAGGCACGGCTGGAGGCATCGCTCAAACGTCTGGGCGGAAGGACGCCGATTCTGGGCGGAAGAACACCGATTTTAGATGCGGACGGGGACGGTGCGCGAGGTGACGGTGTGCGAGATGCGGACGGGGACGGTGCGCGAGGTGCGGACGGGGACGGTGCGCGAGGTGCGGGCGGGGACGGTGCGCGGGAGATGGACGGGGACGGGGACCGGCGATGAGGCACTGCGACCGGTGCGGCATCGACTTTGGCGGCGAGCTGGAGCGTTGCCCGCTTTGCCAGGCACAGCTGCATGGCAGGGCCACGCCCTCGGTGTTTCCCAACAACGTGGTGCGCAAATCCGGCACCATGGCCCTCAAGGTACTGGCCTTTGCTACGGGTGCCTGCCTGCTCATCATGTTGTTATTGGGCTTTACGCTGGCACTGCCGCCGGGAATCGTGTTTGTCGTCTGCCTCGCGCTGGCCGTAAACTATCTCATCGTACGTAACATCATCATCCATGCGCCCGACTTCCTGCGCGTGGTTGCCCGCTACTTTCTCTTCCTGATAGTCATAACGCTCGTGTGGTTCATCGTCACGCAAAATCTCCTGATTACCACCTTTGTCATCCCCAGCATCTGCCTGCTGGCGCTGATCTATGACAACGTGCTCCTCCTCGTGTTTCGCTCGACCTTCATCCACGGCTATGCCAAGTATCTGCTCTTTGACATGGTGCTGGGCCTGATGCCGCTGTTGCTTGTTGCCCTGGGTCTGACCACCTGGAACCTGCTCGCCTTTATCAGTGCCCTGGCAGCAAGCTTGTCGTTGCTCTGGGTCATGATTTTTTTCCGCAGGCAGTTGCTCTCCGAGATGCGCAAACTGTTCTCGGCATAGCGCCCGGCAGAAAGCGCCAGCCCGGCAAGGGCGACCTCGACAGTGCAGCCCGGCGCCAGCCCGCCAGTAGGCCGGCAGCAGCCCGACGGCAGGCCGGCAAGGGCGACCTCGACAGTGCAGCCCGGCAGAAAGCGCCAGCCCGCCAGCAAGCCGGCAGCAGCCCTGCAGCAGCGCCAGAAAGCAGGTCGGCAGCAGCCGCCCGATGCCTCGGATAAACTGCTATGATGAGACCGCTGTTGTTTTACGGCTTCCCGGCTCTGAGGAAAAGGATCATGCCTGTCAACGTACCCGATGGTCTGCCAGCAATCGACATCCTGCGCCGCGAGAGCGTCTTTTTGATGACGGAGCACCGCGCCGCCACCCAGGACATCCGTCCGCTGGAGCTTGCGGTCGTCAACCTGATGCCCACAAAAATCGCCACCGAGACGCAGTTGCTGCGCCTTCTCTCCAACACGCCGCTGCAAATCCACGTCACGCTCATCGCGATGGGCGGCCACATCTCCAAACACACGACATTCGAGCATATGGAGACCTTCTACGAAGACTCGCGCGCCATCCTTGAGCAGGGGCGACGCTTCGACGGCCTGATCCTCACCGGTGCGCCGGTTGAGTCTCTGCCCTTTACTGACATCGATTACTGGGAGGAGCTGACTGCGCTTTTTGAATGGTCGCGCGACCATGTCTACCGCTCCCTGTATATCTGTTGGGGTGCCAACGCCGCGCTGTTCCACTTCTACGACATCGAGAAGCGCACCATGTCAAAAAAGCTCTCCGGCATCTACCCCCTGGAGCACATCGACCACACGAGTCGTCTGCTGCTCGGGCTGGACGACCCCTTCTACATGCCGCAGTCTCGCTACACAACCGTCTTGCCAGAAGATGTTGAGCAGGCCGGGCTCGAACTGCTTGCAGGCTCCCCCGAAACCGGCGCGGTCATCTTCGCCAGCCCACGGCATCGTCAGGTGTTCGTCACCGGGCATCTGGAGTACGACGCGGACACGCTTGACCGCGAGTACCGCCGCGATATTGCAGCCGGCCTGGACATCGCCATCCCGGCAAACTACTACCCCGATAACGACCCCGAACGAGCGCCCCTGGTACGCTGGCGAACCTACGCTCATCAATTCTTTGCCAACTGGCTGAATTACTATGTCTATCAGGAGACTCCCTTTGATCTGGGTCAGCTGGGGCAGAATCTGAACGGGCATCCCCTGTAGCCTGTTTGCGTGCAAACGACAGCTGCCTTTGGGCGCGAAGCCTTTGGGCGCGAAGCGTTCGCAAAAGGCCGGCGTTGGGGTACAATACCGCAAGACAGGTACAGCCCGCTGGCGCTCAGCTGAACGGAAAAGGCTATCTAATGGCACGGAAGAAAAAGCTTGATACGACAGACGGGCTTCCGGATAAACGGGGTGAGTCCCCCTTTGCAGACGACTCCGGAGGATTTGACCTCGATGCCTTCCTTGCCACAAACAACATCGTCCCTGACAAACGCCCTCCCGTAACGAATCTGCCTGATCAGAAATCGACGGTCGCGGCAGCTGGCTTTGACCCCGATGCGACCATGAGTTATGCAGCTCTCGGCCAGGACTTACCGGAGATTGCCTTCGTCGGCAGCTACGATGATCCGCCTTCCTCGTCGCCCTCCTCCAACACAGGTGAGCCGATAGCATCTGGCACAGCTTCGGCAGGCCCTGCTGCCGCAGAACTCTTCTCGGCATCTGCGCTGGATGAGCTTCCGGTGGTACCGGCGACGCGAACGGCGCGGGCGGCGGCGGCGCGGGCGCGAACACAGGCGGCACGGGCACAGGCGGCCGCTGAGGCCCAGGCCCTTGCTGAGGCTCAGGCGGTGGCGCGGGCGGCGGCGGCGGCGCAGGCGGCACAGGCCGAGACACAGGCTCGTATAGCAGCTGAAGCTCAGGCTCGAACGCGAGCAGAGGCTGAAGCACGTGCGCGAGCGCGGGCAGAAGCCGAGGCCGAAGCCCGGGCGCAGGCTGAAGCAGACGCGCAGAAGGTGGCCGAGGCTGAGGCGCAGGCGCGAGCCGAGGCTGAAGCCCGGGCCGAGGCCGAAGCTCAGGCGCAGGCCGAGGTTGAGGCTCGAGCACAGGAGCAGGCCAGGGCGCGAGCACAGGCGCGAGCCGAAGCCGAGGCGCAGGCACGTGCCGAAGCTGAAGCGCAGGAGCAGGCCCGGGCGCAGGCACGGGCCGAAGCCGAGGCACAGGAGCAGGCGCGGGCGCGGGCGGAAGCAAAGGCCCAGGCAAAAGCGCAGGCACGGGCCGAGGCCGAGACACGGGCGCAGGCCGAAGCGGAAGCGCAGAAGGTGGCCGAGGCTGAGGCGCAGGCCGAAGCGCAGGCACGGGCGCAGGCCGAAGCGAAAGCGCAGAAGGTGGCCGAGGCTGAGGCGCAGAAGGCTCTCGAGGCCGAGGAGGCACGAGCACGAGCCGAGGCCGAGGCCGAAGCCAGGGCGCGTGCAAAGGCTGAGGCGCAGGAGCAGGCTCGGGCGCAGAAGCAGGCCCAGGCTGAAGCTCAGGCGCAGGCCAAGGCTCAGGCCAAGGCTCAGGCACGGGCCGAAGCCGAAGCCAGGAAGGCAGCCGAGGCCGAGGAGGCACGGGCACGGGCCGAGGCCGAAGCCGAAGCCAGGGCGCGAGCGGAGGCCGAGGCGCAGGAGCAGGCCCGGGCGCAGGCGGAAGCAAAGGCCAGAGCCGAGGCGCGAGAACGCGCCCGGGCCGAGGCACGAGAACAGGCCGCTGCCCAGGCGCGTGCGGAGGCTCGCGCCCTGGCCCAGGCGCAGGAGGCAGCTGAGGCCGAGGAGGTGCGGGCGGCCCGGGCCCGGGCGGCCGCCGAAGCGCGTGCACGCGCTGAAGCCGAGACTCAGGCGGCGGCCGAAGCGGTGCGGGTGCGAACCGCCCGGGCACAGGCTGCCGAGGCGCAGGCTGCCGAGGCAGCCGAGGCGGCGCGGGCGGCTGAGACACGGCCCGCGGCCTCCCGCAGCTCCCAGAACGCCAGAGCTGCCCGGAACTCCGACAATCCTCAGCCGCCGCGCCGCCGCGCACGCTCCGCGGAGCCGGCGGAGCCTCAGCCGCCGCGCCCTGCGCGCAGCCGCCCCGCGCGCCGCGCCGCGCCCGCACCGTCGCAGGCGACAGCAAGCTCCGCTGTGTCCGCCGACGGGCTCATCGCAACAGGAGCAGGCGCCGATCCGACGGCCTTCCGGCAGGCAAACATACACGGCAGCGGCTATCATGTGCGAGGCGGAGGGATGAGGCGAACCGCCACGCCGATCACCACCATCCTGTTGGCAATCGTCGTCATCGCCGCTCTGGTGGCGGCGGGCTATTTTCTCACGAACTTCGTCCGCTCGTTTGTCCTTGAGCAGGCTCCGGATGAGGTCGTCACCCTTACCACATCCGAGACGCGCGCCGCTCTCGACTCCGAGATGCCCGTACTCGTCAACCTTGTGGGGACCACGCCAGACGATACCTTTGCAACGTTTGTGGAGGCGGGCTGGAATGTCTTTATCAATGACCGCCTTACCTCCGACAATCCCGACAGCACCGCCTCCGGCAAGGAGATTATCCATCTGCCTGCGGGCCGCACGGAGGAAACGCTTGATGGTTATTACGAAAGCGAGTTTAACGCCTACGACTTTGATGAGCTGCAGACCGACTTTAACGGTGCCTGGGTGCTCGATCTCACCCAGGGCGATATGGGCGGATATGCCCAGCTCAGGTACCTGAACTTCAGCTCAGAGGGGCTTGAGGCCGAGATAGAGCATCTGCTGCGCCTGCAGACTCTGAGCGGTGAGGAGGTTTCCAGTGTCGTAGACCACTCTGGCACCGATGACTTTGGGAACACCTATTCGGTGGGCTACACGGTCATTGGCGAAACGACCTATTACTGGAAAGCCATCGGCATCGCCTTTGGCGACTATTATCAGGGCCGCGACAACCGTTCGCTGCCGGACACCGCCATCTACCTCAAACTGACCGTTGCGACCTTTGATTTCTACGGCGCCGGCACACAGGAGGACTGAAGGCGCCGCTCGCAGGCACCGCTCCAACGAGCCCCAACACCGCTCCAACCCTGCTGTCGCTCACAGGCGCCACCACCTACAGGCACCGCCGCCCACCGGCACCGCTCCCCCTCACGGCCTCCCCCTCACGGCCTGCTGTCGGTCACATGCTGAGTCTTGCCCATGACCCGCTCGATGCTGCCCGGCTCCACAAGTTTGACGGCAACACCCACCTGCAGCACGCTCTTGAGCCGGTCCGCGACCGCTCGGCGAAAGGCGTCCATCTCGGTAAAGCTGTCCGAGAAGGCCTCGGGCTTTACCTCAAGGTCAAGAGTCAGGCGATCGAGCCCGCTTTCGTTATCGACCGTAAGATGGTAGTAGGCGCTTGCACCCGCGATACTGGCGAGCACATCTTCAATCTGGCTCGGATAGACATTCGTGCCACGGATGATGAGCATGTCATCTGAACGATGGCGCACCTTTTTCATGCGGGCGCTCGTACGGCCACAGGCGCAGGGCTCGCAGGTCACGGAGGTCAGGTCACGGGTACGGTAGCGCAGAAGCGGAATGCCCTGCTTCTGCAGAGGCGTCAGCACCAGCTCGCCGGCAGCGTTCTCAGGCAAAGGTTCAAGGGTCTTCGGGTCGATGACCTCCCAGTAAAAATGATCCTCAACGATATGCTGATGGTCGCGCGAACTCAGACACTCGCCTGAGACGCCGGGGCCCATCACCTCGGTCAGGCCATAGTTATCCGTGCAGTGGATGTGCATGCGGCTCTCAATCTCCCGCTTCAGCTTGGGCGGGCAGGGCTCACCGCCAAACAGGCCCACACGCAGCTGAGACTTCTTCCAGTCATAGCCCAGCCGCTCCCCCACCTCGCAGATATGCAGCGCATAGGAAGGCGTGGCAATCAATACGGTCGTGCCGTAATCCTCAATCATCATGATGTGGCGCTCCGTGTTGCCGGCGGAGGCGGGGATGATCATGCAGCCCAGACCCTCCATGCCGTAATGCAGGCCAAAGCCGCCCGTAAACATGCCATAGCCAAAGGCCATCTGTGCCCGGTCGCCGGGTACGACGCCTGCCATCTGGGCAATGGACATGATGCAGAAGCGCCAATGCTCAATATCCTCGCGCGTATAGCCAACGACAATCGGTTTGCCGGTCGTGCCGCTGGAGGCATGCAGGCGGATAATCTGATCGAGCGGTACGGCAAAAAGGCCATAGGGATAGGTCTCGCGCAGGGCCTCTTTGGTGGTGAGCGGAACAAGACGTACGTCCTCATGGGTGCGAATGTCGCCGGGTTTAAGCCCAATCACGTCGAAGCGCTCGCGGTAGTAGGGCACGCGTTCGTAGGCCCAGGCAAGCTGCTCCTGCAAAAGCACAAGCTGCCGCGCCCGTATCTCCTCGCGCGAGGCGCACTCAAAGGCCGGATGATAGATTGGCTGGTGAGGGGTCATGCCCATCGCTCAGTCCTGCCGAGATCCGCCGGCAAGGGGCCGCGCCAGGTCGTCCTGGCTCGCCAGGCGCAGGGGTTTTGAGGCCAACAGTTCCTCGGCAGCCTCAATATCGGCTACTTTGAGCACCACGTAGGTTGAGACGAGCGAGTAGGCGTACTCGACGTTGATGTCGGCCTCGCCGACTGCGGTAAAAACGACATCGAGCGCACCGGGGGTATCGGGGAGTTCGATACAGAGCAGATCGGTCGCACGTACCAGCAGATTTGCCTGCATCAGCGCCTCGGCCGCAGCCGAGGGACGATCAACCACCAGGCGCGCGATGCCAAAATCCACCGTATCCGCCAGTGAGAAGCCTCGGATGCTGATTCCCGCTTCCTCCAGGATAGCGGTCACGCGGGCAAGCCGTCCCGCTCGGTTCTCAACAAACACGCTCAGTTGTTTGATGGCCATAATCGAGAGCCTCTTCCCTTTTTCCCGCGCCTCAGGACAGTGTGTTCCAAACGCTACCGACAGGAAAACCGCATCGAGAAGGTGCCCACCTGTAAAAGAGTGCCCTCAATCAGCTCGGCTTCCTCAACGATTTTTCCATCGACCCAGGTGCCATTCAGTGAAGTGTTGTCGCGTACGACGATGCGGCTCCCCAGTCTTTCAATAATAGCATGCTTGCGTGAGACTGTCATATTATTCAGGAAGATGTCGCAGCTTGGGTCGCGCCCGATGGTCGCCGGCAAGGCGTCCAGAAGGAAGGCCTCGCCTTTCAGAGGGCCCTTCACGAGGGTCAGGCGAGGTTTGCCGCAGGGGTCAATCTCGATGATGCCGCTGCTTGCCGCTCCCGGCGATTCGAGTTCCTCGGTTGCGCCGACGAGCTTAAAGCCGCACCGCTCGCATTCATGTTCCCCGTCGCGGACAGCGGCTCCGCAGACCGGACAGGTTTTTGTCTCGTCCATGTTCGACCTCATAACAAAAGCTGGATTCAAACGCCTCTTGGCATTGTAGCAGGGTTGTCAAATCGCGCCAGCGGCAGGTGGCGCGAGCGCGGGGGCGGGCGCAGGCGGCGAGGCTGGCAGCGGCGCGGCAGTGCGGCGGCGCGGCGGCGCCACCTGCCGCTCAGAATATCTCGGGGAGCAGGATTTTGGTCTCCAGATGCGCAGGGTCGCCAAACAGGCCGCCCCAGAAGCGTTTGAGGCTGATGCCCACACCCTCCCAGAAATCCGGTTCGGGCACGGTTCGCACAGCAAGGGCGTCGCAGGTCGCAAGCACCTCGCCACCCTGGCTCCAGATGATGCTGCCCACCACATCGCCCTTGACAACCGTGCCCTCCCACTCGGCAAGCTCGAGTTCCTGGGTTATCGGCCCGGCGTAGTCAAAGACGCTGACCTCAACACGCGCAGCCGCACAGACCTCCACGCTTTTGTCAATCCAGCTCAAGAGGGCAAGTTCGGCAACGGGGGTCTCGCTTTTGATCAGTTCGACAGAACGGTAATGCGTAAAACCCCATTCAAGCAGGGTCTGGGCGTCCAAGAAGCGCTGGTTCTCGTCGCTGGAATGAAAGATGACCGCGTACAGCTCAAGGTCGCCGCGCTTTACCGCTCCCACGAAGCAGTAGCCGGCGGCATCGGTAAAGCCCGTCTTGATGCCTGTGACGCCTTCCATCATGTGAAAGAGTTGATTGGTCGAGACAAAATGCTCCTCGCGCCCTCCAAAATACGCCCAGGCCTCTGGCTGGCCGACGACCTCGCGCAAAAGCGGCTGCTGCATCGCATGGCGCACGAGCAGCAGGTAGTCACGCGGCGTCGTGTAGTTTTCCTCGTCGATAATCCCCGAAGCGTTGGAGAAGTGCGAGCTGGTCATGCTGAGTTCGGCCGCCTTCTCGTTCATCAAATCGACAAAGGCAAACTCGGTGCCCGCGACATTCTCGGCGATGGCCAGGGCGGCGTCGTTGCCCGAGGGCACCATCATGCCAATCAAAAGGTCGTGAAAGGTCGTCGTGTCGCCCTCCCAGAGGCTGGCGCTTGAACCGTCAGCGGTCGCGGCCCCGTAGGTGACGAGCATCGGTGTTTCGGGGTCGCAGTGCTCCAGGGCAACGACGGCGGTCATGAGCTTGGTCATGGATGCCATCGGAACCGAGACCTCACCGCCACGCTCCCACAGGATGACGCCCTCCTCGGTCGCAAGGGCAGCGTAGTCGGCGGCGATGTCGGGCGCGTCTAAAATCGGCGGGTCTACGGCATCCAACCGCTCGGTGCCGATACGGTCGCTCTCGCGGACATCGGCAAAGGCGCGATACGGCGCCGACCCCGGTACACCTGACGAGAAAATCAGAAGCGCAAGGAGCAGTGCGCACAGCGCGCGAGAACGGCGAAGGGAGCCCTGGGGCATACGATCCGTCAGGCCTCCTGCGTATACGGCTCTGGCACGTACAGTTCGTCGGGTCGCATGATGCGAAAGCCGGCGGTGGTGATAACCTTCTCGGCCGCCTCGTGCGCGTCGATGCGCAGGACATCGACCGCCCTGTCGTTTGCCAGGGCAAAGCAATAGGCGTACTCCACATTCAGATCGGCCCGATCGAGGGCGTCAAGCAGGGTGGCCAGGCCGCCGGCGTGGTCGGGTACCTCGACCGCGAACACCTTGGTCAGCGCAACGCGAAACCCCTTCTCGCTCAGAATCGTATGAACCCTTGTCGGCGTATCGGCAATGATGCGCACGACACCGTACTCGGAGGTGTCCGCCACGGTCAGGGCGTGCATTGAGATGCCCGCCTCGCCGATGGTGTGCGCCAGCGCGGCAAGCCGACCCTTTTCATTTTCCAGAAAGACGGTTATCTGATCAATCATGGCGACAGCCTTTCTCTTCCGTTTCGCTTCTCAACGTCCTGGCCGCCCGGTTGGCAAGACCTGGCCGCTCGGGTTTTCAACATCCTGGCCGCTCGGGTTCTCAACATCCTGGTCGCTCAGTTTGAGCGGAGATCGACCACGCGCTTTGCCTTGCCCTCGCTGCGCTCAATCGATTTCGGCTCCACAACCCTGACCTCGACGCTGACCTGCAGGTTGCTCTTCAGCTCTGAGTTGATTCGCCTCTGCAGATCCTCTATCCGGCGAATCTCGTCGAAATCGAACTCGGGCACCGTCTCGACCTTGAGCAGCACGTGATCGAGGGGGCCCTGTGAGCTCAGGATAATCTGATAGTAGGAGGTGACCTCCTCAAAGCTCGCCAACACCTCCTGGAACTGACTGGGAAAGACGTTTACGCCGCGGATGATGAGCATGTCGTCGGTGCGGCCACTCACCCTGTCCATGCGCCGAAGCGTCCGTCCGCAGCGGCAGGTGCCCGGCAGGATACGGCTGATGTCGCGCGTTCGATAGCGGATGAGCGGCGAGCACTCCTTGGAAAGCGTGGTAAAGACCACCTCGCCGTACTCGCCATCGGGCATCGGCTCGAGGGTGTCGGGGTCGAGTATCTCGATGATGAAATGGTCCTCGGCGACATGCAGGCCGTCCTGGTAGTGGCACTCGCAGCTGACGCCGGGCCCCATGACCTCGGAAAGGCCATAGATGTCAACGAGCGTGACGCCGAGCTTCTCCTCAATCTCACGACGCATACCCTCCGAACAGGGCTCAGCTCCACAGATGGCACCCGAGATGCGAAACTCCGTTGCAGGATGGTAACCCATCTCAAGGGCAGTATCTGCTATCAAGAGAGCATACGATGGTGTGCAGGCCAGGATGTCCACGCCAAAATCCTTCATCATCTGCACCTGGCGCTTCGTGTTACCGCTGCTCATCGGCAGAATCGTCGAGTGCATCCGAATGCCGCCCTCGTGTGCGCCAAGCCCACCGGTAAACAGGCCGTAGCCGTAGGAGACCTGCAGGACCGAATGCGCGTCGCCGCCCACCTGGGCGATGGCACGCGCAAAGGTGTCACCCCAGACGTCGATGTCGTTTTGGGTGTAACCGACGACCGTCGCGTTGCCGGTGGTGCCGGAGGAGGCATGCAGACGCTGTACGCGCTCATCGTCGACCGGAATGGCAAAGAGGTCGAAGGGATAGGCCTCGCGCATGTCCTGCTTCGTGGTAAAGGGCAGGCGACGCAAATCCTCAAGCCGCGTCACATCGGAGGGCCTGATCCCCCGTTCGTCAAACGCCCTGCGATAAAAGGGTATCGCCTCCCAGCAGCGTGCCACCGTCGTCTTCAGACGCTCAAGCTGTAAGGCCTCAAGGTCTGCACGCGCCATTTTCTCAATCTCAGGCTGGAAGAACTTCTCCTCCCAGACGTCTGTATCGGTTCTCTGTGCCTCCATCGCCCGCTCCCTCACCTTTACCTTCTTTCTTCCGTTGCCTCGTGGTTAGAACTTCCTGCCGTCTACTCAGCTACCTTGGTGCCGAGGGCGACAATCTCATCTTCGGGCGCGTAGACCGACCGGAAGGTCGCGTCGCGGATGAGTTCGCCGGAGCTGTTATACACATAGCGCCGCACCGAGATGGTCCTTCCATCAGCGCCATACTGCCTGATCTCCGTCTCGCCCTCATACATCTCGGGGTCCTCAATCTCCACATGCTCAAAGGTCACCCGGTCAACAAAGCCGCTGTCCTCGCTCTCGACAATATAGCCCGGATTCGTGCCCCACAGCGTCGCGGTCACGCTGTCGTCGGTATAGGTCATGCTCAAGAGAATCCAGTAGCCTGTGTCGTTGGAAAACTTGAGATCCGGAGAAGGCCAGGAGACCGTCGCGTCGCGCCCGGGGGGATAGGAGAGCAGGTAGTAGCCGTGGTTCACGCGCTCCTCGATGGGCAGGCCGGCGTTAAAGACCGCGTTAAAGATTGTGGTCGCCACCTGGCAGATACCCCCGCCAATCTCGTCGACATACTCCCCGCCCGAGATGCTCGTCGCGCTCTGAAAACCGCGCTCGGCGTTGCACTCCCCCGTCGTCTCGTTAAAAGACCAGATGCCGCCCGGCTCAACAAGGGAATTGTTGATGAGGTCGGCAGCGAGGTGGATATTGGCAATCTTGGGGTTTGAGGCAAGCGGGTATTCGGTCGTGTAGGAGGCGATTCTCTCGACAACCCCCATGCCCTCGGCATCGGCCGTCGTAATGCTCGGGCGCAGGGTCGAAATCGTCAGGTTGACCTTGCGCACGGAGTCCGGCTGCTCAAAGAGGATGGTGTTAAAGTCTGCCGCCACCTTGGCGTAGTCGATGCCGGTGCCATCGGTGGAGGGGCTGATCTGTATCGAATCGCCGTCGATGACAAACTTCGCGTTTTGCGGAGCGATGCCGGGGTCGCGATCGCCGATGACCTCTCCCAGGCCCTGCTGTACCAGCTCGGGGGCCACAAAGGGCACGAGCGTTGACCGAGCGCCCTCCTCGGCTGGCGGCGCGATAGAGGTATCGATCCAGCTTCCAAGCTGCTCTGCGATGACCTGCCAGCTGTCCTCGTTCTCATAGACGAGCGCCACCGGCTCGGCAATGGCCGCCTGAACCATCTGGGCGGCGCGGGCGGCTTCGTCGTCGTCGATGAGGACCGGCACGGTGGTCATCGGCACAACGGCCCTGTAGGTCGCGTTTAAGAAGGCTTCGTTCAGCGCTTCGATAAAGACCGCATGGTCCACGCTGCGTCCCACGACGGCAGGCACGACGACAAAACCCTCCTCGCCAAACGCGATGTCCGCGTCGCTTTCCTGAACGCCAAGCGCCGTCGTGAGCAGGTCCTCAAGCGCGGCAAGCTGGGAGTCGCCATAGACCAGCGAACCGGGCAGCGCAACGCCAACCGTGCTGGCTCTGAGACGTCCCGGAAGAAAATTCGCGCCACGTCCGATGCGGTAGGCCTCCTGCGCCAGAGCCTGCGAATCGACGCTGGCTCCGATGGTGACCGAGGTGATGCGCCATGAGTGGCTGTCGGCGACCTCGGGCACCTCGCCGTAGGCATCGGCGGTGCCGTTGATTTCGACCGTGGCCTCGGTGGCCCCAAGCTTGGCGCCCTGGGCGTCGTCAAAGAGATCCACGGGCGCGTTGCTGATGCGTGCGCCAAGTTCCGCGTCGATGAGCGCGGCGGCCTCGCTTTGGCTCAGTCCGCCGACCTCGATACCGGCGACGCTCACACCCGGATGCACCTTGCCCCAGCTGCGGGCCACGTCGATGGTCGTAAGGGCCAGGACAAGCACGACGATGGCAAGCAGTATGAGGGCGAGACGCAGCTTAAAGGGCGTGTCGAGAATGTTGGCGAGCACACCGACAAAGCCCTCGGCCCGAGGTTTTGCCAGCGTGCGTAAAGGGCGCCTACCGCTTTGCCCGCCACCCCGGCGCGTCGAGGTGGGCTGGTCGCCAAGGGAGGTGGTGCGGCGGCGAGCGGCGACATCAGGGCGCGCGGCGTGTGGGGCGCGATTGCTGGATGATGAGCGAGCGGCGACATCAGGGCGCGCGGTGTGTGTGCGAGGGGCTCGGGCGTCACCGGGGGTGCGTGTGCGCCGCGCGCCCGGGCGGCCGCCTGCCTCGCCGACGCGCCGGGGTGTGATCTTCCGAGGGCTCATCGTCTCTCCTCAAAAGCAGCGGGAGGGGTGTCGTCTGAGGCGGCTTGTGCAGAAGCCTGGGTCGCAGGAGGCAAATCTGATGGGGAGGGGGCTAGCGAGGAGGAGTCTTCCGAGGAGGAGTCTGCTGAGAAGGGGGCTGGCCTGCTCCCCTTGTAGCAGTAGATGCCCACCGTTATCCACGAAATAACAACGCCGACGTAAAGGAGCCAGAAGCCAAGCGGGGCCTGCTCTGCGCCCCAACCGGGCAGGGCATCAAGTTCCAGGATGTCCGCGCCGGGCAGGATGGGCCACCAGAGAACCAGCGAGCAAAAGCCGCTCATCATAAAGACGGTTGCCACCTTGCCGAGAAAGACGACCTTAAAGTTGTGATTGAAGCGGTACTTCTGATAGATGGTCAGGCCAAGCATCACCACATCGCGCCCCAGCAGCACGAGCAGAAGCCACAGCGGCAGACGGTCAGCGAGAAAGACCGCGATAACCGCGATGACGATAAAGACGCGGTCAACAAAGGGATCGAGCAGTTGACCGAGCCGTGAGACGGTGTGCGTGGCACGGGCGATATGGCCGTCGAACAGGTCGGTCAGCGCCGCGACAAGCAGGACGATAAAGGCGAGCAGGTCTTGCCGGTAGACGACAAACAGCACGAAAAAGACCGGCAGCAGGAGCAGCCGAAGAAAAGAGAGCAGGTTGGCAACGGTAAAGACCTTGTTGGTGACTTCCTGTTTCACGCTGTGTTCCTCAAAGAAAAGAGCGCCCCTTCGATTCCTGACAGGACACAGTATAGCGTTATTCAGGCCTTTCTGTATTCACGGGCGACATTGCCGCCTGCTCGGGCTTATAAAAGGTCTCGGTGGACTTCTCAGTCGCCGGGAGCGTGTACTGGGGAGCCATGCTCAGGCACTTCTTTGGGCAGATACGCACACAGCTGAGGCACTGAATACAGCTGAAGCGGTCGATGGCCCAACTCGTCTCGTCCTTGTTCACAGAAATCGCGTGCGTCGGACAACGCCGCTGACACAGACCACAGAAGATGCAGTTCTCGATGTCGTTTGCGACATGGCCCTTGGAGCGCGACGTGAAAGTGGGCGCAACGACGGGATACATCTTTGTCGCCGGCTTCTTGAATGCGTTACGCAGCGACATCTTTGCCAGATGGAAGGAGCCCATGGCGCAACCTCACCTTTCCGTGCAGCTGATACAGGGGTCGATGGTCAAAACGTTGAGCGGCACGTCGGCAAGGTCGCATCCTTGCAGGGTGTGTACCATGCCCGCAATGTTTTGCGAGGTCGGCGTGCGAATGCGGAAGCGCTCCAGAAACTTTGTGCCATTTCCTTTAGCAAAATAGAAGCACTCGCCACGCGGCTGTTCGAGACGCGAGACCGCATAGGCGCCCTCAGCGGGCACGTCTTTAATCTTCTGGTCGATGGGGCCTGCGGGAATCTTCTCCACAAGCTCCTTGATGATGTCGATGGACTGAAGTATCTCGCGAGCACGCACCTCCGAGCGCGCGTAGCCGTCGCCATCCTGCGAAACCACCGGTTCAAAGTTGCTCAGATCGCCATAGGCGCCAAAGCCAAACAGGCGGATGTCCTCCTCGATGCCCGAGGCGCGTCCGAAGGGCCCCACACAGGCAAACTCGTGCGCCTGCTCCTTTGTCAGATGGCCAACGCCCACCAGACGGCTTTTGACCGAGCGATCCTTGAGAAAGGTGCGCAGCAGCTCGCCATACTCCGCCCGCATACCGTCAAGGACGCGCACGATGCCGGCCAGCTCTCCATCCTCGATGTCCTGCTCCACGCCGCCCACCTTGCAGGCGGTCAGGATAACGCGCCCGCCGGTGGTCGCCTCAAAGATGTCAAGCACGTACTCGCGCAGACGCCAGCACTGCATGAAGAGGTTCTCGTAACCAAAGGCGTCGGCCAGAAGGCCAAGCCAGAGCAGATGGCTGTGGATACGGGAGAGCTCGTGCCAGATGACGCGCAGGTACTCGGCACGTCGGGGAACCTCGATGCCCATGAGCGCCTCAACGGTCTCGGAATAGCCGAGGCTGTGGCCAAAGGCGCAGATGCCGCAGATGCGCTCGGCGACCAGCACGAACTGCTGGAAGTCCTTTTTCGCGACCAGCTTCTCAAGGCCGCGATGGATAAAACCAATCTGCGGGATGGCCTCCACAACGCGCTCGTCCTCAAGCACGAGGTCGAGGTGCAGCGGCTCCGGCAAAACCGGATGTTGCGGCCCAAAAGGAATAATCGTGCGCTCGGCCATCAGGCATCAGCCTCCAAAGGGGCGCTTGAAGCGGCGGGGGTGGCGGCGGGGGCCTCAGCGGCGGGGACGGTGGCAGCGGTCGCGGTGGGCGCAGCGGCGGTGGCCTCGGCCGTCTCGGCGACTGCGGCCTCGGCGACTGCGGTGGCGCTCGTCTCAGCAGCCTCGAGGGCAGCCCTGTTCACCGCGCCGGGATTCATCGGCGTGGGGACGGAGACCCGGTAAAAGGTGCCGTCAAAATCTATCGAGATGCCCGAGAACGGCACGCCGAACAGATCGTGCGTCTCGTTCTCAAAGAAAAAGGCATTGGGAAAGCAGTCAGAAACCGACGCGATGGGACGGCTCAAATCGGTGACAAGCCGCAGATTTTCTACGGGCAGGCCGTCTGAGAAGGAGTAGATCAGTTCCACCCCGCCATCGACCGTGCAGCCGCAGAGATTTGCGAAATGCCAACCGCGCGCACAGTAGTCCCTCACCCGTTCATGCAGCTCACCGCAGGTGATGTCGATAAAGACCTGGGGCTTATCCATGATCATGCTCCTTGCGTTCCTGTGCCGCCGCAGCGGCTTTGAGATGTTGCGCACGCACGGTCTCGCCATCCACCAGCTTATCCGCGGCGCTTACCGCCGGCAGGGCCACAGGCTCCCTGAGCTCTCCGGCCGCAAAGCGGACGCGCTTCTCCTCAAGGATTCCCAGGCCCGCGACCACCGCGTCGATAATCGCCTCGGGGCGCACGGCGCAACCCGGCGCAAAGACGTCCACCGGAATGGCAACGTCAACCCCGCCGAGCGTGTTGTAGCACTCCTTGAAGATGCCGCCCGTACAGGCACAGACGCCGCAGGCGATGACGACCTTGGGCTCAAGCATCTGCTCATATATCTGCTGAACGACCGGGACGGTACGCTCGTTTACGCTGCCGGTGACAAGAAAGATGTCGGCGTGTTTGGGGTTGCCGGTGTTGATGATGCCAAAGCGCTCGACGTCATACATCGGGGTCAGGCAGGCCAGCACCTCGATGTCGCAGCCATTGCAGCTGGAGGCATCGTAGTGTATCAGCCAGGGTGACCTGATCGTGGAGGAGGGTGCGGCAGCCCTGGGGGCGGGTGCGGGCGCCGAGACGGGCGCGGGCGCCGAGACGGGCGCAGGGGCAGCCACGGGGGTGGCCTCGGAGACAGCGCCCTCGGAGACGGCGGCCACAGGAGCGGCCTCGGGCAGTGTGTTCTGTGAGGTGGCAGATAACATGGCGGCCCTCTCAGAGTATCCTTAAAATGAACAGGTTTACCGCAACGGTCACGAAGGTGACCGCCCAGCTTGACACGAGTACAACCTGCCATTTTACGCGGGCAAAGGTATTGTCGATGAGTATCTCAAGCAGATAGATGACGATGACGACCAGCACGGCAAGCGCGGCAGCCCACCAGCTGCCCCAGATGAAGAACAGGCCAACCCAACCGAGGAACAGCACCGTCTCGTACCAGTGCATGAGCTCGACCAGCGCAAGCGTCCGTCCGCTCATCTCGGTGGTGATGCCCTTGACGAGCTCCTGGTGCGCGTGGTGCGAAGAGGAGAGATCGAAGGGCGACTTACGAAGTTTAATCGTCAGGATAAAGACGAGCCCGAGGAAAATCAGGGGCAAAACGACGATGATGGGGCGGCCGAGCGCAAAGGCGGCGCTGACATCAAAGGAGCCCGTTGCCACGAAGAAGGCTGCCGCCATCAGGATGAGCATCGGTTCGTAGCTCATGATCTGGATAATCTCACGAGCAGCACCGATTTCGGCATAGGGCGAACGCGTGGAGTAGGCCGCGATGATGAAGAAAAGCACGGAGAGCGTGAGCAGGAAGATGACCAGCAAAAAGTTGCCGCCTGCAAAAAACACGGCGCCTGAGAAGATGGTGAGCGCGAGTGCGAGCGCGACATAGAAGCCCTGGTAGCGGTTGACCGTGGCGTCGTCTTTGGCGAGCAGTTTGCGCAGGTCGTAGTAGGGCTGGAGCAGAGGCGGGCCCACGCGACCCTGGAGACGCGCACTGATTCTGCGGTCGAGGCCGGCTATCAGGCAGCCGAGCACGGGAGCTGCCACGGCAAAGCCGATAAGCGCGATGAGGAAAGAAAGGAGATTCACAGGCCGAACACCCCCTCAAGCGGCACGCCGCTGAACATGGCAAACGTGGCAACGGCAAGTCCGAGAATCAGGATGGCAACACACATGACGTTTGCCACCGGCGTCAGCGCCGTCTCTCCAAACCATCCATCCATATACCAGTTGCGCTGCGAGGCGACCGAGACCTGCGAGAAGGAGTTGCGATAGCTGCGCTTCTCAAAATCCAGGCCGAGCCCGGCCAGATAGATGGGCACCTGCCGCTTCTTCCCGCGTCCAAAAAACGTGGCAAAGACAGCAATGAAGGCAAGGACGATAAGGGACATGATAATCAGGTTGTCCAGGCCGATGGCCGCAGTCACGTTAAGCCATTCGGCCGGGCTTATCAGGAAGAAGTTCGCCACACTCGTGGCAAGCCAGGGCACGACCAGGTATTCGGAGACAAAGGGAAAGGCGATTGAGAGCCCCAGGGTCAGCGCCGCCATCAGGTAGATGGCGAGCAGCTCGGAGCGATGCGCGGCCTTCTCCACAGAGGGCTCTTCCTGAGCGATGGCAAGCATCTTGCCAAGCCACTTTGCCCAGATCATAAAGGTCGCGGCCGAGCCAAAGGCCAAGATCACGAGCAGGGTGAGGTTTCCGGTCTCCACCAGTGCGACGATGACCGCCCATTTGGCGATGAGCATGCCAAAGGGCGCGATGAACATCACGAACATCCCCAGCGCCATCAGGCGGGCCAGGGCAGGCATGCGCACAAAGAGGTTGTCCATATCCTCGATGTCACGGCTGCCGATGCGATGCTCGACCGTACCCACACACAGGAAGAGCAGCGATTTGGCCACGGCATGAAACATCAGCAGAAAGACCGCCGCCCAGATGGCCTCGGGGGTGCCAACTCCGGCGCAGGCGGTAATCAGGCCGAGGTTGGCGACGGTGGAATAGGCCAGCACGCGCTTGGCATTGCGCTGCGAGATGGCCAGCAGGGTGCAGAACAGGAAGGTGAGCGCACCGATGAGCATGACCATCATGCCGTTGGCGTTAAAGCCAAAGGTCGGGGCGAGACGGATGAGGAGAAAGACGCCCGCCTTGACCATCGTCGAGGAGTGCAGCAGAGCCGAGGTTGGTGTCGGCGCGACCATCGCCCCGAGAAGCCAGCTTTGGAAGGGCATCTGCGCGGCCTTGGTAATACCGGCAAGCGCCAAGAGCGCGATGGGCAGGGCCACTGAGATGTTGAGCAGGCCGGCGTTCGTGCCAAACGCCACCAGGAGGTTGAGTTCGCCAATCTGATAGAGGCCAAGAATCAGCAGCGCGACAGAAAAGGCCAGGCCGCCGAGCAGGTTCATGGCAATCTGACGAAAGGCGTTCGCGATGGATTCCTCAGTGCGTGTGTAGGCGATGAGCGCAAAGGAGCAGACGGTGGTTATCTCCCAGGCGCACAGGAGCCAGGAAAGCTTGTTGGAAAAGACGAGCAGGAACATCGCGCCGAGGAACAGGAACATGAGCGAAAAGAAGACAGGGCGACGATCCCTGGCACCGGGGGCGGCGTCGGCACCGTCCTCCAGGGCATCC
This sequence comes from Coriobacteriales bacterium, assembly GCA_031277035.1. Lineage (GTDB taxonomy): Bacteria > Actinomycetota > Coriobacteriia > Coriobacteriales > UBA8131 > JAIRXA01. The sequence continues at coordinate 21,504 of JAISLY010000054.1, read as the reverse complement.
TCAGGCCCGCCGTTGTCCACATGACCCTCGGCATTCGCGCCCGTGCCTCTCAAAACGCCCCGCGTCACGTTGATGGTCTTTAAAACGGCCTGCACCACGCCCGCGTTCGCATGCTCCTGAAAGTCGCGCATATAGCCAAGGGAATAGACGCAGATACCTGAGCTGATGATGCCGATGACCAGAACCATGATGGCCGTGAGGCCATCGAGGTAGACCTCGGCGTAGATTGTCATCCCATGAGAGACGGTAAAGCTATACAGGCCCGCGAATATGAGCTGCAGGGCCGCAAGCCCAATTACCAGGACGCGACGGTACAGCAGACCCTTGACGATGATATAGGCGGCGATAATCACCTCGACGGCGAAGGCCAGATACTCAAGCCAGGGCAGCCCGAGATTCAGACGTATCTCGCCAGCCATGAGGATTTGGACTGCCAACAGGATTGAGCCTGCGGCGATGAGGATCGCCGCGCCGACCACAAGTACCCGCCTGGGCCCGTCGGCGCGTATGACCAGCAAAAGCGCGGCGACAAGCATCGGAAACAGCACCAGTGCGAGGATCGGTATCAATGCGCTTGAAAACAAGGAGCCTCCATTCCCGAAAGGCCTTGGCGTCTGGAATATGGTCTCCCAAAATGCCCCAGAGCACGCCCGATGCGCAATAGCACATCGGCAGGCGCACTGTTTTCAGTCCTGTAATGCCGCCGCCGAAAGCCGAACGGTGCCCTGGGGCAGGCGACCGGGAAAACGACTGTCCCGGATGGGGCGGCAAGGCGGTCAGTGAACGGCGCCGGGCATGCGATGAATGCGCGCCGCCGCTGAAGGCGGCGGGGGCGACAGCTGGGGGCGAGAGCGGCGGGCGAGAGCTGGGGGCGAGAGCGGCGGGCGGCAAGGCGGTCAGTGAACGGCGCCGGGCAAGTCCTCAAGTTCCGCGATGCTGAAGACCGGGCCATCAAGACAGATGTAGCGGCTGCCCATGTTGCAGCGACCACACTTGCCGATGCCGCACTTCATCTTCATCTCAAGCGTCGTGATGATGTCGTCGGGCTCAAAGCCCAGCTTGAGCAAACTGGCAAGGCAGGTGCGAAACAGCGACGGGCCGCCGCAGAGCACCGCGGCGCGGCCCTGCGGTGAGAAGGCGAGCTGTTCCAGATAGGGCGCGGTGTAGCTGACCTCCCCATTCCAGTCCTCGCTCTCACGGTAGATGCTCAGATGTATGTGTACGTCGGGCAGCTCGGGCCAGACGTGCTGAATGTCGTCCAGAAAGATGAGGTCGTCGCGGGTCGAGCCGGAATAGACCAGGTCGATACGGCCAAAGTCGTCGCGATGAGCAAACATCCACGTGAGCAGCGAGCGCAGCGGCGCCAGGCCGATGCCGCCACCAACAAAAAGCACGTCGCGGCCCTTGAGCCCCTCGAGGGGAAACCAGTTGCCGTACGGGCCGCGCAGGCCCACGGTGTCCCCGATGGAAAGCGCGTGGAGTTGCTCGGTCACGGTGCCGACCCGCTTGACCGTGAACTCCAGATAGTCCTCCCCCTGCGCCGAGACGCAGAACATGCACTCGCCGTAGGGAATGGCGGCGAGCATGGCGGTCTGCCCCGGTGAGCAGTCAAAGGGGCGGGTACCCTCAAGGGTCTGCACGCGAAAGGCCTTGACATCGGAGGTCTCGGTAGAAATGTCCTTGATACGACAGAGAAGGGGGACGAGCTGCTCGGTGGCGCGAGCACAGTCATGCTCGATGGTAATCTTTGGCATCAGGCCTCCTTCGCGGGGGGCGGGGTCAGAGGAGCGGCGGAGGGGGCGGAGGTGGTTGGGGCGGGGGCGGGGGCGGAGGCGGGGGCGGGGGTGGAGGCGGGGGCGGGGGCGCTTGGGGAGGCGCTTGGGGTGATACGGCCGATTTCGTCTATCAACTCGGTGATGTCCAGGGCGACGGGACACTGCTCCACACAGCGCCCACAACCCACACACAGGCTTCGCCCATAGCGGTCCTCAAAAAAGCAGAGCTTGTGCAAAAAGCGCTGGCGCACGCGCGGCATCTTGTCCGCACGCGGGTTGTGATGGCCGGCCATCAGGGTATAGTTGGAGAACATGCAGCTGTCCCAGCTGCGAAAGCGTTCTCCTTCGCGCATCCGGTTTTCCTGACCGATGTCAAAGCAATGACAGGTTGGACAGACATAGGTGCAGGTGCCGCAGGTAACGCATTTCTTTGCGATACGCTCCCAGAGTTCATGCTCATACAGCGCGTCGAGCTTCTCCTTGACGCCGGTCATATCAACGCGCAGGGTGCAGGCTGTCTGTTTTATCTCGGGCGTATGCGGTGCGGCAGAGGCGGGTGTGGGCGCGGGTGTGGCCGATGCGGAGGCAGGCGCGGGCGCGGGGGCGGGTGTGGGCGCAGGTGTGGCCGATGCGGGCGCAGGGGCGGGGGCGGGGGCGGGCGCAGGCGCGGGGGCTGGGGCCGTCTCGCCCGGTGCCTCCTCAAGGAGATACGCGCTCCATGACGCAAGCGCGTCGGTGCCCTTTGCGGTGTTTGCCCGCACCACCCAGGCGGCGCCATCGACTGTCTCATTGAGCTGAATGTCGGCCTGCGGCGCCTCGTTGGCGTCTCCACCCATCGAATCGCAAAAGCAGGTCTTTGCCGGTGCGGTGCAGCCGATGGCAACGGCGAGCAGACGCTCACGGCGCGGCGCGTAGAACTCGTCAACGTAACCCTTCGTGAGAAAGACCGCGTCCATACACTCGATACTTGCCATGTCGCAGGGGCGCAGGCCAAAGACGATGACCTCGTCGGCATCGTGAATGGGGTCGATATAGGGCACGCCTGCCTCATCAAAACCGTAACGGTACATCTTCTGGGTCTGCGGAAAGAGCAGGTCTTTGGGCGGCAGGGCCGTGTTTACGAGGTGAAAGGCCGTTGTGATGTGCGGCTCATAGAGGGCAAAGCGCGTGGTTTTGCCGCCGGCCTGGGCCGGTACATACAGGCGCACAGAAGGCGTCTGCAAATGCTCGAGCAGCGGCGTGAGCCGATCTTTTGGCAGCAGCATCACATGAACTCCTCGGTGTCAGCCAGGTCGTAGCGGCCCAGGGCGTTGTCCGCCTCATCGCTCAGCCCCGCTTCGCCGGAGGCAAAAAGGGTATCGAGGTCGCTCACGAACTTGCGGTTTAAGGCCATCAGCGGCAGGCCCATCGGGCAGGCGCGTTCGCACTCGCCACACTCGATACAGCGATCCCCGATATGAAAGACCCGCGTGAGGTTGTAAAAGCGGTTCTCGGCGCGGTTTGCCTGCTTGCCCTGCCAACCGACGCGCTCCTGGTCGACGAAGCACTCCCGACAGGTGCAGACCGGGCAGACCTCGCGGCAGGCATAGCAGCGGATGCAGCGCATCCATGCCGCGTCAAACCAGGCCAGACGCTGCCTGATGTCCAAAGCCTCAAGGCCGCGCAGCTCCTCAAAGCGATCCACCTCTTCCTCCGGGGCCGGCTCGCCCAGCATCTCATCGAAGACGACCGGGTTGCGATGCGTACAGGTCGCACACTTTGTGAGCACAGCGCCGGTGGCGTCATCGCGCATACCCGAGCAGGGCAGGCCGAGCAGCACGAGGTCCGAGCGCTGCAACTGGCGGTCGGCGAGCATACGGTTGACGGCGCGGGACTCACAGCCGCGCGTCGCAAGGGCGATGCGCCCGGATGTAAGTTCCTTCTCGCGCACGGCGTATTTGGCAAGCGTATTTGTGCAGTACTCATTGAAGAGAAGCTGCTCGGCCTCTTCGGCCTGCGTGACGAACAGCGGCGTCGTCCGGTTCTCAAAACGGGTGGCGCCCCAACCGATGACGAGGCTCACCTCACCGCTTTGGAGCAGTTCGCGCGCCCGCTCGCGCAGAGCGTTTTGGGGAGTTGACAAAGGGGATGGTGGGGATGGTTGGGGACAGGGGGACGGTTCATGCGTCCCTGTTTTGGCTTCATCAAAAACAGGGACGCATGAACCGTCCCCGGTGCCCCCTTTGTCAACTCCCCAACTGTCGCCTTCAAGCGGTCCCAAAGCGCGTATCTCCTCGCAGACCTGGATGACCGTATCGCGAAACTTGCCTGCCTCCGAACCGGATATCCAGCGTACCTGAAAGCGCTCGGGTTGAAGGCCGGAGAACTCCAGCAGACGCTTGAAGGCCATCAGGCGGCGTTTGGCAAAATAGTTGCCAGTTGCGTAATGGCAATCACCGGGATGACAACCACAGACCAGCACGCCGTCACAACCCTTGTTCAGGGCCGTGAGCACGTACTGAGGGTTTACCCGCCCGGAGCAGGGCACGCGCAGAAGTTTGACGTTCGCGGGATAGTTCATGCGGTTCAGCCCCGCGAGGTCGGCGCCGGAATAGGTACACCAGTGGCAGGCAAAGGCCACGATACGGGGCTCAAAGGGGGTCTCTGGAAGGGGCGTTTCGCCGACAGCCGTATCCATAGCTATACTATCTTGCTCGCTTGCTATCTGATTTACCACTGACACAGCGCCTCCACCTCCCGCACAATCTGCTCGTCGGTAAAGCCGCGCAGATCCAGAGCGCCGGGGCGACAGGCAACCGCACAGGCGCCGCAACCCTGGCACAGGCCCGGATTGACCTTCGAAATCATACGCGTAGACCACTGGGAGTTCTCGCGCAGGCTCACTTCCTCAAGCGTCAGGGCCTGGTAGGGACAGATGGCCACGCAGGCGCCGCAGCCGTTGCAAAGCGCAGAATCCGAGACCGCAATCATCGCGTTACTCTCCAGTTCGTCACGCGCGAACAGGATGCAGACCTTCGCGGCCGAGGCTGATGCCTGAGCCACGCTGTCGGGGATGTCCTTGGGGCCCTGGCAGGCACCGGCGAGAAAGACGCCTGCCGAGTTGGTCTCCACGGGGCGCAGTTTGGGGTGCGCCTCGGTAAGCCAGAGGTCCTTGTCGCGGGTCACGCCGAGCATGCTGCCAAGACGCTCGGCATCGGGCGCGGGCACCATGGCCGTCTCAAGCACCACCAGATCGACCTCAACACGCACCGGCTCGCCCAGCAGGGTGTCCTCACCCAGGCAGATGAGTTTGCCGTTCTCCTCATATATCTTCGAGACGCGGCCGCGCAGATACGTCGCGCCGTCGCGCCGTGTGTTCATATAAAACTCGTCATAGCCCTTGCCCGGCGTACGCACGTCCATGTAAAAGACAAAGCAGCGGCCATCGGGAACCTTATCGAGGTACTGGTGGGCGTGCTTGGCGCCATACATGCAGCAGGCCCGCGAGCAATAGCTCCTGCCCTTTGCCACATCGCGCGAGCCAACGCACTTGATGATGGCCACGCTCTTGGGCTCGCGTGCATCCGAGGGCCGCAGGATATGCCCTTCGGTGGGGCCGGAGGCGTTGACGAGGCGCTCAAAGTGCAGGCCGGTGATAACGTCAGGGTAGTGGCCGGCACCGTATTCGCCATAAAACGCGGCCCAGTCGATGAGCTGATAGCCGATGGCAAGCACGATGGCCCCGTAGGTCTCTCTCGTCACCCGGTCGACGTCATCGTAATGGATGGCCCCCGTCGGGCAGAGCTTCTCACAGAGGCCGCATTTGCCCTGCGTAATCTTCCTGCAGTTTGTGGGGTCGATGGTCGGCTTGGGAGGCACTGCCTGGGCAAAAGGCCTGTAGACCGCGCGACGCTGCGCCAGGCCCTGCTCAAAGGCGCTTGTCACCTTCGCGGGGCACTTGGTCTCACAGGCGCCGCAGCCCGTGCAGAGCTCGTAGTCGATGTATTTGGCCTTCTCGCGAAGAGTCACCTCGAAGTTGCCCACGTAGCCCGTTACCTGCTCCACCTCGGAAAGCGACTTGACGGTGATGTTCGGATGCGCCCCGACCTCGCTCATCTTTGGCGTACAGATGCAGGCGGAGCAGTCCATGGTCGGGAAGGTCTTGTCGAGCATGACCATCTTGCCGCCAAGCGAGGGCTCCTTTTCCACGATGGTCACCTGGTAGCCGGCATCAGCGATGTCGAGCGCGGCCTGCATCCCGGCGATGCCGCCGCCGATGACAAGCGCCCGCTTGGTGACAGGAATCGTCGTTGTGAAGAGCGGCGCGTCACGGTCCGCCTTGGCCGTTGCCATCTTGAGCAGCTCGATGGCCTTGGCCGTGCCTGCGGCCTTGTCCTTATGCACCCAGGAACATTGCTCGCGGATATTGGCTATCTCGAGCATATAGGGGTTGAGCTCGGTGTCCTTGAGCATCTTGCGGAAGGTGAGCTCGTGCATCCTCGGCGAGCAGGACGCGATGACGATACGGTCGAGGTCGTGGGTGGCGATGGCGTCCTTGATGGCCTGCTGGCCCGGGTCTGAGCAGGTGTACTTGTTGTCCTCGGCAAAGACCACATGCGGCAGTTGCCGCGCGGCCTCAACGACGGCGGGCACGTCGACCGTCGCGGCGATATTGGAACCGCAGTGGCAGACGAAGACCCCGATGCGGCTCATGAGGCCAGCTCCTCGGCGGAGGTGGACGCGGGGGTGGGCGCGGGCGCGGAGGCGGCGGGAGTGGCAGGTGCGGAGGTGGGCGCGGGTGACGGCTTTGGCGCACACAGCTTCAGGGCGGGCCAGAAGTGGCGGTCGATACCAAGGGCGCGCACCGTGCCGCCCATGACAAAGCCGAGCAGTTCGGTGAAGTAGTACACCGGCACATCAAAAGGCTTTTGGCCTCGGCGCTGGCGTGCCGTGTTGATTTCTGCCTCACGCAGGTCGAGGTTGAGCATGCAAAGCGGACAGGCACACACGATGGCCTCGGCTCCATTGGCAACCGCATTGGCAAAGATGCCTTCGATGAGGCTGCGACTGGCCGCCGGGGCACTGATCTGGTGAGAGGCCCCGCAGCACTCGGTCTTAAAGGCCCAAAACACCGGCTCGCCGCCTGCAAGGGCCATCAGCTCGTCCATGCTCTGCGGATTTTCCACATCATCAAAGTGGCAGATGGCAGGCGGGCGAACCAGGGCACAGCCGTAATAACTCGCGACCTTCAGGCCGCCGAGGCTGCCTGTGATGTGCTGCTCGAGCAGGGCGCGTATCTCCGGACGCGCCATCACCTCCAGCAGACTGTAGGCATCCGCACGAGCGGCGTAGGGCATCTCGATAAGCTCCTCGATGCGGGCGCGGTTGCCCTCGTCGGTGCGGCTGAAGTGTATGGCGCGTTTGAGCGCGTTGTAGCAGCCAGCGCAGGGGGCAACGACATCCAGGCCGGGATTGGCAGCCTCGGAGAGGGCCAGGGAGCGTGCTGAAAGCGCGAGGGCAAGCTCGGAATCGGTCACCTGGGCGGCCGAGGTGCCACAGCAGCACCAATCGGGTATTTCAATGAGTTCAATACCTATTAAGCTCGTAACATAGTGTGTTGAGAGGGTAAAGGAGATGCCGGTTGAATCGGCTGAGCAGCCGGGGAAGTAGGAAAAGCGCGGCGGCGCGGTGGTGGTGGAGGCGGCGGGGGCGGGCGCGGCAGGTGCGGCGGCGGGGGCAGGTGCGGCGGCGGTCGGAGCGGGTGCAGATGTCGTCGACGTGGCACTCATACCGTGCCACCGCCCTTACGCAGAACCTTATCCACCAGGTTTCGCACGGCGGCGCGGTCGCGCACCTGATTGAAGCGCGGGCTTATCATCCCGCGAGCGGCCATTCGGGGAGCGTTGCGCACATCCTGTGTCAGATGGCCGCTTTTGAGGTTAAAGAAGCCGGCAAGCAGCGCCTCATTGTTGCGCCCTCTGGAGCGGATGTTATTCACAAAGATGTCGTCAAAGACATCCGGCTCGCGTACCGGACGCAGTCCCGCGCGTTTGGCCGCATGGCGCACGGCCAGCATGAGGTCGGCGATGCGCACTTCCTGCGGGCAGCGCACCGAACAGACCTGACAGAGTGCGCAGACCCAGGGGGAGCGCGCCTCAAGTGCCCGGTGCAAAAGGCCAAGCTGCAAGGCATGAATAAGCTGGCGCGGCGTGAGGTCCATCTCGTGTGACATCGGGCAGCCAGCGCTGCAGGTGCCACACTGGTAGCAGTCAGCAAGCCGCACAGCCGCCTCACGCGAGATGCGCGCGATGGCGTCGAGGTCGGTCTCGCCTGTCCTGCTGAGGTCGATACGGGACATACGGCTCCATTCCTGCGAGAGGCGTCCGGCACGACAGCGACACGATTGCGCAGGATGCAAATGCGCGAGAGGACGCAGGGCAAGACGAGTACTCCCATCCTACCACTGCGCGGACACTTGGCGATACGAAGCAAAGCGAAATGTCACTCTGCCCGGTAACTGACATGATAGATCCCATAGGAAGCGAGCCACAGGGGCGGGTCATCTGGCTGAGAGTTGTCAAGGGATGAATGGCGCAGAGGGGACAGGTGACACCTGTCTCCTGACCCCTGACAGTTCCTCTGGCTCACGCAGAACAGCAAAACCGCCCCGGGAGAAGGGCGGCTTTGCGGATGGTACAGAGGAACATTGGGAAGAGATGCTGCGGTTAGGAAACAATGTACTCCTCGTTGTCATACGCGGCTGTATGCGCACCGTTGCTATAGGTAAAGGTTAACAGGGTGCCGGTGTTAGCGTCGTAAGTGATGTTGGTGATACTGGCTCCGTTGCCAAGCCTATTGCTCCCCGTAAGCGCGTTCAATTCGTCATTATATGAGTCATTGGTCGCGACAGGCATGTAGTCCGTAGGTAGCTGAGCGTCGCCATCTGCCGCACTGCCACCCGTAGGCAAGTCGAGCAAGCCCCCACTGGCCACGGTATCCGTGCCAATCAATTGCAAAGCCGTGCGGTAGGTGCCGGCCTCGGCGAGGATAGTCCTCTGGTTTGCCTTGTCAATATAGCCAACCAGCGAGGGGATGGCGATAGCGGCAAGGATGCCCAGAATCACGAGGACGACAATGACCTCGATGAGCGTAAAGCCCTTTTTGTCTCTGGCCTTTTGAGCCAGACGCTTTGTAATCAGTTCCTTCATTATGTTCTCCTTCGATTTCAATATCCCGCACCGGACGTTTACGCCCCACAGGTATAAGAGCGAAATGCTTTCCTGATGATGAAGACTATAACGGGTCGGATACCATAGGTAAAGAACCATTAATCCTGTCAAATAGAGTCTTGACAAATAAATTTTTTTGTGAAACAGCAGGATAAAGAGGGTAATTTTTTGAGCTCTCCAAAAAAGGAGGAAGCATGCGTATCAGATTCGGCAGGGCTGACAGATGGTGGTTCGAGTTTTCGTTTAATACAGCATCAGAGGAATCGACCTGTTGTTCCAAACGATGCGCGGAGCACAAAACGAAAAGCTGCGCGGTGCGCGCACGCGACGAGTCGCGCCAAACGAGTACGTGCCATGACGCCACCGGAGCGCCGGGCGCTCTCGCTCAGAGCCACGCATCTCCCTCTGAGCGTGCCGCGCAGATGAGCATTGGGACGTTTTGGGAAGAGCACTGGCTTCCCACCCTGGAAGTCAGTGCTGGCTCCCGCTACGAGTATCGATGTGGCATGGCCTATCTGGGAGAGGTCTTTGCTCAACAGGCTTTGTGCGACATGACACCGCAAGACCTGCAACGCGAACTTTTGGCCATCGCACCCGGCTCTCGTCGGCGACGCGCCCTCAAAACGCTTCGGGCTTCGCTCAACACGGCACTTCGTTGGGGTCTTATCGACAAAAGCCCCTTGGAGGGCATCAAGGTACCCGTCGGTATCGGTGCCAGTCGCAGTGCTGAGCCCTATTCGGCCGAGGAGCTCAAAGGACTTATCAAGGCCTTTGAGGGCCATGTGGGAGAGGCCTGTGTGACCCTCATGGTCTACTGCGGCCTGCGCAAAGAGGAGGCGCTTGGCCTGGATTGGGCCGATCTTCAACTTGAACGGGGAGAGGTGCGCATCCGTCGCGCCTGGACCCTGGACGCGGGCCGCCCCCTGCTCAAAGTACCCAAGACGCCCGAAAGCGAACGGGTGGTCTTCATCTTTGGCAAAGGGCTCAGACGCTTGAGGGCGCTCGCACGTGCATCGGGGAATGGCTCCAGCTGCGGCGCTGGCCCCGTGTGGCCGGGCAGGCATGAGGGCAGAGTGCGCCCTGATGCAGCCTCGCGCGCCTTTCGTTCCGTGGTGCTTGGGGCAGGGCTGCGCTACGCGCCGCTTTCCCGGCTTCGCCATGCGTATGCGACCCTGGCTCTGGCAAGCGGCGTTGATGTCGCCGTCGTTTCCCACTCCCTGGGCCATGCCCAGACCTCGACGACGGTCAACCGCTACGTGCGTCCGCTGTCCGAGGCCCGCCGAAAGGCCGCACGCATATACTCGCGTGCGTTGGGATAGAGCCTCTACAAAGCGTCTGGCTCAAAAGGCCAGAGACAAAAAGGGCTTTACGCTCATCGAGGTCATTGTCGTCCTCGTGATTCTTGGCATCCTTGCCGCTATCGCCATCCCCTCGCTGGTTGGCTATATTGACAAGGCAAACCAGAGGACCATCCTCGCCGAGGCTGGCAGCTATCGCACGGCTTTGCAGGCCATCGGTACCGATACCGTAGTCAGTGGGGGCACTCTGGGCACGGTCTCCGGAAGCACTTACACCGCAGCGGTCTATACTGGCGCATCCGAACTGCCCACAAAGTACGCGCCTATCTCGGCGGTGGTAGGTGGCAAGTATTATTTCTACAGCGAACTCAAAGCCTACACCGGGAGCAATACGCTTACAGACTCCACGAGCGGAACTACGGCTGGCAGCATCACCAACATCACCTATGACACGTCAGGTACTCTGCAATCCTTCACCTACAGCAATGGCTCCTATGTAGCTGCCTACACCCTTGCCGGAGGCTACGCCGTCACCAAAGTCTCCTGATATTGCTTCGTCGCAGCATCTCTTCCCAACGTTCCTCTGTACCATCCGCAAAGCCGCCCTTCTCCCGGGGCGGCTTTGCTGTTCTGCGTGAGCCAGAGGAACTACCAGGGGCAGGTTCAGATGTCAGCTGTCACCTGTCCCCCATCTATTTGAACACTTCGTCGTGGGTTCCCGTCCTCGTGAACACAACGGTGTCACCGTCAACCATATAGACCACCACCCAGTTGCTCGACCTCCCGCCCACATGAAGCTCGCGGTAGCCTTTCATCTCGCCGTTCAGCGCATGGTCGTTGTAGGCTGCGGGAATCCTCTCATCATCGGACATGACTACAACCCGCAGCGCCTCGGCCAGCGCATCCATGTCCCAGTGTTTTTTTCTGCAACGCTTCCTATCGCGCGCAAAAATCGCAGAAAAATCAGCTCGGTACATCTTCCCGCTCCAAAGCCGCCATCAAATCTTCAAAAGCGTTGAAGCGTGCGCCCTTTCTCGCAATTTCATCTGCCTCCCGCATTGCTGCACGCGTTTCATCGTTAGGCTCATAGTGGCGGTTGGCGGGCTCTATGACTACCCACGGGCGACTGTTTTTGAACACCGTCACGGGAACCCCGGTTTTGTTCACCTCATTGGCGATTCTGGAGAAGTTTGCACGTGCATCGGCGGTTGTAACGGTATAAGCAGGCATTCTGGCTCCTTCTCTGCTCGTGTATCGCTGCTTTAGCGCCATAATTATAGCTACTTTCAAAGCGCTTTACAACGCTTTGAGCTTCTCTTTTGGGGCAGGTGGCGCAGAAGGGGGGTCAGCCTCAGATTTCACTCACCAATAGAAACCTGGAGAAGGATGAGCGCGATAAGCGCTATCATGGCTTCATGCAGCTTGCACTGAACATAGTCATTCTCACCTTCGTCTTTGTCTTCGGGGCGGTTATCGCGAGCTTTCTGAACGTGCTCATCTACCGCATCCCCCTCAAGCTGGACTTCATGCGCGGCTTTTCCTTCTGCCCCTCCTGCAGGCACCGCCTCGGGCCGCTTGACCTCGTGCCCATCGTCAGCTACCTGGCGCTGGGTCGGGCCTGCCGCTACTGCCATGAGCCCATCTCGCCGCGCTATCTTGTAATCGAGCTTGCGGGCGGCCTGCTTGCCCTGGCCTGCTGGCTGGCCTTTATCGGCCCAGACCTGCTGGCAACCGAGACGCCCTTCCTCCTCGCAAACCCCCGCTTTCTTGGCGCATTCGCACCGATAGGAGCCGCTGTTCTGTACTTTTTCGTGTTGTCGCTGCTGCTGGTCATCTCCTGCATCGACGCGGACACGATGGAGATACCTGACGGCCTGAACATCGCGCTTGCTCTCTGCGGCCTGCTCAGCATCTTGGTCGGCCCCGAACTTGTCTGGCACAGCCGGCTCATCGGCCTGTTTATCATCAGTGTGCCGCTGTTTGTCATCGCGCTTATTATCCCCGGGGCCTTTGGCGGCGGGGATGTGAAACTGATGGCAGCCGCGGGTATCCTGCTCGGCTGGCAGGCAACGCTCCTCGCCTGCTTCATCGGCATCATTTTAGGTGGAGCCTGGGGGATATTCCTCCTTGCGACCCACAGGAAGGAGGCGAAGGGGCATTTTGCCTTCGGACCGGCGCTGTGCACCGGCATCGCGGTAGCGCTTTTCTTCGCACCTCAGATTATCCAGTGGTATCTGGGCTTTTTCTAGGAGGGCGCCGACTAATTGCGTGCGCGTCGGATGTTCTCAGCTCCTCAATGCAGGCCCTGCAATAGCTACGCAAGACAGTTATATCGTCAGTTACCGTGTCCCAGAGGAAATCGACACTGAACGCACCGTAATGGTGAGCCGCAATATCGCGCATTTTTTTAATATCACTCCACGGAACAGACGTATGGGTGCTTCGGAAGTTCGTCGTCAAATGTGTGGTCAACTCCCCAATTTGCAACACGCACATTGAAAGAGCGTTTTTATAGATACTGTTTGTACGCAGAATCTCTTTGGAATCACCAAAATACTCTTTCGTCGAATCGATTTCGTCACAATACGCAATAATCCGCTCCAGAATGGATACGTCGCGAGTTTCAGGTTTCATATACGACAACCTCTTCGTTGCTGATGCGATCCAGAAATGCGGAGTCGAGCGAATCCGTTGGAACAAGGTCAACAGGAAGATTCAGGCGCTTTTCCAAAGCGCCTTGGAACGCAGCGAGGCGAAACAATCCTCTCAGCTCACCTCTGTCCACAATACGAAAATCAACATCGCTGCTCCCGTCTGCATCGCCACGAGCGTAGGAACCGAACAGGGACAGCTTGGAGACGCCGTAATCATGAGCTACGGGAGCTATCAGGGAGGAAATCGTTGGTATGTCAAGTGCAGTCTGTGTCATGTCTTCCTCACCCATTCAGTATAGCACCACCATACGGTAACATCGGATGTCGTCTGGCGTGTGCCGTCTGGCGTCCTGTATCAGTGCGCCAGATAGGTATTCAAGGTCTGCATCAGCGATTTGAAGTCCAGGGGCTTGGCGATATGCGCGTTCATGCCCGCAGCCAGCGACTTTTCCACATCTTCCGGGTAGGCATTTGCAGAAAGCGCCACGATGGGCACCTGCCTGGCGTCGGCGCGAGACAGAGCCCGGATGGTGTAAGCCGCCTCATAGCCATCCATCCGCGGCATGAGCAAATCCATGAAAATCAGGTTGTAGTAGCCCTCGGGCGAGCGCTCAAAGCGTTGGACGGCCTCAAGGCCGTCGGGGGCATCCTCTACGATTGCGTTTGTTTCCTCCAGCAGCTCACGGAGGATGTCGCGGTTGATGGCGATGTCCTCGACCGAAAGGATGTGCTGACCCGTCAGGTCGGGGACGAGAACGGCGCTCTCCCCTTCCGGCTCGACAAGGTCGAACCCCAGGGTAAAGGAGAAGGTCGAGCCGCGACCGAGCTCGCTTTTAACTTCGATGTGCCCGCCCATCATCTCCACGAGCGACTGGCTGATTGTCAGGCCCAGGCCAAGGCCAGTATGCCTCATACCCTGCGACTCGCCCTGCTCAAAGGGCTTGAACAGACGGCTTTGCGTCTCTTCATCCATGCCGATGCCACAATCGGAGACGACGAAGGAGACGTTCAGCCGGCCATCAACGGGCTGGGAGGGGGTGGTGGGGGCGGCAGGGGTGGTGGTGGGGGCGGCAGGGGGCTGAGCCGCAGCGAGGGTGGTGGGGGCGGCAGGGGTAGTGCCCTCACACTCAACCGTCAGTCTGACAACGGCATCCTCGGATGAGAACTTGCAGGCGTTATCCAGCAGGTTTCCCAACACCTGCGCCAGCCGCAGCCGGTCACCCATCACGGTGTACTCGGCAAGGTCGTCTACGTTGGTCTCCAGCCGTATCGCCTTACGTGAGCAGCGCACACCTCCCGAGCGAACGATGTCCTGCAAGGCCTTCTTCAAAGGAAATCGCTTGTATTCGACCTTCAGTTGTCCGGTCTCGATGCCCGACATATCCAAAACGTCGTTGAGCAGATCGAGAAGCAGGGTGGTAGACGATTCCACCTGATCGAGGGCGTGGGCAATCCGTGTGGCATCGCTGCTTTTGCGGGCAACATGGGTCATGCCGACGATGGCGTTTAAGGGCGTGCGTATCTCGTGTGAGATAGTCGCCAGAAAACGGCTCTTGGCGCGGGAGGCTTCCTCGGCGGCGATGGTCTTCTCCCACAGCTCGGCCGTGCGTTCCTGCACCATCTGCTCAAGTTCCTCGCCATGCCGCGCAAGTTCCTCGCCATGCCGGGCAAGCTCCTCAGCCTTCAGGAAATGTGCCACGTAGAGGTTGTAGACGACAATCGAGGCGAAAATCGCCAGCCCGGTGACGATGATGAGATTGGCGCGCAGATCGGTGTAGAGGAACTCGTGCAGCGAGGTGACGGTCCACTGGCCGCCGATGCCTGTAAGCGCAAGGTCGCTTCCGCTCAGACCGTTGCTCGCAACAAGAACGACAGCGACGTACGCGGCGGCGGCAAGGATGGTGGGCAGGCTCTGGCGCCAGGACAGGACGGGCACCATCGAGAACATCAGGATGAAGATGACATAGCTCATAAGGCCCTGGTTAGAGAGGATGTTCGCCGTACAGAAGGCCAGCTGAAGAACCGCATAGAGATAGAGGAGGAGTTGCACAAACAGGGCCTTGAGGCGCGGGTTGGTGATGCGGCCACGACGCGCCAGGACAAACAGGACGCAAAACACGATACCGAGCAGAAGCGTGAGAAGGGAAAGAAGGATGTAGACGTCGATGGGCACGGGCATGCCGGTGCCCACCCATTGCGGCACCAGGATGTTGACCACCTGCAAAAGCAGCTGAAAAGCAATGATGTAGATTGAAAAGCCGAGCATCCGCCCGACATTGGTCTCCAGGCGCTGCGCCTCAAACCGAGCCCGAAGGTCGTGCGGAATGCGAAGCCCGCCAAACGGCAGCCTGCTCCGCGTCTTCTCCCCCATTGCCAGTCTCCCCCTCTGCAATGCGCCGATATGTCTCCAGATGCGCCTGCTGATGGGCTCTCCGGATGCGCCTGTTCATTATAGCAGTTGTGAGCAGACCCATTCGCCGTATTCCCCGCTCCACATGTCCTGTAGTTGGGAGAAGACCGTCGGCCAGTCGATGGGCGTCTCAAAAACGTACTCAAGATAGTGGTGGCAGTCCAGGTGCGCAAGCACCGGCGTGGTGCTTCCCAGCAGGCGTTTATAGGCAAAGGTGTAGGTGCAGGTCGGGCAGGTGGTGACCAGTGCTCCAGCGCCGGCGTCGGCCGCCTCGCCAAGCAGATGTTCCAGTCGACGGTCGGAGATGTCCGCGTCGAAACTCGACACGCCGCCGCCCGCGCCACAGCACAGGGTGTTACGGCAGTGATGCGCAAGCTCGACGCTTGGCAGACGGGCAAAGAGACGGCGGATGGGGATGCCGTGCTGTTGCAGACGGTCGTGGCAGGAGTCAAAGAAGGTGAGCGTGGGGGTGGCGGGGGCGGCGCTTGGGGCTGGTGCGGGGGCGGGGGCGAGCGTGGGGGTGGCGGGGGTGGGGGCGAAGGCGGCGGAAGACACCTGCACCCCGGCCTCTGCGAGCAGTCGGGGCAGTGGGATGACCTCGATACCCTCCTGCGCAAGCAGGGACAGCAGCTCATCTCCGCAACCCGGACAGACGGTGAGAACCCGTCGGATGCCCGCCGCGCGGCATTGCTCGACGATGCGATGGCGCAGAACACGAGCGCGGTCCGGGCGACCGTGGGAGATGAGCGGACTGCCGCAACAGGAGTCGCTCAAGGCCCAGGAGAAGCCCTGTGCGCTTAACCACGCACCCACTTTGCGCACCAGATCGGGCGCATAGCTGATAAGGGAGCAGCCGGGGAAAAAGAGGGTGTCGACGATGCCGGTGCCGGACGCTGAGGAGGCGGCGGTCTCGGAGGCGGCGGTCTCGGAGGAGGACGCTGAGGAGGTGAGGGCGCGCTCAGCGGTGGCGGCGGAGGGAGCGGCAGCGGCTGCATCGGAGGGAGCGGCAGCGGCAGCATCGGCAAGCATCAGAAACTCCGTATAATGAATGCCGTAGACCGCCCGATAGACCGAAAAGATATGCCACTCGGTATCAACCTGCACACTTTTGATGTCGGCCGGGTCGAGCACCTGGGCAAGCGCATAGAGCCACCGCCAGGGGCGCACAATCTCAACCGCGCGAACGTTCGTGGGACAGAGGGCCGTGCAGTGGTTGCAAAGCGAGCAGCGACGGGTAAGCCCATACAGGTCGGGGCGCCGCTCGATAAAGGAGCGCACGGCCACGCTCAGAGCCTCATCATCAATTGGCCTTTCGTTGGATGCGGGATTCTGCGCACCGGCATCTCCCTGCGGCGTGCCACGACCCTGCGCTCTGGCATCTGCGCCTGCTCTGGCATCTCCCTCTCTGGCATCCGCGCCCCCTGCGCCCCCTGCGCCCGACGCGCCCCCTGCGCCCTGTAGCAGGGCGTCAACCAGACGCAGGCCCGCACGGGCAAGCTCGCTGATACCGCGGCTGCCTTCGGCGTACAGCTCACAGCGCTTCGCACAGCGTCCACAGAGGGCACACTGGGCAATCGGGCGCGTCCAGACGCGACGACAGGCCTCAAGCACCGGCCTGAGCGTGGCGGTCTCGCTGTGTGTCATCACGAGCCTCTCCCCTTTTCAGGCTGGTCGGGCGCGGGCCTGGTGCGAAGGGATAGCCACAGGCTCGGCATTCAGGGGCACCCCACTCGTTTTCTATACCGCACCTCACGCAGAGCAGGCTTGAAGTGAGCGTGCGAGGTTTGCCGCAGTTTCCGCAACCGATGCAGGCGTATCCACACATGAAGCCTCTGCCCTCCTCCTACTCCAGATTCAGGCGGTTGGAAAGCGCATAGTGCATAAACGCGCCGTAAGCGAAAATGAGCACGGCGTCGATGACCAGGCGTACCGTGGAGACTGCAAGGTAATAGCGGTAGAGTTGGTCAGGATCGGACATCTCCAAAAAGCTTGACACCGACCCCGGCCCGGTACTCAGCGCAACAACCACATCCGCGACCGAGCCGATGGTGGAGGTCACAACGTAGACGGCAAAAATGAGCAGGATGGCAAGGGCAATCCGGTGCTTCTTTGCCCAGGCGCAACCAGCCGCAAGGCAGGCGTAGACGCACATCAGGGAGCTGAGGACGCCAAGGATGGCCGTGATTGGATAGACGACGAAGAGCAGCGGGCTGTAATCGGCGATGGTGCGGAGGATGTCGGCGACAAACTGCAGGATTTCATGGTTGAGCAGGCCCTCGGTGGCAAACCCGCAAAACAGGATGATGCCCATACCCAGCAGCATCACCAGGCCGTCTATCATGAGCCAGATGAAGCCTGAGACCGTTTTGGAGATGATGTGCTGGCCAATGGTCGCAGGCAGGGTCATTGTCAGATAGCCCTCATCGCTGTAGACGTTTAAGTAGAAGTGTCGGGCGACGAGGAACAGCGTTATAAAAAAGCCCGCCATTATGATCGCCCCGAGCAGCATGATACCGAAGCCGAGCAGACCGTCGAGCAGGTTGTCTATCGGGGATTCTCCAGTACCATAGCCGGAGAACAGACTGCTGTCGGTACGGACACGCCAGGTGAGATAGGCCGCAAAGAACAGGCAGATGCCAAAGATGCCCGCCTGAAGCGGCAGCAGGGTGCGTCCAAGCGCCAAAAGGTCGTATTTGATCAGTCTACCGGACATAGAAGGCCTCCCTGAAGTAGGCATCAAGCGAAGCAGAGCCCTGAGCCTTGACCGCTGCCACCGAGGAGCAGGCGGCCACATTGCCGTAATGGAGCAGGATAAAGTCGTCAAGCACGCCTTCGACATCCGCTATGAGATGCGTGGAGATGATAATCGAGGCATTGCGATTATAGTTGCCTACGATAGTGCGCAGGATATAGTCTCGAGTCGCCGGGTCCACGCCGGCAATCGGCTCGTCAAGCAGGTAGAGTTGGGCGTGCCGCGACATGACGAGCACGAGCTGAACCTTCTCCTTCGTACCCTTTGACAGGGTTTTAAAGCGGGCGGCAAGCGGCACCTGCAGGCGCGCCAACATGTCGAGCGCGACCAGACGGTCAAAGTCCGCGTAAAAGGATTCAAAGTAATCCAGGCAGTCCGAGACGCGCATCCAGCTGGGCAGATAATTGCGCTCGGGCAGATAGGAGACGATGGCCTTGGTCTGAGGCCCCGGCGCCAAGCCCCCAATGAGAACCTGTCCATAGCTTGGAGTGAGCAGGCCGGCCGTCAGTTTGATAAACGTCGTCTTGCCCGAACCGTTTGGCCCGAGCAGACCCACGATGCGCCCGGGAGGTACATTGAGCGTGACATTGCTGAGGGCAAGCGCACCACCGTAGGATTTGCTCAGACCCTGGCATTCGAGGATAGCTGCCATCTCAACTCCTTTATCTCAAGCCTTCCGAAGCCCGTCCCTTTACGCGCCCCCGCCCCGCCGGTGCCGATGCCGATGCCGGTGCCGGTGCCGGTGCCACCGGTGCTGGCGCTGGTGCCGGTGCCAGTGCCGGTGCCGGTGCCACCGCCGCCGGTGCTGGCGCTGGTGCCGGTGCCACCGCCGCCGGGTGGGGTCATTCCCTTATGCGCCCCCTGAATCATCCCTGGGAGAGTCCCCGGAATCCGCGGCGCGAATCTGTGCCCGCCTGATTTTACCACCTATCGTCTTGGGCAACTCGGCGACATATTCGATGACGCGCGGATGTTTAAAGGGAGCGGTCGTTGTCTTCACATGATCCTGAAGTTCTTTGGTAAGCGCCTCGGATGCCTCCCAGCCACGCGCCAGGACAACCGTCGCCTTGACAACATTGCCGCGTATCTCATCAGGCACAGCCGTAACGGCGCATTCGACGATTGCGGGATGGGCCACAAGCGCGCTTTCCACCTCAAAAGGGCCGATACGGTAGCCCGAACATTTGATGACATCGTCGCTGCGACCAACGAAGGTATAGTAGCCGTCCGGGTCGCGCCAGGCCACATCGTGAAGGTTGTAGTACGCCCCGCCAACGGCCTCAGCGGTCGCCTCGGGATTGCGGTAGTAGCCGGCAAACAGGCCGGGCGGATAGGCCTCCTTCAGACCGGTGACGCAGATGGAACCCTCCTCGCCGTCCTCAATTGCTTGGCCCTCCTCATCAAGCAGCTGGATATTGAGCAGCGGGGAGGGCTTACCCATCGAGCCGGGCCGTGGCTCGACCCAGGGAAACGTCGCAAGCAGCACCGGCCCTTCGGTCTGGCCGAAACCCTCACGAATATAGGAACCCGTCGCCTCAAACCAGCGCTTCGTGACGTCGGCATTGAGCGGTTCGCCAGCTGTCGTGAAGTTCTCCACGCTCGAAAGGTCAAAGGAGGCAACGTCTTCCTGCAGCATGAAGCGATACATCGTCGGCGGCACGCAAAAGGTGGTGACGCGATAGCGCTCAATGCGTTTGAGCAGCTTGAGCGCATCAAAGCGGACGGCGTCATAGGCAAAGACGGCCGCGCCGCAAATCCACTGACCGTAGAGCTTGCCCCAGCCGAACTTGGCCCATCCGCTGTCTGAAACGGAGCAGTGCAGTCGGTTTTCCTGAACCTGCTGCCAGTAGCGCGCCGTGATGATGTGGCCGAGCGGATGCGTAAAGCTGTGTGCACACATCTTGGCAAGCCCCGTGGTGCCGGAGGTAAAGTAGATGAGCATGATGTCGCTGTTGTGAGTGGCGTCCTCTCCGGTGGGGCGACGCCAGTCCTCGGAGGCGTCCGCCATGAGTTGCTCGAAGGAAAGCCAGCCGTCGGGAGTTGACAAAGGAGGTGACACAAAGGGGACGGTCTCTGACACAAAGGGGACGGTCTCTTTTGTGTCCTTCGACACAAAAGAGACCGTCCCCTTTGTGTCAGAGACCGTCCCCTTTGTGTCAGTCCCCTTTGTGTCAGACAAAACGGAACCGTCCCCTTTGTCAACTCCTGCCACGAGCAGCCGGTGTTCGAGGCCGGGGCATTCGGGCGAGGCAAGCTCAACCTGCTCACGCACGTAGCGGTCATCTAAGGCGATGAGCGCCCTGGCGCCTGAGGCGTTGAGGCGATAGACGATGTCTTTTTTCGTGAGTTGTGTGGTAGCCGGGATGACAATTGCGCCAATCTTGCAGAGTGCGACGGCGCAGACCCAATACTCCCAGCGCTGTCGCAGCATGAGCATCACGATGTCGCCCTTGCGGATACCAAGGCCCCACAGGGCATTGGCAAGACGATTCGAGAGACGTGCGATGTCCAGGAAGGTGAAGGTCTTCTCCCCATCGTCCTCATCGCACCAGACAAGGGCGCGTTTGTCGGGCTCGACGCGCGCCCACTCGTCCACCACATCGTAGGCAAAGTTGAAGTTTTTCGGAATCTCAATCCTGAAGTTCTCAAAGAAATCCTCGTAGGACTCAAAGTCGATACGGGGGCAATAGGTGCGCAGTATGTGGTCCATGATCCTTATTCCTTTATCGGGTGGCTGTCCGTGTGGCTGCCACGGGTCGGTCTGCTATTCGGTGATCATCGTGACAAAGGTGGCGGGCTCGCGGGAACCGCACCGCTGGCCGTGGGGGATGCTCGGGTTAAAGTAGACGCTGTCGCCTACGTTCAGCTCGACCTCGCGGTCAGCGAATACGAGAATCACCGTGCCCTGCGTTACGTAGTTGAACTCCTGCCCCGCGTGGCTGACGAGCTCCGCCGGTTCATCGCTGGGGTCCAGCGTGACGAGCAGCGGCTGCATGACTTTGCCGGTGTAGCTGTAGGCGAGGTCCTGGAAGTGGTAACCCGGGAAGCGGTCGACAACGCGCCCCTTGCCCGCCCGCACAACCTGGTAGGTGCTCAAATGGGTGGAACCGCCGGTGAGAAGGACGGCCATGTCTACGTTACAGACGTGGGCAATATGCATGAGCAGGCTTGCCGGAACGTCGAACCCCGTTTCCTCATAGGCGCGGTAGACCTCACGGTCCACGCCCAATTTGTCGGCGAATTCCTCAACGGTGTAGCCACAGGCATCGCGCAGCCCCGCGATGCGCTGGGCAAGCTCCCTGAACTGGCTTTTGGGCACCTGGCTTGAGGCCAGACTGTCGGTAGAAACCATGAGTGTCCCTTACGATTGCAGATGATTTGCGCTAAGTGGCTAGTTTAGCATAGAA
>JAISLY010000035.1 GCA_031277035.1 Coriobacteriales bacterium | reverse complement strand
TTTGCGTCGTCTGGATGCGAGGTTTTGCTATGGAACGGAAGATCGATGCGGCATTGCTTGCCTGGAAGTCGGCCAGGCAGCGTAAGCCCCTGGTGCTGAACGGCGCACGGCAGGTTGGCAAGACATTTTCTGTGCTGGCGTTCGCAAAAGCGCAGTTCAAGAATACCGTGCATATAGACTTTTCGGCCCGTGGGGACATCGCTGCGGTTTTCAACAGCGACATAACCCCCAATGCGCTTATCCCGCAACTTGCGGCACGCTTCAAAACCGAAATCAATCCCGCTCACACGCTCATCTTTTTCGATGAGATTCAGGCATGTCCACGGGCTTTGACCTCATTGAAATACTTTTATGAGCAAGCGCCCCACTACCACGTGGTGGCCGCAGGCAGTCTGCTGGGGGTGGCCCTCGGCCACGCGGAGTACTCCTATCCCGTGGGAAAGGCCGATGCGCTGACGCTCAGGCCATTGGATTTTGAGGAATACCTCTGGGCGGCTGACGAGCGGCAGGTGGCGGAGTTGATACGCCAGTCCTATGAGAAGGACAGCGTGTTTGGACTGCACGGCCATGCGCTCGGGCTGCTGCGCGAGTACCTTTTCTGCGGCGGTATGCCTGAGGTGGTAAGCCATGCGACCCAAAACCCCGGAGGCGCTCCGCAGGAGATTCGGCACCTTCAGAGCCTTATCACCGACGCCTATCTTGCGGATATGACCAAATACGCTTCGCCGATAGACACCGCCAAGATACTCAACGTCTGGCGCGGCATACCGGAGCAGCTCAACAAGGAGAACCACAAGTTTCAATATACCACCATCGCGTCGTCGGCCCGCGCCTATCACTACGAAGCGTCGATAAACTGGCTTAAATCCGCCGGTCTGATTGAGTTTTGCTATCGCGTGAACGAAGGCGCCGCGCCTCTGCGCGCTTTTGCCAAGCGTGACCACTTCAAGCTTTACCTGTTGGATGTGGGGCTGCTCGGCAGCCTGTATGCCCTTGAGCCTGCCGACCTCACGCCATCAGACGACAAGGCGGCGCATCTTCGAGGGGGTATTGCGGAGAATTACGTCATGCAACAACTGGTCGCCTCTGGAATCGAGCCGTTCTATTGGGGCATTCCCTCTAAATCAGAAGTCGAGTTCCTGTTTCGCTCCGATTCCGGCGCCATTATTCCCATTGAAGTCAAATCTGGCAGGAACGTGACGGCAAGAAGCCTTGAGGCATATCGCAATGCCTATCATCCGGAGTACGTGATTCGTTGCTCGGCAAGGAACTTCGGGTTTGAAAACGGCATAAAATCCGTTCCTCTGTACGCGGCACACTGCATCGCGTAGCACACGGTGTGCCCTTCAGTGGAAGGACATTGATTTTGAGCGCGGCTCCCTCTCTGTCTCCAAAACAGCGCAACGCATCTATGCGAAGACGCGTCAGCTGTATGTCTGAGCACCTTAGCATGAGCAGGGATATGCGGTTGTCGGTATTCCTGAACCGTAAGCGCCATCAGGCTCCTGGCAGAACGGGACATCGAGATTGGCGGCGGCGATGGGTAAAACCCCATTAATTTCAGTTATAACTTTAAAATACTAAAAATAGTTGTATTATTTCACTTATATCTGAAACTGTAGCACCTTTTCACAAAGGCGCTGTCTACTCGTCAGACGGGAAGCGTGCCACGCCAAAGGAGCCCGCCAGTACCGTTCCGGAAGTGTTTCTCCAATATCTTGACGCTGGGGGAATGCTTTTCATTGCGGCGTTTGGCATCTCTGGCACCGATGCTGTTTCCTATCTCAGGGACGTTTTTTACTCCGTTGTCATCAAAGACGTTGTGAAGCGCAACAATATCCGCGATGTTGATGTGCTGGAGCGCATCATCTCCTACGTTATCGCCAACATCGGCCAGACTTTTCCGCGAACAGCATCTCCAAATACTTTATGAGTGAACAAAGAAAAGTCGCTCCCGAGACCGTGCTCAACTACCTGAGAGCCTGCGAGGAAGCCTATCTGATCTATCGGGCAAAGCGTTTCGATGTCCCCTCAAAGCGACAGCTCAAAATCGACGAGAAGTATTTCATTGCCGACCACGGGATCAGGGAGGCGGTCTTTGGGAATAATGAGCGCGATATCGAGCGTGTGTTGGAGAACATCGTGTGCCTCGAACTGCTGAGTCGAGGATATGATGTGCGAATCGGGCGCATGACAGTCCCGGTGCACCCGGCATGCCCGTTCATCCCGAGAGCAACAGGACTGGCGTGTCTGCCACGTGCAGGCCGGCGGTGATGAGGGCGTAGCGCAGGGCGAGCCCGCCAAGCAGGACAGCAGTTGAGCTGATTGCCTGGTTTACCATGTGGGATGACTGGCGGCCCAGCATTCCGACAACGCAGGGCACGGCAAGGCCAAGCAGTACCACGCCAAACCAAAACGCAGGGGCTCCCGCGCCAGCGAGCAGCACGCCAACGGATGCGGCGCTCAGGTCGCCTCCAAAGCAGCTTGCGACAATCAGGGCCGCAAGGATGAGAATCTCGATAAAGATGAGGACAAGGTCGATGCGCACGATGATTCTCGATCCAAAGAACATGGATTTTCGCTGCTGGTTAAAAAAGCCATAGAGCGCGATGAGGGCAGAGCCGGTGGCCAGCGAGGAGACAATGAGCAAGACGACAATGAGCGGGCTGTTGAGGAAGGGTATCGAGGGCATGCTCGAAAGGAACAGGCCGGTGTAGCCCATGATGCCAAGCGCACAGGTGGCGGCGATGAGCTCAAGTGTCTTGAACACAGGCCGAGGTAGTCTCACGCGGTCGGTTGAGCGCAAAAGGGCGAGTGCCGCCGCCAACAGGCAGAATACAAGGACAACCCAGGAGCCAAAGGTGAGGTAGGTGAACCTGGTGCTGAGAAACAGGCGGTAGGCTTTCTCGGGGGAGCCGAGGTCGAATATCAGGAATACGGCGCCAAACATCACCAGCAAGGGGCCGAGATAAAAGCCGCCCCGGGTAATCTCCCGATATTCTCGCAGGCCTTTTGCCCGCGATCGTCCTCCAGCGAACCCAAAGATTGCCGCAAGCACATAGGCCCCGCTGCCCATGCCGGCCAAAAAGAGGTACCAGACGATAAACAGCGAATACACGAGGCTCCGCTCCCGTCTACGACTTCAGGCGCTTGACAATCTCCTCAATGTTATTAAAGCCCTCCGAGAAGGCGCTTGGCGCGATAATGAGTCCTCCGTGCTCGCGCACGCTTTCATAGATCAGGTTCATGGTGCGCAGCTGCATTGCCCGATCATTTTGGTCGTATACCTCGGCCGCCTCGACGAACATTTCGGAGATGTCCTTTTCCACTTCGGCCAACAGCACACGCGCATCGCGCTCGCGTTCGGCCTGGGCGGCCTTGGACATTGAATCCTGCAGTTCCTGCGGAATGATGATGTCGCGTATCTCAACGCTGATGATGGAGATGCCCCAAGGCTCGGTCTTGGCTGTCAGGGTCTCCTGCAGCTGCGCGTCAATCTGGCGGCGACGTGTGGCGAGTTCGGCCAGATTCACGCGCCCGATGGCGTCGCGCAGGGCGGTCTGTGCGCTCCAGGCGACCGTTTTGGGATAGTTTTCAACCTCAATGCAGGCCATGCGCGCGTCCCAGACCATCCAAAACAGCACGGCGTCCACATCCACGCTCACCAAGTCGGCGGTCAGGGTTTCCTCGGCGGCAAAGGGGGTGGCGATGATGCGCTGATCGATACAGATGGTCACGTGCTCCACAATGGGGATGATGAGGTACAGGCCAGGGCCAGCTACGCGATGAAACTTGCCAAGGCGCAGGACAACGGCCTTCTCCCATTGTTGTGCGATACGAATGGAGAATGCCGCAAGTGCTGCGACCACAACCGCGCCGATGATGAGCCAGACGCTCATCGCGTCACAGGCGTAGGCGATGCCAAGTAACAGGGCAATGACCAGGCAAAAAACCGTTGCTGCAAAGAAGTAGACCCCATTGCGTGAGGAGCGGTTGCCTCTGACCCCCGATTTATCGATAGAGGCAAGCGGCCTGTTCTTCTCCGCCTGCTCAGCGCGTTTTGACGCATCCTTAGCCGGCATAGCGCAGTCCCTTCGTCGGCTTTTGCTTCGCCTGCACGTCGGTGTCGTCTGAGGATTGTTCGCCTGCGGGGGTCCTGCTAGATTCGTATTGCGCAAGGCGCGCCTGTACCGTTCGGACGATTTCAGGGCCGGTCATGCCAAAGTCCAGACCCTCGCGTACCAGTTCATCGGCGAGGAGTTCTACCTTGTTGTCCAACTCGCGAAGCATCAGATCGTCAAACTCGGTAACGAAGGTGCCCCGTCCGCGGCGGGTGACAATAAAGCCGTCCCGCTCCAAATCCTGATAGACCTTGCTCACGGTGTTGTAATTGATGTCGAGTTGTACGGCCAGCTCGCGCACGGTGGGGAGCTGCTCGCCTGGCCCGTAGTGGCCTGAGACAATGAGATAGACAAGGCGTCGGCGCACCTGTATCCATACGGGAATACCGCTTTCGTTATCAATCTCGAAGTTTCGCACCGGGTATCCGCCTTCCGCCTTCTGTCCCGAACAGGCCCACCGTCCGTGCCAAGCGCCACCGCAAGCCCCAGCTTTAGCGCCCGTGCCAAGCGCCTCAGCCGTTCGTACCAAGCGCCACCGTTGCAGCCAAGTGCCCTGAACTGTCAATAGTCCCATAATCATATGACACTAGGCAATCGAAGGCAAGGGCCTCTGGCAGCGTACCTCCACAGGCGCCCTCCTGTGAGCAGGCTGGAGCCCGTGCCAGACAGGGCGGCCAACAGGGCGAGCAACAGGGCGAGCAACAGGGCGGCCAACAGGGCGAGCAGCAGGGCGACGCGGCATTTGACGCGACGCGTGGGGGATGGTAAAAGGGTCATGGAAAACACCGCAGAGAGAGAGGAATATTATGGAACACGAGCGGGAAAACGACGCAGTGGACGCAGCGGACAGCTCCGCAGCGGGTAGCGCCGGCAGGGACGACGCCGCAGCGGGCAGCGCCGCAGCGGACAGCTCCGCAGCGGACAGCTCCGGCATGGACAGACGCAGCTTCCTCAAGGGGATTGGTGTCGCGGGTGCCCTCGCGGCGGTCGGTGCTACGGTTGTCGCCTGCAGCCCTGAGGCGCCTGCTGCCTCAGACGCCGCAGAGGGCACACCTGCCAGCCCGGAGGTAGCCGCAGAAGCAGACAATGCCTGGGATACCAAGCCGCCTTCGGTCCAAGACCAGGTCGCTTCCAGCGAAGATCACGAGGTCATCGTCGTGGGCGCCGGGAACTCGGGTGTCGTGTTGGCACTTGAGGCCGCGCAACTCGGTGGCGAGGTTCTGATTCTTGAGCAAAGCGGCGGGGCGACGATGTGGGCCGGTGACATCGACGCCTGCGACAGCAAGCTCATGTTGGACGCGGGCTACCAGGTTGACAAGGAGTACATCATCCACGACCTCATGCGCTACGCCTCTGGCAAGGCCGACGAGAACCTCATCCGGCTCTGGGCATACAACTCGGGTGCTTTTGTGGATTGGTATCAGGAAAATCTCCAGAAAAAAAACCTCGATGTCATGCTGGACACGATTCGCAAGAAGTTTTACCCCGAGAATTTCTACTACACCAACGTCTACCACTCCGCCTTCAAACCACCGCTGGAGGCAACCGCAAACCCCATGGGCTCTGAGGTCGCCATGCCGGCCATGCTGGAGCTTTTTGCGGAGGCCGGCGGCAGCGTGAACTATTCCACCAGGGTCGTTGAGCTGGTGCAGGAGGCCGGCGGCAAGGTGACCGGTGTCATAGCGCAGCAGGAGGATGGCAGCTATGTGCAGTACAACGCATCGCGTGGCGTCGTGCTTGCAACCGGCGGCTTCCTTGGCAACAGGGATATGATGGATCAACTCGGGGTGGCCTGCCACAAATACTGCACAAACCATATCGGCGGCGATGGCCGCAACGGCGACGGCATCAAGCTCGCCACCTGGGCAGGCGCCGATCGCGATACCTCTCTTGCCGGCTCCATGCTCATCTTTGACCGCGGTTGCATCACTGCTGGCGGCGACGGCGACCTTGGCGGACAGGGCGGCGGCAATCCCTCGTTCTGGTGGCCGGGCTCCCAGCCCTTCCTGCGGGTCAACTCCCTCGGCAAGCGCTTTTGTAACGAGGATGGGCCCTATGACTTTGAATTCAACACGGCGGTTCAGCAACCCGGGCACTTCTGGTGGCAGGTATTCGATGGCAGCAGTTGGGAGGACGTCGTGAATTTTGGCACCACCATCTGCAGTCGCGTCGTGGCTGAAGAAGGCGCCAAGAACTGCCTGCTGCTCGGTCAGTTCTACCCCTGCCGCGACGCGCAGGAATGGAACGACGTCTATATTCAGCCCAACGTCGATAACGGCAATCTTCTCACCGCCGACACCATCGAGGACCTCGCGGCCCAGATGGGAGTCCCCGCCGACGCCTTTCTCGCTACGGTCGAACGCTACAACGAGGTGGTTGCCTCCGGCACCGATACCGACCACTCCAAAGCGCCCTGGCGTCTTTCCGCCATTGACGAGCCGCCCTTCTACGCGGCTAAAATGGCAGGCTGGGCGCTTGCGACCCTCGGTGGTATCCATGTGAACTACGACTTTAATGCTGTGGATAAGGCCGGCAATCCCATCGAGGGCCTGTATCTCTCGGGCAACGACGTGGGCGGCTTCTTCAATGGCAACTATCCGCAGCTCTACGGAGGACTGTGCATGGGGCGCTGCGTGACCCTTGCCTGGCTTGCCGCGCATTCAATCATGGGAGTCGAATACCCCACTCCTCTCGAAAGTGCTCGCGCTGCCTTTAACACGGTTTAGGAAGGCACCGGCATTGCTGCTGCGAGGGGCGGGCGCCCGCCCCTCGCGCGCCCCTCGCGCGCCCCTCGCGCCCGCCCCTCGCGCGCCCCGCGCTCGCGCCCGCCCCTCGCGCGCCCCGCGCCCGCCCGCCTCTCTCCGTAACCCCGCCCCGCGCCCCTCACTCCATCATGTTCAGCGCGATGAGGGCGCTCAGGCGCACGTCCGGGTCGTTCTCAAAATCCAGACGCGTGATGAACTTTATCTGCGAGATTTTGTGTGAGAGGGTATTGCGGTGCAAAAAAAGCTCACGCGCCGCCGAGGCAATGCGCATGTCGTTTTTGAGAAAGACCCGAAAGACGTGCACAAAGTCGGTGCCGTACTTCTCGTCGTAGCGCTTCAGTTGGAGAAGCCCCCGGGGGATGATTGCCTCCAGCGGCGTGCTCTCCTTAACGCGGGCAACCAGATAGGCCAGGAAGTAATCCTGAAAACGGTAGACCGCCCGATCCGGATCCTGCTGGCTTCCGAGTTGCTGCGCGGCCCGGGCAAGGCGGCAGTGCACGCCAAGCATCGCAAAGCCATTGAAAATGTTGCTCACCCCAAGCTGCACCAGCAGACGATCCAACTCGCTGGTCACCAGCTCAACAATCTCGTCGTGCGAGAACGTGGCGTGGTCGGCGTTTACGATAAAGATGATGGTATGGTCATAGATGGCGTAGATCATGTGGCTCGCCTGCGCGCAGGCGTGGCGGGCATTTGCCGCGAGCAGGCCGCTCGGGTAGAGCGGGTTGAGCGGCGTGGCCACAATGCAGTAATAGGACTCCTCAATCATCCAACCCATCGTCCTCAGTGCGGAGCTCAGCTCTTCGGCATTGGGCTGTCGCCCGTCGAGCAGCAGATGTATCTGCTCGTCAAGGAGTTGCGGCGCCGAGGTGTTCCACTCGTCGTGATAGGAGATACCATTGGCGATAAACTCCGCGAGGATGACGATCAGGGCGTAATCGCGTTGGGTAAAGCCCCCGCCCACCTCATCGAAGGAAAGCGTTGCCACCAGATGACTGTCAACAAAGATATTCTGCACCAGCGTTCGGTAGCTGCGGTTTTCCGGCAACAGGAAGGGCTTGCGGTGCGTCAGCGCGTCGTCGTAGAAGCGGTCCAGCGCAAAGACGCCAAGCGCCGGGTTGTTGTTGTCGATGCTCGGCTGCAGGTAGTCGCGTGGCAGCTGGTACAGCTCCCTGTCAACGACAGAAAAGAGCATCTGCAGATGCGAATCGATGAGGTACAAAGGCCGCTTTACCACAGGGCCGGCCAGCTCGCCGAGGCGTTTGAGCTGCTTTTTTGAGATGAGAGCGTTGAGCATCCGGTCGCTCCAGGTCTCATAGGTGGAGAAGAGCTCGACCACCTCGGAAAATATCTGTGAGAGCCTTGCGCCCTTCTCAATCCAGACGAGGTTACAGTGCTTCTTCAAAAGGCGCGAAGGGGGCTTGCCAATGATGAGAAGACTGGACTGTTCGGTGACAAGTTCGATGTTGTCCGGCGTCAGCAGGCCGCTTTCGACGATGTAGAGCAGGCTGCGCTTGGTCTGGTTGCCGTCGAAAAGCGCCGGAAAGCGCAGACGACGCACCCCGTAGTCCTCCTCGATACGGCTTTGGGGCCGGTACCTCTTCAGGTCCTCGCCGATGATATGCAGGTTTAACTCCATAGGGCTCCTTGCACTCCATTGTAGCCGAAACGCAGGGCGATTGTGCCGACGATTGCGGGCAGGTGCCAATGTGCTCTGAGCCGTTTTCGCAACAAAGTGCACAATGTCAGGGGGTCAAACTGCGCAAAGTGCACGTGATGCCCGAGACCTGCTTGTACCCGCGCGAGGGCTTTCCGTTTAATGGAGGGACAGCTTTTCAGGGGACGTTTCCTGGGCGCCCGGTATCGACACGTTACACATGGAGGAGCTCGGTATGGCCAATAGACTGCGCGAGGCCCTTCAGTCGGGGGAGTTTGTCGTCACCTGCGAAATCATTCCCGGTCGGGGAGCCAATGAGTCGGCTCAGCGCAGGGAATTTGAGGAGGCTCAGGCCATCTGGGAAACCGGACGGACGCACGCGGTCTCCATCACCGACAATCCAAGCGGTAATCCCGCACTGCTCGCCGACGCCTTTGCGCACGACTTCTTTGACCACAAAATCACGCCGCTTGTCCATATGACCTGTAAGGATCGCAGCCGCAACCAGTTCCAGTCGCAGTTTTACGCCCTGCAGCGCACCGGTATCGAGAACCTCCTCGTCATGTCCGGAGACTACCAGACAACAGGCTGGCAGGGGCGCGGTCGCCCGGTCTTTGACCTCGACCCCGTCCAGCTTCTGATGATGATTGGCGATATGAACGAGGGCCTTACCCAGCAGACCGCCAAAGGCGAATTTCGTGAGGCACCCGCGCATTTCTTCGCCGGAGCGGTTGTCAATCCCTTTAAATACACCGAGGGCGAGACGATGACCCAGTACCTGAAGCTGGAGAAGAAGATATGCGCGGGTGCCCGTTTTATCATCTCACAGCTTGGCTACGACTCCCACAAGATGCAGGAGGTGCTCACCTACCTGCGTGAACGCGGTTACCGCACACCTTTGATCGCGAATGTCTTTCTGCTGACCGTCGGTGCCGCGCACATGATGCGTGCGGGCTCGATAGCGGGCTGCTCAATCTCCGATGAGCTGATGGCCACCCTCGAACAGGAGGCAAAAGCCGAGGACAGGGGCGCGGCCGCGCGGCATCTGCGCGCCGCGAAGATGATTGCCATTGCGCGGGGCCAGGGGTATGCGGGCGTCCATATCGGCGGCTTTGGCATCACGGTCGACGTCTTTAACCACATTCTCGATGCGGCCGAGGAACTACAGGAACATTGGCAGGATTGGGCGCTTGAACTGACCTACGGCAAGCCCGGCGGATTTTTCTTCTACACGCCCCAGGGCAGCGAGGCCTCGCACAGCGCGGTCGTCCGCACCGAGGCCCCCGCACCCGCCTCCGCGTCCGCACTCGTCGAGGCCCCGCGCACCGAGGCCCCGCGCACCGAAAGCCCGCGCACCGAGGCCCCGCGCACCGAGGTCGTCCGCACCCGTAAGCTGATGCGCGGCTACGGCCTCTCGCGCTTCTTTCACCGTCTTGTGCTCACGCGCAACAGGGGCTTCTACGGCCTGCTCGCGGCGGTCATGGACCGCAGGGAGCGCAAAAAGGGCCTGCACCGCTCTCATGCTCTGGAACATCTCGGCAAGACCATTCTGTACGGCTGCATGGACTGTGGCGACTGCGGCCTGGAGGCGGCGATTTACACCTGCCCGATGACGCAGTGCCCCAAATGCCAGCGCAACGGCCCCTGCGGCGGCAGCACCGAGGGCTGGTGTGAGGTCTATCCGGGCGAGCGCTACTGCATTTATTTCAAGGCGTATCATCGCCTGAAGCGCTACGATGAACTCGACAAGCTCGACAGCTTTATCACGCCACCCAACAATTGGGACTTCTATGAGACCTCTGGGTGGAGCAACTACACGCACGAGCGGGATAACGCGGCGAGGCGCATCAGCCTGCCGCCGCGTGGCCAACGGACAGGCCTGTTGCCGCTCGAACAACGGACAGAAGGGATTCAGAAATGATCATCATCGGCGAGAAAATCAACGGGTTCATACCCAAGACCCTGGCGGCTATCCAGGAAAAGGACGCGGACTACATCCGCTCCATCGCCAAGGGACAGACCGAGGGCGGAGCGGACTACCTCGACATCTGCGCGGGCGTTGCCCCCGAACTTGAGCGTGAGACCATGCAATGGCTCATCGACATCACCCAGGAGACGGTGGACACCCCGCTGTGTCTCGACAGCTCGGATCCGCAGCTTCTCATGGAGCTGATGCCGCTGGCGCACAAGCCCGGCCTTATCAACTCCGTCTCCAAGGAGGAGGGCAAGACGGAGGCCGTCTTTCCGGTCATTGCAGGCAGCGACTGGGGCGTTATCGCTTTGACCTGCGATAACAACGGCATCCCCGACGATCCGAAAATCAAGCTTGAGATTGCCCGGAAGATTGTTGCCGAGGCCGATGAAGCTGGTATCAAACGCGAGCGCATCTTCTTCGACCCGCTGGTCACCACCCTGGCAACGAAGCAGGACTCGCTTTTGAACTTCACCGAGGGCATCGCGCGTATCAGGGCGGAGTTCCCCGAAGTGCACTTTACCTCGGGGCTTTCCAACATCAGCTTTGGTATGCCCTACCGCAAGGCCATCAACATGCAGTTTCTCTGTCTCGCGATGGCCGCCGGCATGGACAGCGCCATCATGGATCCGATGTCGCCCGATATGCAGGCCACGCTCAAGGCCACCGACGCCCTGCTTGGCAACGACGAGTACTGCATGGACTATCTGACCGCCTATCGCGAGGGCCTCTTCCCGGTGAAGCCCGCGTGAGCTGTGTGAGGTCGGCACCTGCACCCGCGCCGCCCTTGGTATCAATGTCCTGCCCGCCTGCGTGTGAAGCACACGTCAAAACAAGGAAAGAGGAATGCCCCGTGGAGTATCAGTCAGATATCGAGATAGCGCAGGAAGCAAAACTGGAGCACATCTCTACCATTGCCGAGAAGGCCGGCATCGACGCAGCCTTCGTGGAGCTCTACGGCAACCACAAGGCCAAGATAGACTACCGGCTTCTCAGTACTTCCACCGAGCCCGACGGCAGGCTCATCCTGGTTACGGCCATAACCCCTACGCCTGCAGGCGAAGGCAAGACCACGACGACGGTCGGTCTGGCGGACGGCCTTTCCCGTCTTGGCAAAAAGGCGCTCGTAGCGCTTCGTGAGCCTTCACTCGGGCCGGTCTTTGGCGTCAAAGGCGGTGCGGCGGGTGGCGGCTTTGCCCAGGTTGTGCCGATGGAGGACATCAATCTGCACTTCACGGGCGACTTTCATGCCATCGGCGCGGCGAACAACCTCCTTGCCGCCCTGCTTGATAACCACATCCATCAGGGCAACGAACTCGACATCGACACCCGCGCCATCACCTGGAAGCGCTGTGTGGACATGAACGATCGCCAGTTGCGCTTCGTCGTCGACGGCCTCGGCGGGAGGACAAACGGCATTCCGCGAGAAGATGGCTACGACATCACCGTCGCCTCCGAGATCATGGCCGTCTTCTGCCTCGCCACCTCGGTATCCGACCTCAAGGAACGCCTCGCGCGCATCATCGTCGCCTACAACCGTTCTGGTGAGCCGGTGACTGCCGGCCAACTGAAAGCCGCGGGCGCTCTCACCGCTCTGCTCAAAGATGCCCTGAAGCCCAATCTCGTACAGACCCTTGAGCACACGCCCGCTTTTGTCCACGGTGGCCCCTTTGCCAATATCGCCCACGGCTGTAACTCGGTCATGGCAACCCGCCTGGCGCTCAAGTTGGGCGATTACGCTATCACCGAGGCCGGCTTTGGGGCCGACCTTGGCGCGGAGAAGTTCCTCGACATCAAATGTCGCCTCGCCGGGCTTAAACCCGCTGCGGTCGTTATCGTCGCGACGGTGCGGGCGCTCAAAATGCACGGCGGGGCGCCTAAAGACCAGCTCGCGACCCCCGACCTCGAGGCACTGAGGGCCGGACTGCCCAACCTGCTCCAGCACGTCTCCAACATCACTGAGGTCTACGGACTTCCGGTCGTTGTTGCCATCAACGCCTTTCCAACCGACACGCCCGCCGAGCTTACGCTCGTTGAGGAGAGCTGCCGCGAACTGGGTGTCACCGCGGTTTTGGCTGAGCACTGGGCTCGGGGAGGCGCAGGCGCCCTGAGATTGGCCGAGGAGGTCATACGCGCTGCGGAGCAGCCCAGCACCTTTACCTTCAGCTACGAGCTTGACGCCTCCATCGAAGAGAAGCTGCATGCCATCGCTACTCGAATCTATCACGCCGACGGCGTGGACTTTACGTCGCAGGCGCGTGCGCAGGCCGAGAAGTTGACCGCGCTCGGCTTTGGAACCTTGCCTGTCTGTGTGGCCAAGACGCAGTATTCCTTCTCGGATGACGCCACGCTGTCTGGTGCCCCGCGCGGCTTTCGCATCACGGTACGCAACCTCAAGGTCTCAGCCGGTGCTGGCTTTATCGTTGCGCTGACCGGTGAGATTATGACGATGCCGGGGCTGCCCAAGGTGCCGGCGGCCGAGCGGATTGACGTGGATGACGAGGGCCGGATACGCGGTCTGTTTTAAGGCGGTGAGTGGGGACAGAGTGGGGACAGAGGGACGGTTCACGCGTCCCACGGACGGGGGCGTTCACGCAGTTGAACGCAGTTGGGGGCGCAGGACGCACGAACCGTCCCCCTGTCCCCACTCTGTGTCAGGCAGGGAGAGGATGTAAAAATGACGGCGTCTACGCAGTTGAGCTGTGAGGAGTTCATTGAGGTGCTTGCCTCGGCAGCGCCGGCACCCGGCGGCGGCGGCGCGTCGGCCCTCGTCGGCGCCATCGGTGTGGCGCTTGGTAATATGGTGGGCTCGCTGACCGTGGGCAAGCCGAAATATGCCAGCGTGCATGACGACATCGTCATGCTCAAAGCGAGGGCCGACGCGCTCCAGCACGACCTTATCCGCCTGGTTGCCCGCGACGCGGAGGTCTTTGAGCCCCTGGCCGCAGCCTACGGCCTGCCAAAGGAGACCGAGGCGCAAAGGGCCCATAAGGCTGAGGTGATGGAGGCTTCTCTCAGGGAATGCGTTGCCGTGCCGCTTCAGATCATGGAGCGCTGCTGCGAGGCGATTGATCTGCACGAAGCGTTTGCCGCAAAGGGAACCGCCATTGCTCTGAGCGATGTGGGCTGCGGCGTCGCCTGCTGCAAGGCGGCGCTTCAGGCCGCGAGCCTCAACGTCTTCATCAACACGAAGTCGATGACGGATAGCGCCTTTGCCGAGCAGACCAATGAACAGGCAAACGCGCTGCTCGCACGCTTTGTTCCCAAAGCCGACGCCATCTTTGCCGATGTGGCGAAGCGATTTGTCACCTAGGCATGCCCGGCACACTCGGCGGCTCATTGTGGCTGCCACCCAGGCGCAAAAGCGGCATGCCGAACGCTCAGTGTACGTCCCGGTAAGGAGGCAACACGCATGGCCAGCATTCTCAGAGGAACAGACGTCGCCGACGCCCTGAACGCTCGTGTGGCAGCAGAGGTTGAGGCCCTTAAAGCTCAGGGCGTCACACCGACGCTTGCGATTCTGCGCGTCGGAGAACGCGGCCAGGACATCTCGTATGAACGGGGCGCGACCAAGCGGGCCGAGAAGGTTGGCGTTGCCGTGCAAAACCTTGTTGTCCCCGAGGAGGTTACGCAGGATGTGCTCCTGGCAGCTGTCGATCAGTTGAACGCCGATGCGCGGATACATGGTGTGTTGATGTTTCGCCCGCTGCCTGGACACATCGACGAGGATGTCGTGCGCAACCGCCTTTTGCCCGAAAAGGACATCGACGGCATCACCGATGCCTCTGCGGTGGGCGTCTTTACGGGAGCAGGAGCGGGAGCTGACGGACGGCAGAGCGCGAACCGGTCTTCCGGTTTTGCCCCCTGTACGCCGCAGGCCTGCATGGAGATACTGGAGCATTTTGGTATCGAGGTCAAAGGGAGACAGGCCGTTGTCGTTGGTCGCAGCCTTGTTGTTGGCAAGCCGGTCGCGATGATGCTGCTCGACCGACACGCGACGGTGACCATCTGCCATTCGCGCACAAAAAACCTGCCCGACCTTGTCAGCCGCGCCGAGATTGTCATTGCCTGTGTGGGACGTGCTAAGATGGTAACGGCCGCATATCTCTCACCGGGCCAGGTCGTCGTAGATGTTGGCATCAACGTCACCGAGCAGGGCAATCTTGTCGGCGACGTGGATTTTGAGGCGGCTTCGGGCATCGTCGACGCCATCACGCCCGTGCCGGGGGGCGTGGGTACCGTGACGACGAGCGTGCTCATGAAGCATGTCGTCGAGGCCGCACAGGCCGCACAGGCCGCGAGCCTCGCACCCGCCGCACACCCCGCACCCGCCGCGAGCTCCGTACAGGCCGCAAACCCCGCGAACGCCGCGAGCCCCGCGAGCCCCGCACAGGCCGCAGGAAGCGTGCTCTGAGCGATGGACGCGAAGGATCTCAAGACACTCAAACCGGATGCCCTCAGTCCTGCCGAGATAGCGGGCAAGGCCGAGGACGTTGGGGCGGTCAAGGCTCAAATGCCTTTGGGGCAGACCTTCCTGCTGGCTGTCATGGCAGGCATCTTCATCGGCTTTGGTGGCATGTTCATGCTGCTTATCAAGTCCGACGCGGCCCTCTCGCCCGCGGTTGCGGCCATCCTCGGCGGCCTGGCGTTCTGCACGGGCCTGTTTCTCGTCATCACCGCGGGTGCCGAGCTGTTCACCGGCAACGCATTGATGATGGTGGGCAGGCTCTCCAGGCGATTTTCCTGGCGGGGGATGCTCAGAAACTGGGTCGTCGTCTACCTGGGCAACTTCGCAGGGGCACTTCTGCTCGTGGCCCTGCTTTTCTTCGCGGACTACGCCCAGACCAACACCGGTGCCCTGGGAGCCACGATGCTCACCGTCGCTGCCGGCAAAATCGGCCAGCCCTGGAGCGTACTGCTCTTCAAGGGCATCATGTGCAACTTCCTGGTCTGTCTCGCGGTCTGGGTTGCCTATGCGGCACGCACCGTCACCGATAAGTTCTTTGCCATACTTTTGCCGATAACCGCCTTTGTGGCCTGCGGCTTTGAGCACTGCGTGGCCAATATGTTCTTCTTACCGATGGGCTGGCTGACAGGCCAGGCAGGCCAAGGACTCGTCGCAGATGGTGCCACCTTGCCCGTCGTCGAGCTTTCCGGGGTCTTTTACAACCTCTCGATTGTCACCGTCGGCAACATCATCGGCGGAGCTCTCTTTGTCGGTGTCGCCTACTGGCTCATCTACCGCAGGGAAGGCAGGAAAGGCGGGGGAAGTTGACAAGTTGACAAGACCGTGGACAGGGGACGGTTCCTCTGTCCCCCGCTCCCAGTTTTTCTTCGACTCACAGCGCTGCTTTCATCCGTAGGACAGAGGAACCGTCCCCTGTCCACGGTCCCCAACGCCCTGAACCGCCCCCCTGTCTCCCGTCCGTACTGTCAGAACGTGACAACCTTCTGCTCGGGGCTGGTAAAGGAGTAAAACGTCGCGGTCGCATCCTTGAAGTACAGCACCTGGTTGTTGCCATCGCCTGCGGCGTAACGATCCTTGAGCATCGGGTAGGCATCAAGCATGTGCGCTTCGGCCGCCTCGCTCGGGTCATCAACCAGCGTGCCGGCAAGGCGCACCCACACACCATCGACAAACGCGCACATCTCCACCTTGGGATTGGCCGCTACCTGCCTTGATATATCCTTGCCGCGGCCGGTTTGGATGTAGAGCCTGCCCTCAAAGATGTCCACGGTGCCAAAGGGGCGCAGGCGTGGCTGATCACCCTCCACGGTCGCGAGGTAGTAGGTTCCGGCCTTCTTGAAGAACTCGTACACTTCATCCATCGGTACCCTCCATTCATCGACGTGCTCTCAACGATTTGCTACCAGCCAAAATCATGCCCATACAGGACACTTCTTTATGATAACCTGAATCCTGCAGAATAAAAGTAGCTGCGGCACATTTCCCAAGCAGCCCACAATCTGGATCACAGGGAATCGATGAGACACGCGAGATCGGAGAAGCGCAGTTTAAAAGCACTGTGGATTACGCTGGGCAGCGTGCTCGGCGTGCTTCTCGTCGCATATATTGCCGGGGCGATATTCTTCATGTACCACTTTGGCTTTCGTACGACCATCGACAGCGTGGATTGCAGCTTCAAGACGCCGGAGGAGGTTCAGGAGTATATTGTCGACAGGATTGCCGACTACCAGCTGACTCTTCTTGGCCGCGAGGGGCTGCACAAGACCATGAGCGCCTCCGAAATCGGCCTCGTCTATATTCCCGACGGACAGCCCGAGCACCTTCTGAAGGAGCAAAATCCCCTGTTCTGGCCTCGGGATTTTATCCAGGCGCCCGCTCCGCTCACAACGACCGCCAATGTCTCGTTTAATGCTGATGCCTACCAGGCGACCTTTCAGGCGCTCGATCTCTTCAATCCTGAGAAGTCCCGGCCTCCCGCCGACGCCTATCTGGAGTTCGGCGAGGACCAATACCTCATCCACCCCGAGGACTGGGGCACCACCCTTGACGCCGCCATGACCATCCCCGCTGTGCGCAGCGCCGTACTCGGCCTTATCGGCGAGCTCGATTTTGACGAGAAGGATTGCTATGTGGAGCCGCAGATACTTTCCGATAATCAGGAGCTGCTCGATACGGTCACCCGGTACAATACGTACGCTCCCTTTCAGATTATCTATACCTTTGGAGAGGAGACCGAGCTTCTCGACGCAGCCGTGGCCCTGGAATGGTTCGACTTTGCCGAGGACGGCAGCGGCACGCTTAACCAGGATCGCCTCATCGCCTGGGTTACCGACTTCGGAGCCCGCCACGACACCGTCGGCACGACGCGTTCCCTGATTGCAGCCAGCGGCAGAGAGACCACGGTCACCGGCGGCACCTACGGTTGGGAGATAGACGAACCGGCTGAGATTGCCGCCATCAACGCTGCCCTGACTGAGCACTATGGGGAGACCCGCGAGCCCTATTATGTGCGAACGGCCGCCAGTACCGATCTCCAGGACTGGGGCACGACCTACCTTGAAGTCGATTTCTATGAACAGCATATGTATTTTTTCCAGGAAGGAGGGTTGATCTTTGACGCGCCGGTGGTCACCGGGGTTCCCATTCCGAGCCGGCAGACCCCCGAGGGCGTCTACGATGTCTTTCAGATGCAGAGCCCCGCGCTTCTCAGGGCCGATCAACGCCCCGACGGCACGCGCGAATATGAGACGCAGGTGCAGTACTGGATGGGCGTGACCATGAGCGGCTGCGGCTTTCACGATGCGACCTGGCAGCCCTGGTTCGGCGGCGACCGCTACACCTACGCCGGTTCGCACGGCTGTATCAACATGTCCTATTCCGACGCGCAGACCCTCTATGGCATGATATGGGAGGGCATCCCAGTCGTCATGCACTGGTGAGCGGCCCGACCTGGCACGGCAACACGTCCGACTGCCCCTCTCGCCCTGACCTGCCCCTGGTGAGCGGCCCGACCTGGAACGACATTGGTGAGCGGCCCGACCCGGCACGGCAACGCGTCCGACTGCCCCTCTCGCCCTCCTGCTTCACCTTTTATCCACTTGCAGCGCATGTCTATGCGAAATACGGGTATAATGCCCTCTACGCGCCGGAGGGATACGACGTCTTGACGTCTGGTCGCCTGGCGTACCACAGGGAAGACGGCTCGTTCTGTGAGAGGAAGCATGCCGTTTGAGGGTGCGCATGCTGGTGCCTGCGCACTGCCCGAACAAAAGGAAGAGAGGAAGGATATGACTATGGATACGAGGAATACTATGGATAAGGATACGAGTACGCGCATGTCGCGACGCACGTTTGTGGCCACGGCTGCTGCGGCCGGTGCGACTGTTGTCGGCACCTCGCTGCTGACCGGCTGCAGTGGCGGCGGCGGCGACGCCGGCGGTGCGGGTGGCGGCGGCGGCGCGGGCGGCGGCACCAAGATTGTGAACTACTACATCAACGAACCCGCCTTCATCGACCCCTACAACCTGCAGGAATCTGAGGGTACCCAGGTTGGGGCAAGCGTCTTTGACAGCCTTCTCGACTATGACTACCGCGCCGCCGAGCTTGTGCCCGCCGCCGCCGCCAGCTGGGAAGTCTCCGATGACGCGACGGTCTTCACCTTCCATCTGGTCGAGGGCGCGACCTTCCACAACGGCGACCCGGTAACCGCGGCTGACTTCAAGCGCGGCTGGGAGCGCATCTGCGACGCCGCCACGCCGGACGCAAACGGCGGCCCCTCCGAGATCAGCTACCACCTTGCGATGGTCAAGGGTTACGAAGAGATGCAGTCCGGTGCGGCCACCGAGCTTGCAGGTGCTGTGGCCCTCGACGAGCTGACCTTTGAGGTCACGCTGTCCGCGCCCTACGCCGACTTTCTCTACGTGCTCACGCACCCGGCCCTGGCTCCTGTCCCGCAGGCTGCGGTTGACGACTGGCCGGCATTTTCTGCCGCACCCATCGGCAACGGCCCCTTTAAGATTGAGGGCTCCTGGCAACACGACCAGTACATCCAGATCAAGCGCTTCGACGAGTACCACAAGGGCCCCGCAATCATCGACGGTGTGGACTTTAAGCTCATCGACTCCCCCGAGACCGCCTTCACCGAGTTTCAGGCTGGCAACCTCGATTTCTGCCAGATTCCCTCCGGGCAGATCCAGAACTGCGTTAGCACCTACGGCGAGAGTGCGGATGGCTACACCGCAAACCCCGGCCAGCAGACCCTGCTTGGCCCCGAGTCCTCGACCTACTACCTGATTATCAACTGCACCGACGAGGTCATGAAGGATAAGAACGTCCGCATGGCCTTAAACTACGCCATCGACCGTCAGGCCATCTGCGATTCGGTCTTTGAGGGCACGCGCGAGCCGGCCACCGGCATCGTGCCTCCCGGCATCGCCGGCTTTCGTCAGGGTGCCTGGCCCGCGTCGGTCTATGATGTGGAGAAGGCCAAGCAGGCCCTTGCCGACGCTGGCTTTCCTGATGGCGAGGGATTCCCGACCATCAAGCTCTCCTTTAACACCGGCGGCGGACACGAGGACATCATGGCCATCGTTCAGCAGAACTTTGCCGACATCGGTGTGACCGCGGAGTTTGACTCGCTGGAGTGGGCTGCCTACCTCGATGCTTTGGCCGCCGACCAGTTCCAGATTGGCCGCCTTGGCTGGATTGCCGACTACCCGATTATGGAGAACTTCCTGTTCTCGCTGTTCTATACCGATAACGGCGACAACTATTCCAACTACTCCAACCCTGAG
The DNA here is from genome assembly GCA_031277035.1 of Coriobacteriales bacterium. Classification (GTDB taxonomy): domain Bacteria; phylum Actinomycetota; class Coriobacteriia; order Coriobacteriales; family UBA8131; genus JAIRXA01. The sequence goes on along the minus strand of JAISLY010000035.1, from coordinate 24,293 downwards.
GTTGACGCGAAGATCATGGAGGCCCGCGGCATCACGGATAACGACGCCCGCATCAAGGCCTTCCAGGAAGTCGACGACCTGATTGCCGCCGACTGCCCAATCATCCCCATGATGTTTTACAAGCATGTCCGCGTCTGCTCCGACCGTCTCCAGAACTTCTACTTTGCGCCCAACATGATTGCCGATTTGACCGCCACCGATTTGGCGGTCTAAGCGCGACCGAGAAGATGAGGGGTATCCTCTCGGGTGCTCCTCATCTTCTTCCTGTGTAAAACGATTGACAAGCAGGCAGGTAAACGATTTGGACGAGGCAGGCTGAGAGCCGATTACCCATGGGTACCTATATCATCCGACGCGTCCTGCAATTCATCCCGGTCTTTATCGGGGTGACGCTGTTGCTCTTCGCTCTGAAGGCCATCGTCCCCGGCGATCCGGTGCGGATGATCATCGGCGAGGGTCGCCAACCCTCCCAGGCGGTTCTTGAGCAGATTATCGAGAACAATCATCTGGACAGACCTCTTCCCGAGCAGTACCTCTATTACATGAACGACCTGCTCCACGGCGATCTTGGCTCTTCCTATCAGAAGAACCGCCCCGTGCTCGACATCTTTGTGGACAAGTTTCCCTACACCGTGCGTCTTGCGCTTTGCGCCATTGCCGTTGAGATTGTCATCGGGCTTGCCGCCGGCATCATCTCGGCGATTAAACGCTATTCGTTTCTCGATATACTGACGACTTTGGCGACCTCCGTCCTTGTGAGCATGCCGGTCTTCTGGTTTGGCCTGATGTTGCAGATATTTTTCGGCATCGCAATCAAGGATTGGACGGGCGGGGCGCTCTCGCTGCCCATCTCCGGCGCGGGTGGCCCGGTGAGCAACTATCCCACCTTCCTGCACTACATCCTTCCCGCGGTCACGCTGGCGGCGGTGTCGCTGGCGTACACGGCACGCATCATGCGTTCGCAGCTTCTTGAGGTGATGAACGCCGATTACATCCGTACGGCCTTTGCCAAGGGCCTCTCCAAGGGCGCGGTCATCGTCAAGCACGCGCTGAAAAACGCGATGATTCCCGTTGTCACCTTTATCGGCATAGACTTCTCGACCATGCTCGGAGGGGCAATTCTCACCGAGACGGTCTTCAGTTGGCCGGGCATCGGCCGCGAGATATACCTGGCCATCACACAGCGGGATTGGCCCATTGTGCTGGGCGGCGTGATTCTTATCGTTGTCATCGTCATGGTCATAAACCTTCTGGTGGACATCAGCTATGCGCTGCTTGACCCTCGAATCCGCTACAGTAAGAGGACGGACTAGCGTATGAATGCGGAAGTGGACTGAGCCATGCTGCCGTGGGCGAAGAAGCGCGCTGAGCGTATTGAGAAGGCTGCGGATGCTGCCGCCCGTGCCGCCAACGCCGGCAAGACGCGGACGCTTTGGGGCGACGCGCTCAAGCGTCTGTCGAAGAACAAGCTTGCGATTATCGGCTTTGCCTGGATTATCGTCATGGTGCTGATTGCGCTTTCTGCCGATTTATGGGTTCCGCAGAACTTTGGCGACCCGACCTTTATCGATACGGGCAATGTTGCCGCAATCTCCTGGCAGCCGCCTTCTCTTGAACACCCCTTTGGAACCGACCGCGTGGGACGCGACATTCTCTCACGCACGATATACGGCGCACGCGTTTCTTTGCTGGTGGGTATCTGCGCCACAGGCTTTGCGTTGATTGTCGGCTTGATTATGGGCGCTCTGGCCGGCTATTTTGGTGGACTGGTCGACGCCATCATCATGCGCGTCACCGACATCTTCATGGCCTTTCCCTACACCCTGTTTGCCATCGCTCTGCTGGCGGTGCTCGGGCCGAGCCTGATGAACGTCATCTTAGCCATCGGTATTCTGGCCTGGACGTCCATTGCCCGCGTGCTGCGCTCAACAATCCTTTCGGTCAAGGAAAACGATTACATCTCCGCAGCTCGGGCGCTTGGCGCGAGTAACCTGCGCATCATCGTGCGCCACGTGCTGCCAAACTCCATCGCCTCGGTCGTCGTCTATGCCACGATGGCCATTGGATCTGCCATTCTCTCCGAGGCGGCGCTTTCCTTCCTCGGTCTGGGTGTTCAGCCGCCGACGCCTTCCTGGGGCATGATGATTTCCGATGGGCAGGCAGTTATCGCCACCGCCCCCTGGATGGCCTTCTTCCCCGGTGCCGCCTGTCTGCTCACCGTGCTCTCCTTCACGCTGATGGGAGACGGGCTGCGCGACGCGCTGGACGTGAAGGTGACGGACTGATGAGCGCTTCTCACGATGCCCCTCTTTTGGAGGTTCGCGACCTGAAGATGTATTTCCACACGCAGGATGGCGTGGTAAAGGCGGTTGATGGCGTAAGCTACACGCTTGAAGCCGGTGAGACCCTTGGCGTGGTTGGCGAGTCGGGTTCGGGTAAGTCGGTGACCGTCATGACCATCATGGGCCTTACGCCCATGCCTCCCGGAAAGATTCACGGCGGCGACGTGCGCTTTAAGGGACAGTCCATGTTGGAGATGACGAACAAGCAGCTTCGGGATTTGCGCGGCAATCACATCGCGATGATTTTTCAGGACCCGCTCTCCTCGCTGAATCCTGTTCAGCGCGTGGGCAAGCAGGTGGGGGAGGGCCTGGTTTTACACAAGGGCTACCGCAAGAAGCAGGCGTTTCACCGCGCCGTTGAACTTTTGGACATGGTGGGCATTCCCAACGCGGCCCAGCGTGCGCGCGATTATCCCCATCAGTTCTCCGGTGGCATGCGCCAACGCGCGATGATTGCCATGGCCCTTGCCTGTGATCCCGAGATACTGATTGCCGATGAGCCGACAACGGCGCTTGATGTTACCATTCAGGCGCAGATACTCGAGCTGATGCAGGAGATGCAGCGCCTGCATGGCACGGCCATCATCATGATTACCCACGATCTTGGGGTCGTGGCCGACATGGCCGACTATATCATGGTCATGTACGCCGGAAAGCCCGTGGAGTACGGCACAACGGATCAGATTTTCTACAACCCGCTCCACCCGTACACCTGGGGCCTCATGCGCTCCATACCCAAGCGTACCTTAGACGATGACCAGCCCCTGACTCCGATCATGGGCAACCCGCCAAGCCTCATCGACCTGCCCGAGGGCTGTGCCTTCGCGCCGCGCTGTCCGTATGTCGCCGAGCGTTGTAGCCGCGAGGACCCCGCAATGGTCGCAGTCGAAGGCATTCATGCTTCGGCCTGCTTCTTCTCCGACTCGTTGGACTTTTTGCAAAACGCTCCCATTTACGATGGGCAGCGGGCGGAAGAGGCCGCCGCCGAGGGTGCGGGAGGGCGGGCGGAAGAGGCCGCCGCCGAGGGTGCGGGAGGGCACGATGGCTGACCTTCTCCTCAAAGTCGACCACCTGAACAAGGATTTCCTGGCGGGCAACGGCCTGTTTTCCGGACGCTTCGGTGCGAAGGTCAGCGCCGTTAAGGACGTCTCTTTTGAGATAGCCCGCGGTGAGACGCTCGGCTTGGTGGGGGAGAGTGGTTCGGGCAAATCCACGACCGGGCGTTGTATTATCCGCCTCATCAACCCGACCTCCGGTACCATTCTGATGAACGGACAGGATGTTGCCCGGCTGCGTGGCAGGGCGCTCAAGCACTTTCGCAAGGAAGTGCAGATCGTTTTTCAGGACCCACAGGCCTCGCTCAATCCGCGTATGACCATCGGAGAGATTGTCTGCGAGCCTCTGATTATTCACCGGATAGGCACCAGGGGAGAGCAGATTGCTGCGGCGAAGGAATTGCTGGAGACGGTCGGACTCAATCCTGAGCACATCAATCGTTATCCGCACGAGTTTTCAGGAGGTCAGCGACAGCGTATCGGCATCGCCCGGGCACTCGCGCTCAGGCCCAAGCTGATTATCTGCGACGAGCCGGTCTCGGCTCTGGATGTCTCGATTCAGGCCCAGGTGCTCAATCTGCTCAAGAATCTGCAGGATGACTTTGGCTTGACCTATCTGTTCATCGCCCACGATCTTGGCGTCGTCCAGCATATCTCCGATAGGGTTGCGGTCATGTACCTGGGGGTCATCGTCGAGATTGGCTCGGTACAGGCGCTTTACGGTAATCCGCAGCACCCCTATTCGCGCTCACTGCTCTCGGCTATTCCCGTGCCCGATCCAAAGGAGCAGAAAAGCCGTCATCGCCAGTTGCTGCCCGGCGATCCGCCCTCGCCGATAGACCCGCCTTCGGGCTGTCGCTTTCGTACCCGCTGCCCAAAGGTGCAGGCCATCTGTGCCGCGCAGGTGCCCGAGCTGCAAGAGGTTGCCCCCGGCCATTTCTGCGCCTGCCTTCTCGCCAAACCATACGGCCTGTGACACAGGAAGAGAGCAATTCAGGAAATCTTATAAGTTTGGCAGTAATCCGATTATGAGGGATTCCATGTCCCGGGCTGCGATTTTTGAGGTCCTGATGACATCTTCGCCCGAAAGCGGCTCATCTAAAATGCCTGCGGCCATGTTTGTGATCAGCGACAGGCCAAGTACCCGCATCCCTCGTTGTGCGGCGGCAAGAACCTCAAAGACCGTCGACATACCCACAGCGTCTGCCCCCCAGGTGCGAAAGGCGCGTATCTCCGCAGGAGTCTCAAAGTTGGGCCCACGCAGGCCAAGGTAGACACCCTCGCGCAGCGTGAGTCCGAGCGCTTCTGCCGCGCGATGCGCCTCCGTGCGCAGGGCGGGCGTGTAGGTGTAGCTCATGTCCACAAAGTTGCCCAGACCCTGCTCGGAGCCTATGGTCAGCGGGTTTGCCCCAAAAAAGTTGATGTGGTCGCTTATGAGCATGATATCGCCAACCGCATAGCCGAGGTTCACGCCGCCCGCCGCGTTGGTAACAATAAGCGTTCGGGCCCCGAGGGCGTACATCACCTGCAGGGGGAACACAATCTCGTCAGGGGTGTGCCCCTCATAGTTGTGCAGGCGCCCCTGCATGCAGACAAGTTTTCGCCCGGCCAGGGTGCCAAAGAGCAGGCGGCCCGTGTGCCCGGGCGCTCCGCTGGCCTTGAAGTGTGGAATATCTGCGTACTCGAAGCTCGTCTCAATGTTGAGACGCTCGGCGAGGCCGCCAAGGCCAGAGCCGAGAATGAGGGCGATGTCGGGCTGTTCTGAAAGAGAGGGTCGGATGTGGGCAATCGCCTGATCGATACGATCTGCAAGGGGCATGGACACTCCAATTATATGCGTCAGTCTGATAGGATGAACACGCATCTATTATAGCGCTTGCAAGAAGCGCTCTGTCTGGCGGGAAGTATTCTGGCCCAGGAGCGCTGCCGGTAAGACGCACTCTGTAGACCGTTTGAGAGGGACACCATGTGGGCTATCTGTAATCCCAAGGCTGACGGCGACCTGAAACCCTGCGCCGCACTCGGCAGGACCCTGAGCCGCCTGTCGCAGCCGACGATACTGACCATCCTGGCAGCTTCTGACGAGCCGCTGCACGGTTATGTCATTGTGCAGCGGGCTGCGGCATCGCCGATGTTCGGCGGAACCAAACCCGACGCGACCGGCGTCTATCGCACTCTGAAGCAGATGGAGGAAAACGGCCTGGTCACCTCTCAGTGGGAGACCCCACGAGCCGGGCCGGCCAAACGCGCCTTTTCGCTCACGACCGAGGGCCGCGACACGCTGCGCCGCTGGATTGACTCGCTGGCCTGTTATGCAGCTACCATAGGCGAGCTGCGTGAGGAGGCCGCTCAGGCCCTGGGGATTGAGACCCCCGAGGTACCGGTCTGCGGCGGATAGGGAAGTATTGTACAGCGCACGCGAGGATGTGAGCGTACGAACCTCACCAAGCGCTTTCCCGAATTAATCGCAGTCTTCCAGCAGGTCAAGGTCCCAGAGTAAAAATCCCCAGATGAGTTCGATGAGGGCGGGGTAGTAGCCGGGGAGGGCAGTTGTAGCGGGCGGCGCGGCGAGGGGTTTGGCAGGGGGCGGAGCGGCGAACAAGACAGGGGTCGGGACAGATGTAGACAAGACATCAGACGAGGACGTGGAGGCTCCGCCAACGGCTGTGTTCGCCTTTCCCCAAAGCGATTCGATAAACGAGAGCGGATGTTCGCGGATAAAATCAGCCTGCTGCTCCATCAGCTCAGCAGAGGGCCCCTGTTCGACAAAACGCGCGCCGGTCACTCCCAGATAGAGCAGCTCAAAGCCCAGATGATCCTCAAACTGATGGCTGTCGGTACTGGCCTTGAGACCTTGCGCGGCAAAGAGCTTCCTCATGTCGGAGGTGGGTTGCCCAAAGAGCACCGTCCCGCCTTCGTGATACAGGGATTCCCACGGTGGTGCCGCCGGTTTGCCGGGGCCGATGAAAAGCCGCGTGTACTCGACGCCCACGCGCTCGACCGCCTTGTCGCGGTCGAGCGCAGAAAGCTCTTGCGTGCAGGAAGCAAGCCCGGCAAGTCCGGCCTTTATGTGCCCGTTTGTCTGTTCAAGTGGAAAGCCCTCCCAAAAGGCGACATCAAGGGTCAGGGCGGTGCGCGTGGTCATGACTTGCAGCAGACTGTTGCCAAAGAAGGCGTAGAGTTCGCTTCTCAGTTTCCAGATATCCTGTCTGCTCGCGTCCGTGATGCGTGTGCTCGCGGTGCCCGCAGCCACGGTGCCCGCAGCCACGGTCTCTGCGTCCGCGATTCCTGTGCTCATGATGCTGCCCTCCCGTCCGTCGCTTCGTGTCAGGTGGTCTTTGCCGCAGTACCAAGCGCCGCGGCTGTTGATGCATCAGCTGAGGGCAAAGCCGGCTCCAAGGGCGTGGCAAAGGCAGGCGCACCAGCTGATGCAAGTTCAAGGTGCCCGTCCTCACCGGCAAACAGGCGCGGCGCGAGCAGAACGTAGATGAGGGCTGCCAGCGCGATAACCCCGAGCGTGACGGTGACCTCGACCCACGTGGGGGCATAGGTTCCGATAAGTGACCAGATGTCCGTCCCGTCAAGCCCTGAGCGACCGTAGGCGACGCCAGGCGCTCCCGCTACGTTGAATGTGACAAAAGACGTAAGCAGAAGCCATGCGCGCTTGAGGAACACCCCAACAACCACGAGCGCCGATGCCACCACGATTACCCCTACGCTCTCGCGCAGCCGGCTGAACACCAGCAGGAGGAAGGGAACGGCGAGTCCGAGGACGATCTCTCCCCAGAACAGCGGTGCCGACGAGCCGGTGAACAGCAATGTGAGGACGGCGGCTTCCTCAGGCGCGGACGGGTAGGCCATCGTGAGGATTTCGCAGCCCACCATGAAGGCATCCACGGCAATGCAGACCGCCAGCAGGCCAGCGAGGCTGGAGAGCAGCTTTTTGGATGTCGCGAAAAGCTTGGTCGCGTTGAGAACGACCAACACGATGAGCAACAGCGCAAGGCCCGAATCAAGCGCCGAGGTCACAAACAGGGGCGCAAGGATGGCACTGTGCCAACCGACCTTGGCAATCTGAAGCCCAAATATCCAGGCAGTCACCGAGTGCACGAGTATCGCAACAGGCAACGCGAGGCGTGAGGTGATGGCCAGCGCACGGTCGCTCGCCACGTTGCTGCGGCGGCCCATGAGCACCAGGTAGACGATGTTGATGATGAGGTAGATGGCGATGACCAAAACGTCCCACATGAGCGGCGAGGTGAGGTTGGGATGCAGTATCAGGTTAAAGACACGCTGCACGCCGCCCAGGTCGATGAGCACAAAGGCAGCGGCAGCGATGATGCATACCGTGGAGAGCAGCACCGCCGGCTTTGCGACCTGCTTGTACTGCCTGACGCCAAACACCGCTGCCGAACTTGCCACGATGAGGCCACCTGCAGAAAGTCCCACAAAGAACATGAAACAGGTGATGTAAAGGCCCCACGAGGTACCGTTGTTCATGCCCGTGACCGCCAGGCCGTTGGCAAGCTGGTAGACCCAGGCACCGATGCCAACGAGGGTGATGATAGCGAGTATAACGATTGCAGGGATGGCCTTTTTTGACGAGTTTGGCATGGGAGTTGCTGCGCGTGCCACAGTGTCTGCTTTTTTGGATGTCATGGTTGCTCACTCCCCTTATTTGAAGTAGCGGGTCTTGGGGCTGGTGCCCCGCTCGGGCAGTAGTTGGTAGGCGCTCTTTTCACGGATAAGTGCCGAGACGGCGCTTGAGGGATTATCCAGGTCGCCAAAGCTGCGTGCCTTTGTGGGGCAGCAGGTGACACACATCGGCTCCCTGTCCTCGTCGGTGCGCTCCTTGCAAAGCGTGCATTTCTCGGTAACGCCGCGGGGGCGCACGGGGACGTCCTTGTGTCCGTAATTGAAGTCCGGGTCGCGCACCGGCTCCTCCCAATTGAACACGCGGGCGTTGTAGGGACAGGCGGCCATGCAAATGCGGCAGCCGATGCAGATGTCGTAGTTGATAAGGACGCGCCCTGCCTCGTCGGTATAGGTGGCACCCACCGGGCAGACCGCCTGGCAAGCCGGGTTGTCGCAGTGCTGGCAGGCCATCGGCAGATACTCGCGCGTCAGGTTGGGATAGGTGCCAACCGCACCGTCGATAACGTCGCTGCCCACGGTGATGACGCGGTTCCAGAGCATCCCCATCGGCACATTGTTCTCCATTTTGCAGGCGTTTGCGCAGGTCTGACAGCCGATGCAGCGGTCCTGATTGATGACAATGGCAAGGCGGGTCATGACGCACCTCCTTCACGGGCCGAGGCTTTTCGGACTTCTACGAGGGTGTCGTTAAAAGACAGGTCGGGTCCCGCCGGTTGTGCCATGCCGCGCTCTGTCAACACTTCATTGGTCACGTTTTGCAGGTTGCCTTCGACCATGAATTGAGACAGGCTCCCTTCTGCGAAACGCATAGATCCCGGTCTCACCGCTTCATTCATTATTGTTTTGCATTTGAAACTCCCTCGCTCGTTGAAGACCTCGCACACGTCGCCTTCTTGCAGATTTCGCATATGAAAGTCCACTGGATTGAGTTCGATTCGAGGCTCGTTGAACTGTTGTATCCACGATGCGCCACCGAATTGGTTATGAATGTGGTATCTGTTGCGTGCGCTGCAGCATTGTAGCGGGTATTTCTCCCTGAGGGGGTTGCTCACAGAGGCCTCATGCGGTTCCTCGTAACGAGGAAGCTGCTGATCAAAGCCTATCATAGCTTCATAGTATATTTCCATCCTCTTCGTTGGAGTGCAGAATTGCTGTCCTCTATAGGCGACACGAGGGTTCTCCAGATTCGGTATCTCGATGCCGCCCGGGCTGTTTTTGAGGGCGCTCAGCGTTATCCCTGTCAGACGCGGGTCGATTTTCGGATCAACTTGCACTTCCATTATGTCTTCCTGACTTTTGGGAAGGTAGTGCTCAAATCCCATCGCCTTGCCGATTTCACGCTCAATCACAAAGTCTGGTTTGGCTTCAAATAAGGGGTCGAGCACCTTTTGCTGGGTCATGAGCAACCCGTTCCCAGCCCGAACGCCTCCAAAATCCTTGTCGCACTCGAACTTCGAGCAAGCAGGGAGCACGATATCTGCCCAGACGCCGCCACTTGAGAAATGGATGTCACAATAGACGATAAGATCCAGCGTTTTGAGCCATTCGATTTTCCTGTTGAGGTTTGGGGTTTCCTGCACAATTTTGTCGCCGAAGCTGAGATACACATGGACGTTATTGGGCTTATACGGCATCTCAAAGAAGTTCATTTCCGGTGCCGATGGAACCATGTCCTCAGGCAAAGGCCATGTGCCGAAGTTAATGATGTCGCCGTTCCAATGCCCCACATAGACACCGACACCAGCACCTTCGGTACCGATGTTGCCGGTCAAGGCAACCAGTACAGCGGCCGCATGCCCCACAGTATCTGCATTGGCAAACTTATCGACACCGCCCCAACCAAGACCGAGCGAACTTGGCCCATCAGCATAGCATTCTGCAAGATAGGCAATCTTATCTTCGCTTATGCCGGTCGTCTCTGCTGCCCAGGTCAGCGTATAGTCCTCCTGGTTTTCCTTGAAGACTGAGAAGACTGTCCGGTAGGTTTTGCCGTCTGTGGTGCCGCTGGCCTCCAGGGAGGGCTTAATGCCTTCGGCATTGAAGGGCTGAAGAGACCCACTGTTCTCATCCCATACGAGATACGGATTCTGCTCCAGGGTCTCTGGCTCTCCGGCGACAGAATCGACAGGATGCTCGCGCAACAACGTCTTGTCGGCTTCATTGACAAGGAAAGGAAAGGCAGTCTTTTCTCGCATGAAATCCTCGTTATAAAGTTGCTTTTCTATGATGACGCGTGCCATCCCCAAAAAGAGTGCAGTATCGGTTCCAGGAATAATAGGAATCCACTCGTCAGATTTTGATGCGGTGGTGCTAAAGTGCGGGTCTACAGTGATAATGTGGCACCCGGCCTCCTTGGCATCGAAAAAATAAGAGACTTGGCCCATGCTGGACTCAAGATAGTTGCTTCCTACATTGATGAAGTATTTCGAGTTCACAAGGTCACGTGCATCGTTTGTGGAAATTGCGTAGTTGACGCCCACCCACGTACCAGGCACATAGCCGATCGACGGATCCAGGCCGTTACCAACGCCAACATCTTCGCCGGTAAAGCCTCCGGTTTGGCATCCGAGGATCGAAGCCAGGAGCGGATATTTCGGCTCAGCCGACAGGCGCAACAAAACGCTGTCTTTTCCGTACTGTTCCTGAGAATCTTTCACGGCCTTCGCTATGGTGTCAATAGCTTCGTCCCACGAGATGGCAACAAACTCTCCAGCTCCACGCTCTCCTACCCGTTTGAGGGGAGTCTGTATGCGTTCAGTGCTATAGATGTTCTGAATCTCCGAGAGGCCTCTGACACAACAAACCCTACGGGAACTGTTCTCCCAATTGTCATTTGGTTCAATCAGGCAGAGGCGACCATTGCGAACCGTACATTTAAGCGAACAATATCCACCACAATGTTCCTGGTGATACGTATAGGCTATCCGCTCTTCCGATTCCGCTTCCTCTGCTCCTGCCTCCTGTATCCAATTGCTAAAGCTGAGTAATCCTGCTGCGCCCGCTCCGAGAAGTGCGGTGCCAACGGCTCCGGTCTTAACAAATTGCCGCCGTGATAATCCCTCGGACATGAGCCCTCCTTCGTTTCGAGAACGAGGAACGTCAACCCGACGGCCTGTTGGGCAGCCGGACGGCTTACGGCAGGGGCTGCATCGACCGGACAATCGTGTCGCGCAGCCTTCCAGTCAAAGGCCCGCATTCCTCTTTCAGCAAACAATACCGAGAGTCGGCCAACTCCAATGCCGCCAGTTTAGCACGATTGTCCTATGACAATCAAGATGTGTCCTATGACAATTTTTCGAATCATTATCCTAACTGTAGGATGATTGGGTAAAACGGGAGTCCAAAGCCTTGCTGTCTTGGATTTCTGTCAGTTATCGGCAACTCTCGACAGCCAATAGCCCGGCTTGCGCTTCTGGTGTGCCACGGCAACGATTTGTATCTCCGAATCGCCTTCTCGATAATGAATAAAATAAGGAAAGACGATTACCCTGCAACAACGAATTCCTGAATGGGAGAAATATCGCTCCGGGTCATCAGCAATCCTCAAAAGGCACGTATTGATTGATGCCTCAAAGCGTAGAGCAGCGTCTTCACTGCGCTCTTGATAATAAGAGAGGGCTTCTTCATATTCCTCCTTCGCCCGAGGATGGAATCGAATCGACCTGCTCATAGTTTCAGTTTTCCGGCAAGCTCAAATTGTCGTTTGGTCAATTTGGCTCTGGCCCGCGCAAAAACCTCCTCTGCTGGAATTAGCTCCACTTTCCCTGCATCGATTTCTTCGCAGCGCCGTTTGCATTCCTCGGCCCACAGCCTGTCGTATTCTTCTTCTGGGATGTCCTCAGAAAAGCCGTCCTGCTCCATGAGGTCCAGGAGGAAATAATAGACTCGGGAGCGCCCGTCGGCATCAAGCTTGATAAGTTCGCGTTCCATTTCTTCGACGGTCATGGCACACCTCCTGTGCGGGAATATCAGTCCCTATTATATCGTAGAAGTCGAGCCAAGCGATGCCCGGCGAAGCCCGGCGAAGCGCTGCTGCCGCGATGCCGTCACGATGTTTCCTGAGATCGAATGCGAAAACAGCATGAGACCCCATACCCCCATGATTCGACAGATGAAACTCATGGATTCGTATCGCAAGGTCTTTATCAAGCCAGGCACTCATTTCGCCAACGCCTCAAAGACATCGCGATATTCTTCGACGAACTCATCGGCCCATGCCGGCAGCTTCTGCTCCTCGGCCGTAAGCGCCGGGCTCTGAGAGTCGCGGGGGGGGGGCACTGCGGCCGTCAGGCTTTCATCAGTTTTCCCAGATCGTCGGCGGAGATGTCCCTGAAAGTCTCACTGAAGGTGCTCGGGATGACCACCGTACCGCCACTGTCCTTTACGCTCTCGTACAGCAGGTGCATCATGCGCAGCCGCAGAGCGTGGTCGTGTATGGCATAGGTGTCTCCCATCTCGGCAAGCATCTCGGAGATGTCCTGCTCGGCCTCCATGAGGATAATGCGCGCCTTCTTGCGCTGCTCTGCCTGCGCCTCAAGCGACATGACCTCCTGAAGCTCCTTGGGTATGAGGATGTCCCTGATCTCAACCGAGAGAACCGTGATGCCCCAGGGTGCGACCTTTTCCTCGAGTGCCTGCTTGAGTTCACGGTCGAGCTGGTTTCGACGTATGGCGACCTCCGCCGTACTGCCGCGTCCTATCGCATCGCGTAGCGCCGTCTGAGCCGCAAAGCTGACGGCCTGTGTAAAATCGCTCACTTCGGTGCAGGCAAGGCGCGCGTCCCAGACCAGCCAGTACAGCACAGCATCCACATCGAGTGGCACAAGGTCGCTCGTGAGCGTTTCCTCCGCTCCAAAGGGGGTTGTGCGCACACGCGTATCCACGCGCAGGGTGCAGGACTCGATGATGGGGATGGTGAAGAACAATCCCGGCCCGGCAACGCGATCAAAGCGTCCGAGTCGCAGCACAACAACACGCTCCCACTGCTGGGCGATGTGCACGGTGGCAAGGCCGATAAGCGCCAGGACAAGTGCGATTACAAGCGCAAGAAGGTCGGCTCCTCGAGATGTTGGATCCTGTGCGGCGAGTCCTCGCGTCGCGAGCCAGACAAGGCAGGCTACCGTCGTGAATATGAGGATAAAAAGCACCAGTTGCAATAAGCCCACACCTACGCGTGTGGCGATTTCGCCGTTCTCTGGCCTGTTTGGCAGCGGCACTACCACATCGCCCTCACCGTTTTTCTTCCTGTTCCACATGCCTCTCACGCTCCCCTTGCCCGACTACCTGTCGTTTCCTCATCCGGCTTTGTCCCGGCCGACCGGGCTGTCGTCCGACTCTCCTGCCCGGCTGTCGATACTCCTTTGTCGCCCTGCCCGATTGTCAACTCTGCCCCGGACTCCGCCTCTTCGTCTCCCTCCAAAGGCCTTTGCGTTTCCAGTTGACGCAGCTGTCGCATAAGCAATTTCCGTATGTCCCAGGTCGTCAGGCCCAGGTCGCGACACGCTTCGATAAAGTCGCGCATAAGAGCGTCGGCCTCAAGCATCTGCTCCTCGTCGGAGGCTTCAGACGCGCTCACAAAGACACCGCGTCCCTGCGTAGAGGTGATAAAGCCATCATGGATCATGCTGAGATATGCCTTGTTGACCGTGTTGTAATTGATGGAAAGGCCGGACGCGAGGCCACGCACCGTGGGCAGCTGGTCGCCTGGCCGATAGTGGCCGATATTGATCAGGTGCACGAGCCGTTTGCGCAACTGTACCCAAAGAGGCAGGTCGCTTCGCGGATCAAGCTCAATGGGCACCTTCGATTTCTTCACGGACTCCTCACTTCCTTCTTATATCGATTGGCTACGCGTCCCGTTCTGCGTACTCGTCACCTTCTTGCTGAACACTCTGTGAGCTTAACACTCCGTCTGTTCTCCTTCATCGTCGCATCGTGCGCCCATCCGATTAGAGCGCAAAGAGCGGCAAGCCGGCGCCCAGAATGCAGTATCGCAGACAGTAGCCGCCAGTCAGTACACAGACGGCGGCGGGCAGTGCAGGGTCGATGCCAGGGAGAATACGACGGGCAAGGCCACTTGTCTCCATACAGAGAGGCGCGATAAGGCCGCAGATCACCAGGCCTCCCCAGAACGCGACCGCGTAGGAGCCCTGCGTGAGCGCGAACAGAGTCGCCTCGTGGAAGGGCTCGCCAAATGCCAGCAGCAGAAAGCCGGCAAGACAGAGAAGTTCAGCGAGGATCAGAATTCGATCCAGGCGAAAGAGCCCCGTGTGAGCGAGGGCAGCCCTGCTCTCGTTGTTCAGTCTCGCATGATGCTTCGCACAGACACTGCTCCTGGCACCAGAAGCGCCCCTGTCCACCGCTGCGCGCAAGCATCCCCTCGATTGGCTTTCTGGGGCGCTGCCGGACAGGCCACTCAGGTAGGCGACGCCAAGAAGCAGCGCGTTTCCCGTCGAGAGCGAGGAAAGCACAAACAGGACTGGCACAAGAAAGCTACCCAGCAGAAGGCCGGTGCCCATGCTGAAAAAGAGCAGGCCGGTGTAGAGCATGACCACGAGAGTCGCTATCAACGCGCCGAGTTCAAGGATACATCGTACTCGTCCCGTGATCTGCGGTGACAGGCGAACAACGCCGCTTGCCAACAGGCTCACGGCAACAGCGCAGAGGAGGGCAAGCAACAGGGCGTAGGTGCCCAGTGTGATATGACTGAAAGTGGGACTGAGGAGGAGGTTGGCTACACGGTCGGCTCGCCCGAGGTCAAGGAACAGGCAGAGTGCACCTGCGGCAAGGGCGCCGACGCCGGTGATCATGCCCAGCGCAAGAATCGGCTGAGGCGCCTGTCGACAGAATCGACTTGACGATAGACGGGAGGTGTTCCCAGACGATGTGGCGCGGGTTGTGTGTAAGGGCAACAGATCATCTGCGGCAAGCAGGGCTACTGCTCCTGCGCCCGCTCCACTCATAAACAAGTATGTTATCGTCAGAGCAGAGAGCACAGGCTACTCCAAACCCAAGTTCCTATCGTCCGAGATAGCGATCGAGAGTGGCAAAGAGGGCATCGAAGTCAATCGGTTTTCCCAGATGGCCGTTCATGCCGTGTTCCAGACATCGTTTCACATCGTCCGCAAAGACATTGGCCGTCATCGCGAGTATCGGTATCGTCTGGGCTTCGGGCACCTCAAGCGAACGGATGCGCCGCGTGGCCTTCAGACCGTCCATCTCGGGCATCTGTATGTCCATCAGGATCAGGTCGTAACGCCCCGGCGTTTCTGAGAAGCGTGCCAGCGCCTGAGCCCCGTCTACCACCCAGTCGATTGTAAGGCCGGTTGGCTCGAGTATGGCCAGGATAATCTCGGCGTTCACCTCGGTATCCTCCGCCATCAGGATGGTATGGCCCCGATAGTCAGGCTCGCCTGCGTCTTCGGCCGGGCCTTTTGCGTCGCGCCTCGCGCCGCTCTCGGCACTGCCTTTCGCTCCATCCGTGCTCGCATCGGCCTTGGCATCCTCGCCTGGGCTCAGGTCGATAGCTAAAGCCGCGCTGCTTCCCGCGCTGTCCTGGGTGTCGCCCCCAGCGCCGTCCCCCGCATCCGACCGGGCTTTCTGCGAGCCGGTCAAGCCTAACGCTTCCTCTGAATGCTCGTATGCGAGTACGACGGTGCAGCCAAAGGTCGACCCTTCGCCCGGCGTGGAACGAACCCATATCGAACCGTCCATGGCCTCGACCAGACGTTTGGAGATAGCCAGCCCCAGTCCGGTGCCGCCGTAGCGTCGCGTCGCCGAGTTATCTGCCTGGGCAAAGACCTCAAAGAGGCGTGCCCGCTGCTCTTCGGTGATGCCGATGCCCGTGTCGCTGACGAGAAACTCAAGGCGCACCGAAGCAGCCTCCGGCTCCTCGGCAGTGCGCGCCCGCCGTGCCGTCAGGGAGATTCGGCCACCCTCACCGGTGAACTTCACCGCGTTTGAGAGCAGGTTGTTAAGTATCTGAATCAGCCGCTGCTCGTCGCCAATCAATACCTGGGGCAAACCTTCGTCAATCTCCAGCGCCAGGGTCTGTTTCTTTTCCTCGGCGTGATACGCGTTCAGGCGCACCACCCTGGCAAGCATGTCCTGCACCTCAAAGGCGGCCTGCACAAGCTCCAGCTCGCCCGATTCCATCGTGCCCATATCGAGGATGTCGTTAATCACGCCGAGAAGATGGTGGGAGGCCTTGTCAATTTTGACCAGGCAGTGCTGCTTGCGTTCAGAATCATCGGCAGCCCGCCCAATCGCCGTCATGCCGATGATGGCGTTTAAGGGAGTACGCATCTCGTGGCTCATGTTTGAGAGAAACTCGCTTTTGGTGCGGCTTGCCTCCTCGGCCGCCAGACGGGCGCTTGCCAACTCCGTCACGTCGTTAAAGACGAGGACAACGCCCTGGCACTCCCTTCCATCTTCGTCGGCCGGAGTCATGGCTATCTGGTAGACGCGCTTCTCACCGGAGAGCAGGGTTACCCGCTCCTCGAATTCCATTTCGCAAATCGTGTCGATGACCTGCTGACAGCGCTTGGCTAAACGCTCCACCCATTCGGGGGGAAACACCTTGCCTAAAACCTCAGCGAGGGTCAGACCGACCATCTCGCGCATGTCGAGAAACCCGAGACGTTTGAGCATCAGTTCGCTTCCCAGCACGAAGCGAAGCTTCAGGTCGAGCATGAAGATGACGCCCGGTGTGTTTTTAAGCAGCAGCCGATTGTAGAAATAGGACAGGTCGCGAGCCGACTCGTTGGTTGCGCGGAGCCGTTCGCTCTGCTCGTGCATCAGGGCAAGCGACTGGTAGCTGCGCTCCATGCGTCGCAGTTGGCGCTGGAGCTGTTTGAGTTCTCGCTCGGTGCTCTGCTCTCGCCCACCGCCGCGTTCTCGCTCGGTGCTTTGCTCCTGTTCCGGCCTGGCAGCCATGACGTTGCCTCAACACCCTCAGATGGCGCAAAAGACGAAGGAGCAGTTATGAAAGCGGTTGGTGGCCACACCTTCGGCGTAGTGAGACGGGCATATCTCGCCAAGACAGTAGGCACCCGAAAGCGACAGTCCTGCGGGCAGGGCCTCGGCGAGCACCTGTCCTTCGGCCTCGGGATGGTTGCCAAGAATTACCGCACGTCCGCAGCAGGAGATGCAAAAGACTGCGGAATACTCGTACTCCTCGATGGAGGTGGCCTTCAGCGCCCCAATCATGTCAGCCATCGACTCGCGGGCAGAATCCTCCAAATCGTCGGGCCTGATCAGGCAGACATTGGCCAAAACTCCTTCGGGCACGTCACCGACCATGATTCCCCACCCGTTCTTATGGTCCAGGTCGAGGATATGCCGCATCAGGGCCACCTCGCTCTCGTCCTCACTCGTCAGCATCAACGGATAGGCGATAAAGGCCATCAGGGGGTCATCCACCTGGGTATTCAGCCCAAAACTTTCAAGGTAGGTGATAAAGTCCTCGTCGCCGACCTGCTTTACGATGTTGCCGTGTGAGCGACTGACGCGACGAATGCGCTCGGCGAATTGCGACGTGACGTGGCGGATTGAGAAGGTGGGCCTCACGTTGCCCCAGAGGCTGACGAGCACGAGCGAGTCGGGGTACTCCTCACCGGAGAGAAAGACGCGCGCCCGGGAATAATCGCCATCATCGGAGCAGACCCCGCCGATGATGGGGGCCCCGCCCGCGACCTCGCTTACAATCTCCGGATATTTATCGCCGGAAAAGGACTCGCCGTTTGGCGCGAAGCAGAAAATGAGCGCCGGATGCTCATCGGGCAAGGTGCCTGCGGGCACCGTCGCGTCATAGGTCTCAATCATCCTCTGACGGTAGTCGCTGGTCAAAGGCTTTGAGGCGGCTGCGGTAAAGGTCACATCGTCGGCTGTCAGCACGGACAGCACAACGGCGCCCTCATGGTAGCCCTTCTGGTCGAAGGTCGCCAGGGAGGTAAACCCGGCCACGGGGATGCCAAGTGCCGCATGAAGGCCGGCGGAGATGGCCGCGCCGTCCGCGTCGGCGTCACAGAACAGGATGCCAAGCCCACTTTCGCGCAGCGTCAACCGCGCCCGCACACCCGCGAGCAACTCCTCGACGGCTGCATCCGCATCGTCAAGCTCATAGGTGGTGACCGTCATGCTTTTCATCGGATGTCCTCTCGGTTTCCGTTTTATGCTCGGGCTCTTAGTGTACTATGTATTACTTTCAGATGTCTGCATTGTCTGGCAAAAAAACACGTGCGAGGGAGCCCCATGCGGCAACTCAAGGGTCAACTGACCGTACGCGGCATCGTTATCGGCTGCGCGGGCTGTATTCTCATCACAGCGACCTCAGTCTACACCGCATTGAAGATGGGGGCCTTGCCCTGGCCGATTATCTTTGCGGCAATCATCTCGCTGTTTTTCCTCAAGGCGCTTGGGCATACGAATCTGCACGAGGCAAATGTGACCCATACGGTCATGTCCGCAGGTGCCATGGTTGCCGGCGGTCTGGCCTTTACCATCCCCGGCATCTGGATGCTCGGGCACGCTGAGGAGGTTTCCTGGTGGCAGATGCTCGTCGTGGCGCTTACGGGTGTTGCCCTTGGACTGCTCTGCACGGTTTTGTTACGCAGGCATTTTGTGGAGAAGGCCGGGCTTCCCTTTCCCATCGGTGAGGCGGCCGCCCAGACGCTGATTGCTGGCGAGAACGGCGGGCGCACGGGCGTCAGGCTCTTTGGCTCCCTTGGCCTGGCTGGCCTCTACACGCTTTTGCGAGACTGGCTGGGCGTTATTCCAACGATGTTTTTTGGTAACCTTGCCATCCCCGGCGTGGCCTTTGGCATCTATAACTCGCCGATGCTGCTGGCCGTCGGTTTTCTGGTTGGTACCGGCGCGGTCGTAACCTGGTTCATCGGTGCCGTGCTCGGCAACTTTGGCATCATGTTTGGCGGCATATCCCTTGGTTGGTGGGACCTTGCTACCGGACAGGGCATCACCGCGAGTCTGGGCATGGGTGTGATGATGGGTGCGGGCTTTGGCGTCATCGTACGGATTCTCCTGCCGCGATTGCCGCAACCCTTTGGTACGTCGCGCTCCGTTTCTGCGGGTGCCGCGCAGGACGCGCAGGACGCGCCTTCTGTGGAGGACGAACTTTCTGTGGAGGACGCGCAGGCCGCGCTTTCTGTGGAGGACGCGCCCTCCGCGCCCTCCGCGCAGGCCGCGCCTTCTCCGTCGCCCGCCTCACGCCTCCGCACGCGCACGACCGCCGCGCTGGTCACCCTTGTCATGGCCTCGGCCGCACTGGCCCTCTGTTTTCTCCTTGGCCTTGGCCCCCTCGTCTCAGTCGTCGTTGTCGCTCTCGTCTGGGTTACGACGGCCATGAGCTCACAGAGCGTCGGGCAGACCGGAATCGACCCGATGGAGATATTCGGGCTCCTCGTACTCCTTGCGGTTGCGGCTTTTGCCTCGGCCTCGCTCGTGCAACTTTTCTTCGTCGCCGGCATCGTTGCGGTGGCCTGTGGCCTGGCGGGCGACGTGATGAACGACTTTAAGGCTGGCCACATCCTTGGAACCGACCCTCGTGCGCAGTGGATTGGGCAGGCTATCGGAGCCGTGCTCGGTGCCCTTGTCGCCGTGCTTGTCATGGTCGTTTTGCTGCGGGCCTTTGGGCCAACCTCCTTTGGCCCGCAGGGCAGTTTTGTCTCAGCCCAGGCATCCATCGTGGCGACGATGGTCTCGGGCATTCCTTCGCCCGCCGCCTTTGCAATCGGCCTGGGCGTCGGCCTGCTCCTTTCCGTGCTCGGGCTTCCCGCGATGATGCTCGGATTGGGCATCTATCTGCCCTTCTACCTCTCCTTTTCGGCCTTTCTGGGTGCGATGGCAAAGGTCGTCTACGACCTCGCAGGCAGACGTTGTCGCGCCAAGCTGCCGCCTGATGAGCGAGACAGGCGCGAACAGGCCTCTGCGGGACGCGGACTCATTTTTGCCTCCGGTCTGCTGGGCGGCGAATCCACCGCCGGGGTACTCGTTGCGCTCGGTACTGTTCTCAGGGGTCTCGGCGGCTGAGCCCTGGCGAAGCTGACGGAGGCAGGAGGGACATCACGATGGATTTCAGGGAAACCGGCTATGGCCTTATCAGGGCATATATAGAAAAGCGTGCGACCAAAGACGCCAGCAACCGTGCAGCCCACCACCGCACGGCCCACCACCGCACGGCCCGTCCGAGTGCGGCCCATCCGAGTGAGGCCCGTCCGAGTGCGGCCCCTCCGAATCCGCATCCGAATCCCTATCCCCTGCGCACCTTATTCTGGGAATGCACCCTGCAATGCAATCAATACTGCAGGCACTGTGGCTCAAATGCCTCTTCTGCCACTTCAAAGGACATACCGGGCGCTGACTTTATCGCTGTGCTTGACCTGCTCAAACGGCGGCTGGAAGCGAGAGGCTGGCCGCTTCCCTTCCTGGCGATTACGGGCGGAGAACCTCTGGTGCGCAAAGACCTTTCCGAGGTCATGCACGTGGCCTTCAGGGAGCTTGGCTATACGTGGGGCATGACAAGCAATGGGGTTGCGCTGTCCCCCGGCACCGCCGCCCGGTTGGCGCAGGCGGGCATGAGCACGGTATCGGTGTCCCTGGACGGCTATGGAGCGACCCATGACACACAACGGAACGCTCCCGGCTCGTATGAGACGACGATGGCCAATCTTATCAACATGACGAAGAACAGGGTGTTCAAGCGCATTCAGGTAACGACGGTGGTCAATCCCCATAATATGGACGAGCTCGAGACGCTCCACGCGGTCCTTCTTCCGCTCGGCCTGACGTCATGGCGCCTTGCCTCCACCGACCCGATTGGCAGAGCGGATGAGAGCCTGATGCTTACCGGCGCCCAGCACCGGGAACTGTTCGAGTTCATCGTGAGCCATAGCGATGAGCGCCTCCCAATCATCTATGCCTGTCCGTCGCATCTCGGGGAGTATGAGCAGCGGGTGCGGGATCATCCGTTTCATTGCTCTGCTGGCCAGGAGACCATGTCCATTCTCCACAATGGAGACGTGGCAGCCTGCCCCAATATACCCGCTCACGACGATACCATACAGGGAAACATATACGACCAGGACATTAATCTCGACATACTTGAAGTCTGGGATACCAGATACCACTTTCACAGGAACCGGGATATAATGTTCTCCGAGTTCTGCGATGCCTGCGACGTATGGGACGCGTGTCGTGGAGGAAGCAGACATTCTTTTGACTTTGAGGCGAGGACGCAGAGGAAATGTATCAAGAAGATGCTTGATTTCGAGCGGGAGAGGGGGCGGTGAGGAAGCATGGCCAACACGGTAAGCACTGTTGGACAGCAGGCACTCTACGGCCCACCGCCGGATGATCTGCCGGGTCAGGAACTCTACGGCCCACCGCCGGATGACACTTTGACTCCGGAGCCCTATGGCCCGACGCCGGAGGAGCTTGGCGCAACCGAGCCAGCGAATGCGTTTTTGCGGTATATCCAAAGCGTGATAGAGCAGCCACAGGAACATCTGCTTGTGATTGTGTGGTTTGTGGCGCTGGTCGCGCTCATTGTTGGGCTTGTCGCGTTTATCGCCTATCGCTTCAGCCGCAAGCGCCCGTGAGCCGACTGCATCCAACATCAAGCGCACGATGTCCTTTGAGGTGTTAGACCAAACAAAGACTGCCAATACGTCCAACTTTTGCAAGTTGCTATTGGCACCCGGGGACAACGACAGTCGGGCGGCGCCCGGG
This sequence comes from Coriobacteriales bacterium, assembly GCA_031277035.1. Lineage (GTDB taxonomy): Bacteria > Actinomycetota > Coriobacteriia > Coriobacteriales > UBA8131 > JAIRXA01. Next base: position 2,497 of record JAISLY010000035.1, on the reverse strand, counting down.
AACAACGACAGCCGGGCACAGCGACGCCCGGGCGACGCCCGGGCGTAACGACGCCCGGGCACAACGACAGCCGGGCGCTGCCTGTCTACGTGGTACAATCTTTGGGTACGCGTTCAAAGTGAGGTGTGGGAAGACGCCTCAAAAGACACGCAAGAAGGAGGAGGAATATGGAACTTGATCGCAGATCGTTCTTGAAGGGCGCCCTGGCAACGGGCACGCTCGCAGCCGCGAGCGGCGCGCTTGCGGCCTGTAGCCCCAGTGGCGGCGGAGAGGCAGGGGGCGGTGCTCCTGCAGAGGGTGGCGGCGCGCCTGTCGCGGCCACCGACTACAAGGCCAAACCCGAACCCATCAGCGCGGATCAGATCGCCGAGACCCTTGAGGCGGACGTCGTTGTCGTCGGTGCCGGCATCGCCGGCTCGAGCGCAGCTTTGCAGGCATCCAAGAATGGCGCAAAGGTCATCGTGCTGCAAAAGGAGGCCGGTGTTATCTCCAACGGCATGGGCTTTGGCGCCTACGGCACGCAGATGCAGAAGGACGCCGGGCAGGATTGGGATGTCGAGGAGGAGATCAACCGCTGGATGCGCGAGAGCGAGTATCGCTCCGACCGCAAACTCGTCCACCGCTGGGCTGAGTTCAGCGGCCCTGTCCTCGATGAGATGGTTGCGCTTGCCGCCAATGACGAGGCCAGCCAGCCGATTCTCTACGACCCCGCATTTAACGTCGTCTATCCCGACCCCTGGAACTTTGCCTACTCGGGCGGTATCGTCTTTCTCGGCTCCGGTGGCACAATCCGTATCTGCGAGCTGCAGCTTGAGGCAGCCGAGGCAAACGGTACCGAGGTCTACTACTCAACGCCGGCAAAGCAGCTCCTTGTCGACGAGAGCGGTAAGGTCACCGGTGTTGTCGCTCAGAAAGAGGATGGAAGCTATGTGCAGGTCAACGCCGCAAAGGGCGTTGTGCTCGCGGCTGGCGACTACGGGAACAACCCCGACTTCCGTAAGGAGTACATGCCGCATGTAGAGGGTCTTGAGAGCGCCTATATGGCCAAAAGCAACCAGGGCGACGGCCACCTGATGGGACTGTGGGTCGGAGCGCAGATGCAGAAAGGCCCCCACGCTGGCAATATCCACTACGACCCGGCCCTGCCGCCTGCTCCAAGCGTAGCCGGCTCCGGCTGCCCCTGGCTGTGGGTCAACTTTAACGGCGAGCGCTTCTGCAATGAGGATTGCTCCTACGGACAGATATACGCCCAGGCCATGAATCAGCCTGAGTTTATGCACTATCAGGTTTTCGATGATAACTTTGCGGCTGACGTCGAAGCCGGCAAGATGGGCGAGGGAAACAACAAAAACGGCCCATTCCCCGGTTTTGGCATGGCCTTCATCCAGCCCCAGATTGAGGAAGGCCTTGTTCTCAGTGCGGATACAATCGAGGATCTGGCCGCGCAGATGAACGTTCCGGCCGATGCGCTGGTCGCGACGGTCGCCCGCTATAACGAGCTCGTCGAGCTTGGTGTGGATGAGGACTTTGGCAAGCAGGCCGCGCGTCTGACCGCCATCGTCAAAGCTCCCTTCCATGCCATTTTGCGCAAGCCCTCGCTGCTGTGTTCTCTCGGCGGTCTTGTCATTAACGAGAACATGGAGGTTCTTGACGACAGCGGCGCCGTTATCCCGGGCCTGTGGGCTGCCGGCAACAATTCCGGCAACTGGTTCGGCGGTCTTGAGCACCCGATGGTCATTCCAGGCATGAGCCTGGGGCGCGCTGCGGTCACCGGCTATCTCGCCGGCCTTTCCGCCGCGGGCGTCACGTACTGAGTCGCTTTCTTTGCCCGGAGGGGCCGCAGCGCAGCCCGCGCGACCCCTCCTGAGTGGCGCGACCCCTCTAAGGCAGCGCACGCGGCTTCTCCTGGACACAAAAGAGACCGTCCCCCTTGTGTAGTGCTTTGCACGGCACCTCTTGCCATCTGCGGCAGTTATTAAGTAACTCCTAACAACTGAATCCTCGGTTATTGCCCCGTCGTCATAGAGAGTTTTGAGGTGTCGACATCCTCGCCAGCATCTACATCTGCGTATTCGGCCAGCTCCTTCAGCTTGTTTTCGAGGAGGGCTTTGTCCGGCAAATGCAGCTGGTACTCTGCCACCAGCGCGGGCGACATACTTCGACTGAGGGCATATTCGACTACCGCATCATCCTTTGCCGCACATAGTACGAGTCCGACGCTGGGATTCTCGTGCGGTAGCTTGACGTCCCTGTCAAGCGCCTCCAAGTAGAATTCCAATTGTCCAAGATACTCCGGCTTAAAGCGCTCAACCTTGAGTTCGATTGCGACAAGGCATTGGAGCTCCCGATTGAAAAAGAGGAGGTCAAGCCAAAAATCTGTGTTGCCGACCTGCACGCGGTATTCATCACCGAGGTACGCAAACTCCTTCCCGAACTCCAATATGAAGTCTTTGAAATGGCTTATGATTGATTTGCGCAAATCCTTCTCTTGATGATG
>JAISLY010000034.1 GCA_031277035.1 Coriobacteriales bacterium | reverse complement strand
TCTTGTGGGCATGCGCTACAATAAGGCGGTTAGCCTCAAGGATGAAAGGAGAGAAGGCATACCTTTCGAGTACATTTATTCCTGAGGCAACGAATGGTGTTTCGAGTACTTTTTATTTTGAGGTAATACGCTCCAGGCCTCTTGACGTGCTCCCGGTGCCCTATTGGACATCGACGCCGACATAGACGCGAAGAAACGCGTCGGCGTCCGCCGCTCGGTCTCGGGCCTCCTGATATGACGTCCGAAGCGGGCCTGTTGCCGTGTCATAGGTGCTGACGATCAGGCTCATCGGTTCTGTGGGTATCTGTTGGGCCAGCTCAACAACCTCTGTGTCCTTGACGACAAACTCGTCGTTCAGGCGTCGTGCCTCCGCAATATCGTCATTGAGCACGGCTTCATCCGAGGCGATAGCCAACTCGACAGAGGCTTTTTTTGCCGTCAGATAGTCGATAACGGAGGTGAAGTCGGCCTCGGCGAACAGCGCCCCCGCACGCCCGAGCGCGTCTTCTGCCTGCATGAGTTTGTCCAGCGCTGCCTGGTTGTACCCCACTGCCTCGCTCACCGCTTCGCGGCCCCCATCGTCGGCGATTTCCACGGCCGAACGCATGTCTCCGTCCGCCGCGACCAGGAGGTCCCAGGCCTGACTGAACTCGACGGCGCACTGCATGGCGGCTATATCGTATGAGGTCAAACGGCTGCTGAGATTGAGCATATCCTTGCGTGCCTCCGCTGCGTCGATGGCGTGTTGAGCCAGCTGGTGATCCTCGTCGGTCGTGTAGGTGTCCTGGGCGAGCTGGGCTTTGTCGATGGCGCCATCGAGGGTTGTCTGCGTGGAAGGACACTGGTCGAGGAGCACCTCAAGTTGTGGCAGGGCCTCCTCGGTGACCTGGTTTTTGCTGGCGGTATCCAGCGCGATGACCACAACATCGGCCTCCTGAATCAAAGAAATTGCTTCGTTGAGATACGCATCGCCTTCGGCTTTGATGGCGGCCTGCTCCGCGGCCTGCTGGGCCATTGTGTGGCGCAGAAAGAAGGTAAGCGCGCCGGTGGTGACAATGAAGACGATACATGCGGTGACCACGAGCTGCCAGACGGGCCAACGGCGAGGCTCCTCGTCGACTGCAGGGCTGAATGCGGCCTCGTCCTCGGTCTCGTCGAGGGACGGCGCAGGCTCGTCGAGGGACGGCGCGTCTGTGGCGCTGCCGAGGGAGGGCGCGGCTGTGGCGCGGCGCGGCGCGGGCTCATCTTCGGCGGCGGTTTCTGCTTCGCCTGTGGCTGTGGCCTGAGCTGTGGTTTTGCTCGCACCTCTGTCTCCGACCTCGCCGAAGATGACGGCGAGCGCGTCATCGATGTTCTCCCGCGCCACAGCCGCGCCGTCCCTCGGCAGCGCCACAGCCGCGCCCTCCCTCGGCAGCGCCACAGCCGCGCCGTCCTGCGACGAGTCCGTATCGCGGGCGTGCTTGCGAGATGACATCCCGTCGGTCACAGGGCCTCCTCCACTACCCGCGCCCTATTCCACCGTGACACTCTTTGCAAGGTTGCGCGGCTGGTCAATGTTGGCTCCGCGTGCCTCGGCGATGCAGCGGGCAAAAAGCTGAAGCGGCACGCTTGCGACAATCGGCGAGAGACATTCGCGCGTGGGCGGAATATACAGCACGAAGTCCGCCAGCTCGGCGATGCGCCCATCTCCCTCGGTGGCAACGGCGATTACCCGAGCGCCGCGGGACTTCACTTCCTCGATGCTGCTCATCATCTTATCGCGCGTCGTGCTCTGTGTGACGACGGCAATCACGGGCGTCTGCACATCCGAATCGGTCAGACCGGCGGGGTCGATGAGTGCGATGGGGCCGTGTTTTATCTCGCCTCCCGCAAAGGCTTCGGCGTGCAGATAGCTGATCTCCTTGAGCTTGAGGGCGCCCTCATAGCAGGTCGTCGCACCTACGCCGCGACCGATGAACAGGGCCGTTGTGGCGTTCGTGCAGGCGGCGGCGGCGGCCTCGATGACCGACGTATCGGCCAGCACCCGCTCAATCTGCTCCGGCAGATGCTTCATCTCACCGTATATTTCCTGTATCTGTGGGCCGGTGAGCAGATTGCGTTCCTGTGCGAGGAACATGCCAAAAAGGGTGATAAGGGCCACCTGTGCGAGGAAGGACTTTGAGGCAGCGACGCTGACCTCCAGCTGAGCGTGCAGGTAAAAGACCGTGTTCGCCTCCTGGGTGATGAGCGAACCCACTCGATTGGTAACGGCAACAACGTGTGCGCCGGCGCGTCGGGCGAGGCGTACGGCCTCCAGAGTGTCGGTCGTCTCCCCAGATTGAGAGATTGCAAACACCAGCGTATTGGGCGTGACGATGGGGTTGCGATAGCGAAACTCCGAGGCAACCTCAACCTCCACGGGGATGCGCGCCCAGTTCTCGATGAGATATTTGCCGATGAGCCCGGCGTGGTAGGAGGTTCCGCAGGCGACGATGTAGAGACGGTCGATGACGGCAAGATCCTCATCGGTCAGAGGCAACTCGTCAAAGACGAGCGTTTTGGTCTTCGGGTCAAAACGGTTGGCGATAACATCGCGGATGACCCGTGGCTGCTCGTGTATCTCCTTGAGAAAGAAATCGGGAAAGCCGCCTTTCTGGGCGTCCTCAATGTCGCCTTCAAAACGATAGCCGCTGGGAATGAAGGATTCGCCGGCCGGGTCGTAGTATTCGATGGCACCGCTTGCGTGCAGAACTGCCAGGCAGCGATCGTCGAGGAAAATCAGGTCGCGGGTGTGCTCGATGATAGCGGCGTTGTCGGAGGCGGCGATGGCCCCGCCCTCAAAACTGCCGAGCACGAGCGGCATGTCGTTGCGGGTGACGATAATCGTGTCGGGCGCGTCGCTTGCGATGATGGCGAGGGCAAAGTTGCCGGAGAGCTGTGCGACGGTGGAACGAACGGCCTCTTTAAGGTCGCCGCCGTTATCGGCAAAGAACTGCTCGATGAGATGCGCGATGACCTCGGTGTCGGTCTGCGACGAAAAGCGATGACCCTTGGAGATGAGCTGCTGGCGCAGCTTGGCGTAGTTTTCGATGATGCCGTTATGAACGACGGCGATACGCCCTGAGCAATCGCGATGCGGATGCGCGTTGTCCTCGCTGGGGATGCCATGCGTTGCCCAGCGCGTGTGCCCGATGCCGCAGGTTCCGTTGAGGCCTTCGCGCTCATCGAGGGCCCAGACCGCCTCGCCCAGCTGCTCGATCATGCCCTTGTTGCGCGTGCTGCCATCCGGCTCGACCACAAGCTCTTTCTCACCCTTGCGCCTGACAATCTGCAGCTGTTCGAGGCCCGGCCGCTGCAGCGCGATACCGGCGCTGTCGTAGCCACGATATTCCAGACGCCTCAGGCCCGCAAGCAGGATGTCGGCGGCTCGCGCAACGCCGGTATAGGCGACGATTCCACACATGAGCAACTCCTTTGGGTTCTCGCTCTCTGGGAACGCGCATCGTCCCCTCCCAGCGTCCCGAACGGGGCGAAGAGGTCTATTTTATCACGTCCGAGAGACGGGCTCATTCCTGGAGCAGTGGCATCCTGGAGCAGTGGCATGCCGTGGGGCAAGAGTATGCCGAGCAGCAGCAGATCGGAGCTGTTCAGAATTGGCCGCAGTCGGCCAGGGAACTTCGGCATTGCGCAGGACGTCTGGGCGCGAGTAAGGTGGAAACAAAAATATTCTTGTACACTATTGTAAAAACATAGAAATAAGTGATTGACACAATAACGCAATACATGTTTAAATGAACGCAGTCAAGAAGGGCGGTCATCAGCACAAAAGCGACCGTGGTTCCTGGAGCACACAAGGGGCACAAAGGCGAGAGTGGAGCCTTTTGCATACAAGATAGGCGAGGACGTGCAGGACACGACCTCACGACAGAAAGGAAGGGATCATGGCAGGGCAAATCAGAATCAGCCCGGACGTGATGGATCAGAGGGCAGGGGAGTATCGCCAACGCAAGAGTGAGGTCGACGAGATTATCTCTAAGATGGACGGCATGCTGAATCAACTGATGAGCGAATGGGAGGGCGATGCGGCACGCTCCTATCAGGAGCGCTGGACAGGCGACCTCAAGCCGTCCTTTCAGCGAGCATCCCTGCTCATCGAGGAGATAGCCATCGCGCTGAGCAAGACCGCCTCTGTCTTGCGCGACACTGACGCGCAGATAGCAGCCCAGCTCAAAGGCTGAAGACGATTTGGCGACAGGCTCAAAAGCCGCACAGGGGAAGACCTCTGTGCGGCTTGAGGTGTATTCCAGAAGGTGGATGAGGTCTCATCAGGGCAACAAGGGAGGCAGGACGGTGAATCGGGCCGAATTTGAATGGCGCAAGGCAGACCTGACGCGACAGATTCAAAACTGCCGCACACAGATTTCGCAGGCGCAAAACAACACGAGCAACAGCCGTGCCGAGATCGACCGCTGCAACAACGAGATCAACGCGCTTAACGGTCAGATCACGTCTTGTCGCGACGAAATCACGAATCATGAGGACTATATCGCACAGGCACGGGGGCTGCTCGATCGCATCGTTACTCGCGACACGCAGACGGGCGACGCTTTGAACGAGGTTGTCAGAAGGGTCAATCTTGCGCAGGATTTTTCTACGACTATGCGATTCGCCCAAGGCTACTGCAAGATGATGACCGAGGAGTTGGCCTCCACAAAACGCGCAGTAGGCCTCTATGTGGACGCTGCCAAGCTTGGCATTGGTAGGCGCATGCGTGAGCGCGAATCTGCGGTCAATGAGCTCACCAGTCAGATCAACAGCAAAAACCGTAGGACATCTGAACTTCGCAACAAAATATACACACTTAATAATAAGATAGCTGACAACAACACGCGAATCTGGAATTTGAATAATCGCATCGGTCGCCTGCAGTCCGAGATCAGAATCTTGCAACAACAGGTGACGACGTAAAGGAGAACGGAGATGGCAGACTCGGGCGGTGCGAGCGAAGAGAAGCGGACGCAGCGGGGGCGACAGGCGCGAGCGCGGTGGATATGGGTACCGCTGCGGCGAACGTGCCTTGTGCGGATAACAATGGCGGTTTTGTTGGGAGCAGTGCTTATGACGATGACAGCACCACTTGCGGGATGCAACGTTCGGGCCGGAGAAGACATACGCAAAGTGATGGCCCACCTGGAAGAGAAATATCCCGGCCACACGTTTGAGATCGTGCAGTACCAGGGGCCTGGCCTACCGGGGACAAACCCTGTCGTGGAGATGTATTGCAGGCCGGATGGGGCAGACTTCGTGTTTAATGTATGGATACGCTTGAGCAGCGGGGAGATCAGGGATGCCTATGCCAGCGCGTACAACAGCAAAAAGGCAAACGACTACGTGGTTGCCTCCTTTGAGGCCAGAGGCGTTCGGGCAGCCGCTACGATGGGAGCTTTTGCGGCATCGCAGGATGACCTTTATCACGGGCCGCCCATAGAAGACGTTCATGCCTACCTCGATACCATAGGCTCACCTCTGGTTGCCGGCTCCTTGTTGATAGACGAGAGCAGCATCG
>JAISLY010000010.1 GCA_031277035.1 Coriobacteriales bacterium | reverse complement strand
CCGCGGGGCGGCGGGGGCGCCCCCGGCGGCGCCGGCACCTCCCACCCCCCCCCCCCACCAAACCCCCCCCCCCCCCCCCCCCCCCCCCCCCTGACACACCCGGGTTGACAACAGAAACGTCCCCCTGTCACACCCCCTTATCTCCGCCAGTTGCTACAGCGTCTCTTTGATCCTGCGGACGGCTTCGAGGAGTTGGTCGTCGGGGGTGGTCAGCGAGATGCGGATGTAGCCTTCGCCGTCGGGGCCGTAGCCTGAGCCTGGTGTGACGATAACATGCGCCTCGGTAAGCACCTTCTCCGCAAAATCCGCCGACGTGAGACCCTGGGGCACCTTTGCCCAGACATAGATGGTCGCCCTGGGCGCCTCGCATTCGACGCCGATGGCCCAAAGCGCGTCGAGTATGAGGTCGCGGCGGCGCTGGTACAGTGCGCACATCTCAACAACGCAGTCCTGCGGGCCGGCAAGCGCGGCGATGGCGGCATCCTGTATCGCGGTGAACTGTCCGGAGTCAAGATTGTTCTTAACGGTGCCGAGTGCGCGTATGGCCTCGGGGTTTCCGCAGGCAAAACCGATGCGCCAGCCGGTCATGTTATAGGTCTTGGAAAGCGAGAACATCTCAATACACACGTCCTTTGCGCCGGGGCGCTCAAGGATAGAGGGCGCAATATAGCCGTCGAAGGATATTTCTGAGTAGGCGTTATCGTGCACAAGCAGCAGGTCATGCTCGCGGCAAAACGCGATGGCCTCATCAAAATATTCTGGTGTCGCGGTGGCACCGGTGGGGTTATTGGGATAGCCGAGGAACAGGATGCGGGCGCGGGACAGCACCTCGGCGGGGATGTCGTTGGCATCGAGCTCGGCGAGCCAGCCGCTCTCGGCACGCATGGGCAGGAAGTGGGTGTTCGCGTGCATGAGGGTCGCGCCGCCGGAGTAGACCGGATAGCCGATGCTCGGCGCAAGCACAAAGTCGCCCGGGTTTACAAAGGCGGTGTGGATGTGAGCGATGCCCTCCTTGCTGCCGATGAGGGCAAGCACTTCGTTGGCAGGGTCAAGCTCCACGCCAAAACGACGCTTCATCCACTCCGCGCAGGCGCTGCGATAGGCAAGAGAGCCCGCGTAGTCCGGATACTGATGGTTTTTGGGGTCGCGTATCGCCTCGGCCATCGCGTCGACGATGTGGGTGGGCGTTGGGAGGTCCGGGTCGCCGATGCCCAGCGAGATGACCTCTATTCCCTGCGCGCGCAGGGCGTCACGCTTCGCGTCAATCTGGGCGAACAGGTACGGGGGGAGCTTGTTGAGGTTGTTGGCGTGCTTCACAGGAGTATCGTCCCTTCGTAGACGGTGGTGGCCGGCCCGGTCATCATCACGTGGTTGTTCTCGAGCCATTCGATACGCAAATCGCCGCCGGGCAGATGCACGACAGCACGGCGCGCGGCGCGGCCGGTAACGACAGCAGCCACGGCGGTCGCGCAGGCTCCGGTGCCGCAGGCAAGCGTCTCGCCCACCCCGCGTTCCCACACGCGCATCTCTATCTCCGCATCCTCCTCTGCGCTGCCGGGCCGTATGACGCGCGCGAGCTCAATGTTCGCTCGCTCAGGGAAGGCGGGATGATGCTCGAGCTCGCGCCCCTGCCCGCCCCAGTCCAGGGTGCGTATGACGCTCTCGTCGCCCTCGGGGAAGGCGACGGCGTGCGGGTTGCCCATGTTGACGCAGGTGAAACGCAGGGGAGTTGACAGCGGGGACGGTCCCGACAGCTCGGCCTCGACCACGGCAGGCTTTCCCGCAACCGTGCTGTTCGCCTCAAGCGTGGTGGGGATACGCTGCGGCTCAAACGCGGGCTCGCCCATGTCGACGGTCGCCTGCGTGAGCATACCATCCGCATCTGTTTCAAAGCTTATGACGCGTCTGCCCGCGAGCGTGTCCGCGACAAGTCGGCCTTCTCCCGCAGCAACAAAACCCCTATCCACCAGGTATTTTGCAAAGCAGCGCACGCCGTTTCCGCACATCTCGGCAAGCGAACCGTCGTCATTGATGTAGTGCATGTACGCGACACAATCGGTTTGCCCGGAGGGACGGACGAGAATGACGCCGTCCGCGCCGATGCCGACGTGTCGGTCGCATAAAAAGCGCACCTGCTCCACGCTAAGCTCTCTGTCCTCGGAGAGGTCGTCGATAAAGATAAAGTCGTTGCCCGCCCCGTGCATCTTCACAAAGTCAAGTTCCATGCGCTCTTCCTGCCCTCTGTTCCGCGTCGTCACATTACCTTCAAAGCGTCCTCGACATTGTATCAGGCGCGCTGCGAGAACAGGGCTGAGGCGGCAAACAGTCGAAGTTTTTCAGGGAACGAGGCAGGAATTTTTCGCCAATCCATTGACAAACGAACGATTGTTAGGTAAACTACAAACGAACGATTGTTAGTCGGCGCAAAGGATGCGCTTCAGAGCGAGGACGGGGGCGAGCGAAAGCGGGCGGGGCGGCGGGAGGTCGCCGCAGCGGGCAGTTGGCAGAAGGAGGACGGCGCGGCGCTTTGGCAGACGGGGGGATTGACGAGGCGGGCGGTCGCGGGGGGCGAGCGAAAGCGGTTGATGCGGCGGGAGGTCGCTGCGGCGGGAGGTCGCCGCAGCGGGCGGTTGGCAGAGGGACGGCAAGGGAGAGACGACCACGTACAGAAGCCGATTTTCTCAACATGAGGGAGAAAACGATGATGGCTGATTCGAGGATCGAGGAATATCTCCAGCCGGGCACCAAACGGCGGATACTGGACGCGGCGGCGGCGGCGTTTGCGAAGAAGAGCTTCAGCGGCGTCTCAATGCGCGAGATTGCAAAGGCGGTGGGTGTCCGGCCCGCTTCGATTTACAATCACTTTGCCTCCAAGGAAGCCATCCTCTACGCGCTTTATGACGTGTATGACTGGCATATGAGCGCCGTGCTGCCCGACGTCGAGCAGTTGCTGCAGGAGCTGGAAAGCGAGGACCCGCGCACGGTCCTGATGAAGTCCACCTATTACTTTGACCCCTCCGTCCAGGAATTCATGGATCAGACGGTGGTGATAGCGGCCAATGAGGCCCGAAACGACAAGCGGAGTGCGGATTTCATCAAAAAGGTGCTGCTGGATACCACCGGCGACATCACGCGAAGACTGCTCAATCGTCTGTTGGAGTTGGGACGCATCGAGCCTTTGGATGTCGAGGCGCTGGTTGTGGTGTTTACCAACTACTGCTTCAGCGCGGCGCTGCGCAACTACAGCGCCTATCCCATCAGCATCGAGGAGTGGATTCAGGGCTACGAACTGCTGACCCGGATGATTAAACCCCTCGACAGGGCAGCCGACGAATCGGGAGAGACGCCGGGAGAGACGCCAGGAGAGACGCCGGGCAAGACGCGCGAGGCGCTGGCCGACGAATCGGGAGAGCACAACGAGGAGCACGCAGACGGCGCAACTTGACCCAGGCAAGGCAACAAAGAGCACAACGGGGAGCACGACAGTTAGCAGGGCGCCAACGCAAGGACAAGGGATGCGGTTGGCAGAACCACGGAGAGGCGGTGGGGGCGGTGTCAAAGCGAAGCAAGATAATCCTGGTGGATAGCGATGTGGTAAACTGCGCAATCAGCAGGGATGCCCTGGCGCGACAGCATGAGGTGTTTGCCCTGAGCAATGTGCACAAGCTCGGCAGCCTGTTGGAGAAACTGACCCCCGACCTGATACTGTTTGACTACGAGGCGCTTTGCGCTGAGAACTTTACGACCCTGAAGATGCTCCAGCTGACCAGGGGCTGGCAGGAGATACCGGTCATGCTGCTGCTCGGCGAGCATGACAGCGCGGAGAGTGCGCAGAGCCGAATCCTGCAGGCGGGCGCGAAAGCCGCACAGGGCTTTGCTCCCAAGATTCCCGAGCAGCTGCCTTTTTGGACCAGCAGGCTTTTGGGTGAGTTGAACCAGCACCAGGAGGATTCCCAGCTCATCTGCAGACTCCAGGAACAGCTCAGGCAAAAGAACACCCAGGTCTTTGAGCTTCAGAACACCGTATTTGTCGGCATGATTGGCATTGTGGACTTTCGCGACGACGCGACTGGCCGCCACATTGAGCGTACCCGGATATATTTGGAGTTTCTGGTGGATAAGCTGGAGGAAAAGGGGCTGTATGCCGAGGAGCGTTGCAACTGGGATACCGAGACCCTGATTGCGTCGGCTGCCCTGCACGACATTGGTAAGGTGGCAATACCGGACTCAATCCTCTTCAAACCCGGAAAGCTGACCGCTGAGGAGTTTGCGGTTATGCAGACCCACGTCGAGATTGGCGTCAAACTGATAGAACAGATGGAGATGAGCGCCACGGAGTGTCCGTTTTTGAGCTACGCCAAGACCATAGCCGCCACCCATCATGAACGTTGGGACGGCACCGGTTACCCGTATGGGCTTCGGGGCGAGGCGATTGCGCTGGAAGGTCGGCTGATGGCCATCGCCGACGTGTACGACGCCATCGTCTCCAAGCGCGTCTACAAGGAAAGCCAGAGCCCCGAGATGGCAGAACGCATCATCTCAAAGGGAGCGGGCACACATTTCGACCCAGTCCTCGTTGAGGTGTTCAGAGAAATCGCGCCGCTGTTTGCTAAAACTGCGCGGCGGCTTTCGGATTATGAGCAGGCAGGCAGGAAGGAAGTTGCCTGATGGTGTAAAATACGCATACGGCAACGACACCCCACACGCAGACTGCCAGATTGCCTACGAGGAAGCCCATGGCCGCAGGTCCCGCACCGCTGATACTGAATCGCTACCGCCCCATTGAGCATCGCGCCCGGGGGGGCTTTGCGATGGTCGACATCGTCTGGGATACGCGCCTGCAGCGCCGCGTCGCCATGAAGCGCATCCCCCTGACCGTCGCCGAGACCGACCTGCCGGGCATCAACGAGGCACGCACGGCCGCCCTGCTGAACGACCCGCACATCGTAAACGTCCTGGACTTTGAGGTCACCGGTACCGAGGCCCTGCTCATCATGGAATATGTGGACGGCCCCACCCTCGGTGCGCTGATGCGCGAGAGCCCCGAGCTTTTAGACCTCGACATCATCGCCTCGCTGGCGGGCGGCATCGCTGACGCGCTCGGACACGCACACGAAAACCAGGTGCTGCATCTCGACATCAAACCCGACAACATCCTCATCGATCACAAGGGCCACGTGAAGGTCACCGACTTTGGCCTTGCCCAACTCTCCAGCGTCGCGGGCTTTGCCGAGCCGCAGGGCGGCACAATCGGCTACATGCCTCCCGAACAGCTGACCGCCGGCGAGGTGGACGAGCGCACCGACCTGTGGGCATGTGCCATCCTGCTCTACCAGCTGCTCACCGGCCACAACCCCTTCCTGGCGCACAGCGCCCAGGAAAGCTACGACCGGATACTCAACGAACCAATCGTCCTGCCCTCCGCCACACGCCCTGACCTCGATCCGACCATCGACGAAGTCCTGCTCACCGCCCTGGATGTTGAGAAGGACGGGCGCTTTGTCTCAGTAGCCGCCTTCATGCGCGAGTTGACTCCCCTGCTCGGCAGCCCCCAGGCCGGCACCCGAAAGCTCAAGGCCCGCGTGAACCAACGCGACTCAGAGGCTCTCGAGCAGGGGCAGGGCGGTGACAAACGGGGAGGGGGGGACGGTTCAGCTGTCCCCGCTGAGGCTTCATCAAAAACGGGGACAGCTGAACCGTCCCCCCTGGAGCCCTCCCCCCTGGAGCAGCGCGAGCATCCCGCCTTTATCCCTGCCGCCCTGCCCCTGCTCGATCGCCTCCCGTTCCTCGTACGCACATTTTTGGCGCGGCTCGCAGCGGCGCTCGCCGCAGGCTCAATGACCTTCCTCGGGCTTTCGGGCTTTGACCTCTCCCTGCACGCAGACTCCCAGTTTCTGCTCCTTATGGGGTGCGTGGCCATCGTCGCCCTGGCGGGCTATCTGGTGCCACAGCTGGGCAGTGCGCTTGCCTTCTGTGCGCTCGCCGCCGGACTGTTTGCTCGAGGCTGGACAATCGTCGGCGTCGGCTTTCTCGTGCTGTTTGCCGCCTGGTGGCTGTTTGTCGGACGCCTCGGGCGCGGCGATTCGCTTACGGTAACGCTGACCGCCCTTCTGGGTGCCTGCTGGATGCCCTTTGCTGTTCCTCTGCTCGCCGGCTGGTCTTTGAGCTGGCGCCGCGCCACACTTGCCTCGCTGGCTTCCGGTCTGCTGTTTGTCCTCATCGCCACCCTCAGCGCCACAGACGGCTTTGCGCACAGCGGCCTGAGCCTGCAGCCGGCCGAAGGCCTGATCCCCGACGCGCTCATCGCCCTTGCCACCGAGCCCATGACCTGGGTCTTCCTGCTTGCCTGGGTTATCTCCACCCTGACCGTCAGTCTGCTTTCCCGACGCGGCACCCGGCTGGTCGGCGTCCTCGGTGCCGGTTTGGCAACCGTTATCCTCGCCTTCGCAATCCTGATAGTACCCTTATCCTGGCAGGTGGATCTGCCCATCGCGCAGACCGTGATGACCGGCTCGACGCTGGCGTTATCGTTTATACTGGTGTGTCTGCTCATCTGGCTGGGAATCCCATCCAGATTGGAGGGGCAACGGGGCGCGGGCAAGCAGGGCAGTCACAAAGACAGACGGGAAGGTTGACGTGGGCGTGTTATCAAAGTTCGAAGGCGGCGTCGAGGGCGCGTTTGACCGCGCCGCGGGGGCGGTCTTCAAAGGCCCTGTCGAGCCGGCCCAGATTGCCAAACGCGCCGAGCGTCAGATGATGCGCGAGAAGCTCGTCGGCGCGGGCAAGCAGTACGCCCCTACCCTCTACACCGTTCTCGTCAATCCCGATGACGACCGCAAACTCTTCGGCTTTTACCCCACGATGAGCGCCGAGATAGAAACCTACCTGCTCGGCAAGGGCAGCGAGCGTGGCCTGCACTTTGACGGACGACCCCTCGTGCGCTTTATCGTCGACAGGGACCTGAAAAGCGGGCGCTTTGACGTGATTGCCGAGGTCGCCGCCGCTCCCATCATTGCCAAGCTGCGACAGGAGGAGCTTGAGTATTACGGCATCGCGCCAAAGGAGGAGCCGGCGAAGGAGGATGAGTGGGCGTTGCGAGGGGCGTCGTGGGCGGACGATGACGCGGGCGGGGGCGGAGGCGCCCTGGGCGCCCCCGCCGCATATGCGGCGGGCGCGGTGGGCGCAGGCGCGGCGGGCGCCCTCGAGCAGGACTCGGGCCTGCGCGCTGAGCTGCATCGCCGCCACCGCGATTCGGGGCGGCTGCGCGAAGATGTCGCATATGCCGCTTACGACAGGGCAGGCGCACCCGCCCACGCGCCCGCCGCCGCCCACGCACCCGCCGCCGCCCACGCACCCGCCGCCGCGCCCGCGCCCGCCGCCCACGCGTCCCCCCACGACGCCCCTCGCAACGCCGCGCAGGGCAGGGCGCGACTTGTGGACATGAACGCGGGCAGAACCTACGCGCTCACCCGCCAGACGATGGCTCTGGGGCGCGACCCTTCCTGCGAGATTGTCCTCAACGACGCCAATGCCTCACGCCGCCACGCCCTTTTGAGCCAGGACGTCGTCGGCACCTGGAAGATACGTGACCTCAACTCGACAAACGGCACCCTGCTCAACAACAAGCCCGTCTCCCAGGCCCTGTTGCGCGATGGAGACGAGATTGCAATCGGGGTGAGCGTCCTGCGGTTCAGGGAAGCGTGAGCCGGTGAAGCAGTACCTGCCAAAGGAGCGCCCATGATAGACCTCGTGCTTCTCGCCGGCCGAATGCTCCTCATCGCCCTGCTCTTCCTCTTCCTCTTTGCCGTGATGCGAACCGGCATCGGCCTGGTCAAGGGGCAGACCAGGAAAGGTGAGGCCTGGACCGTCGCAGTCGAACAGGGCCCGCGTGAGTTGCGCGGCGTGCGCCTTGCCATCGCCGGCCCTCTCATTGTCGGGCGCGCCCCCGGCGCCGACATCGTCATTCCCGCCACCTACGTCTCCGGACGACACGCCCGCTTTACCCGGCTCGGCGACAGCCTGGTCGTCGAGGACCTCGGTTCTACAAACGGGACGACGCTCAACGGCGAGCCCATTGCTGGTGCCATGCAGTTGCAGGTTGGCGACACGGTGGGCATCGGCGAAGTTACACTTCGGATTGCCCGTGGATGAGCAGCGAACAGGGTCAGCAGGGCTCCCGATGGTCAGCAGGGCTCCCGCTGGCCAACAGGGCTCCCGCTGGTCAATCCGGCGCCGAACCATGCGGGTCAGACGATGGTCGGCAGGCCTTGCGGAGACGCGACATGACGTCCGATGACCGCTCAGGCTTCGCGTCGTCAGACGATGCGCAAAGGCCCCTGAGCCGAAGGCGAGGAAACCGCAGGGTGCCCGGGTACCGAGACACACGCAGACCGCGCACACGAGCACAAAGGTCGCGCGTAAACGATGCCAGGCTTGCTCCTGCGCCCCTGGCGGTCGGCTCGCGCACCGATGTGGGCTGTGTGCGTGAGAACAACGAGGACAACCTGCTCATCGCCGCCCCGCTCTACGCGGTGGCCGACGGCATGGGTGGCCATGCCGCGGGCGAGGTGGCCTCCGAGATTGCCATCCAAACCCTTCTCGACGCGCAGATTAAAGACGTGGACCCCGTCGCCCTGCGCGACGCGCTCGTCGCGGCAAACCACGCCATCATCGAGGCAGCCGACCAGGGAGTCGGCCGGATGGGGATGGGCACAACCATGACTGCGGCCGTTATCAGGGAAAATCGGCTGCTCATCGCGCAGGTGGGAGATTCGCGCGCGTACCTGATGCACGCCGGGCGCCTGCGTCAGGTGACGCGTGACCATTCGCTCATGGCCGAACTCATCGCGCTTGGCGAGGTGACGCCCACCGAGGCGCGCACACATCCCCAGCGCTCGGTTATCACCCGGGTCCTCGGCTCGGAGTTGCACACCCTGCCCGACCTCTACGAGATTGACATCGTCAACGGCGACCGCCTGCTGCTGTGCTCCGATGGGCTTACCGGCATGGTCGATGACGAGGAGATTGAGAGCCTGCTTGCCGCGCACCCCGATCCGCAGAGCGCCGCCGATGCCCTCGTTGAGGCGGCGCGGGCGGCGGGCGGCTATGACAACGTGACCGTGGTGCTTGTCGAGATAGACGGCACCGACCTTACGGCGCGACGGCAACGCACGGTGCGCGCCAGGCGCGGCGTCATCGCCTTTCTGCTCGCCTTCGTGCTGATTGTCGGCGGCATCGTCGCAGCCTTCGTGGCACTGGCCGCAAACAGCTATTTTGTCATCGACGAGGGCGGCATCGTGCAGGCCTACCGGGGATTTCCCGGTGAGATCGCGGGAATTGAGCTCAAATGGCCCCTTGAGCTGGAAGGCGACGCGGGCGGCACGGCGGGTGCGCCGCCAGACGGGGCGGGCACGGGCGGCACGGCGGGTGCGCAGGGCGATGCGGGCGGCACGGCGGGTGCGCAGGGCGACGGGGCAGGCACGGACGGCTCCCCCTCCCCTTCCCCCTCCCCCTCCAACGACGCACCGCTTCTCACCTCCTCGATACACAACCCCACCGTCGTCCAGGAGCTTCTGGGAGATGGCATCCGCCTCGATTCGCCTGCTCAGGTAGAAGCGTGGTTTGCCGAGCAGCGCAGGGCGGCGCGACCATGAGCCGGCGCACCGGAAAGACCATGAGCCAGCGCACCACCGAGCAGCGCAGGGTAGTGCGACCATGAGCCGGCGCACCACCGAACTTCTCCTGCTGCTGGCGGCCTGCCCGCCCATCATCGTGCTGTTCGTGCTCGCCCTCTTAAACGACGGCAAGGCGCTGACGCTTGCGACCCTGGCGGTTCCGCTCGGCCTGATTGCCGCCTTTATCGCCTCACATCTGGCCATACGCCGCTTTGCGCCCAGAGCCGACCCCGCCCTGCTCCCCATCGTCTTTGTCCTCTCGGGCATCGGTATCGCCTTTGTCATGCGTCTGGCGCCAGAGTTGGCCACCCGGCAGATTGCCTGGCTCTTCCTCGGCATCGCGGCAATGATTGCGACCCTTGTCCTCGTCCGCTCTATCAGGCGGCTCGTCGCGTACAAATACACGCTGATGATTCTTGGTATCGTGCTGTTGCTGCTGCCGGCCATCCTCGGCGTCGAACGCAACGGTTCGCGCATCTGGCTGTCCTTCGCCAGCTTTTCCTTCCAGCCTGGCGAGGTCGCCAAGGTCTGCATCGTGCTGTTTCTGGCCGGCTATCTGGCGGATAACCGCGAGATGCTCTCGGCGGCACGGCGGCGCGTCCTTGGCATCGACCTGCCCGACCTGCGCACGCTCGCACCGCTGCTTGTAATGTGGGCCATCAGCATGCTCATCGTCGTCTTTGAGCGCGATCTGGGCAGTGCGCTTCTGTTCTTCGGCATCTTCCTGCTGATGATTTACGTGGCCACCGGACGACGTTCCTACGTGATAGGCGGCCTCGTGCTGGCTGCCGTCGGCGGGGTGGCGGCCTATCTGCTCTTTGGACACGTACAGGCTCGCGTAGAGATATGGCTCGACCCCTGGCAGTACGCGCAGACCACCGGGTACCAGCTGATTCAGGCGCTGTACTCCCTTGCCGACGGCAACCTGATTGGCACCGGGATTGGCCGGGGCATGCCCGACTATATCCCGATTGTCGCCTCCGACTTCATCTTCGTGGCGATGGCTGAGGAGATGGGACTGCTTGGGGCCAGCGCCGTGCTGCTGCTTTTCGTCCTGTTCCTCGTGCGCGGCCTGAGCATCGCCGCGCGGGCACGCTCGGATGTGGATGCCTTTACGGCGGTCGGTCTGACGGCGGCCATCTCCCTGCAGGCCTTCGTCATCGTCGGTGGTGTGACGCAGCTCATCCCCCTCACCGGCGTCACCCTGCCCTTCATGAGCCAGGGCGGCTCCTCGCTTTTTGCCAGCTTCATCATCGTCGGGCTCCTGCTGCGCACCGGAGATGACGGCACGGGAATCGAGACCGAAATGCAGGGGACGGTGGGCCTTGACGGCGGCGTGCTGGGACGCGTGGCCCTCGGCCATCGCCTGACCCTGCTCGTCTCGGGCTTCGCCTGCCTGTTTGCGCTGCTCATCGGCAACCTCACCTGGCATATGGTCATCGACGCGCAGCAGGTGCGCGATATGCCGGGCAACAACCATACCTTGGAACGTATTCTCAATACGCCTCGGGGCGCCATTCTGACCGCCGATGATGCCATACTCGCTCAAAGCGTCATGGGTGAGGACGGGAACTGGCGCCGCGAATATCCGCTCGGCTCATGCGCGGCACACACCGTAGGCTATCTGTCCGCAACCTATGGGGCAAGCGGGCTTGAGGCCAGCTGTGCCGAGACGCTGACGGGGCGCAGCGGCTTTGGCTCCTGGAGCGACGCGCTTGCGGCCCTGGCCGGTGGCGAGACGCCGGGCAACAGCGTCTATACGACGCTGGAGTCGCAGGTACAGCGCAGCGCCGAGGACGCGCTTGCAGGCTATCGGGGGGCGGCCGTGGTTCTCAACGCCGGCAGCGGCGCCCTGCTGGCAAGCGCGAGCGCACCGACCTTTGAGCCGGGCACCATCGAGGATGTCCTTGCAAACACCGGTGACGATGGCACCGGGCCAGGCGGCGGTGAGACGATGCTGTTTAACCGCGCAACCCAGGGCCTGTACGCGCCCGGCTCGACCTTTAAGACGGTGACCCTGGCAGCGGCCCTCGAGGAGGGTGGCCTGAGCCTGTCGTCAACCTTCGACGCGCCGGGCTCCCTTGAGGTCGGCGGCGCTGAGGTGACGAACTTCGACGGCACCTCCTATGGCACCCTCTCGCTTCTGAGCGCCTACGAACTCTCCTCAAATACGGTCTTTGCGCAGGTAGCCGAGCAGACAGGCGCCCGCTCCCTCGTTGAGGTCGCCGAGAGATTTGGCTTTGGCCAGGATATGGACACCGACTTTGAACTGGTCACCTCGCTCATGCCCGACCCAAAGGAGATGACCGCATGGGAGCTTGCGTGGGCAGGTGTTGGCCAGCCGGTCGGTCAGCACGAAAGCCCGGCGGGGCCGCAGGCGACCGTCCTTGAGATGGCCCTGGTTGGCGCCGCGGTGGCCAATGAGGGCGTAATCATGAAGCCCTATCTCGTGGAGCGCGTCGTCAGCGCCGAAGGCCTTACCGTGAGCACAACGCTGCCCGAACGCTTTGGAGAGGCCATGACGCCGGCGGTTGCACGCGAGCTTGCCACCGCGATGGAAGGCGTCGTGACCGAGGGCACCGGCACGGCGGCCCAGGTACCCGGCTATCTCGTCCGGGGCAAGACGGGCACGGCGCAGGGCGCGGGTGAGGCCGACGATTCCTGGTTTGTCGGTTCCATCGAGATTGGCGGGGAGGCCTACGTGGTCGCCATCGTGCTGGAACAGGCGCCGGGCGGCGCGGCGACCCCCCAGGCCCGCTCCATCTTCCAGACCCTGACCGAGGTCTACGGATGAACGGGGCAAGCGGGGCGAGGGCGGCGCGGGGGCGGGCGGCAGCGGGGCGGGCGCGGGCGCGGGCGCGGCTCAGCGGCACCAGCGCGGGCGCGGCTCAGCGGGGCGGCAACGGCGCACAGGCTCATATCGATGAACGGGGCGGCGTCATCCTGCTATACTGATACCCAACTGGAGCTTAAACGCACCATCGACCCAGGGAGACAGACGTGCTGAACAGAGTATTCGCACATCGTTACAAACTTGACGAGCGCATCGGCATCGGTGGCATGGCGGAAGTCTATCGAGCGACCGATGAGGTGCTCGGCCGAACCGTCGCTGTAAAGGTGATGCTGCCGCAGTATGCGAGCGACGCGACCTTTGCCGCGCGCTTTAAACAGGAGGCGCAGGCGGCCGCCAATCTCCAGAGCCCCTATATCGTGAACATCTATGACTGGGGCCATGACGAGACCGACAACACCTACTTCATCGTCATGGAATACGTGCGCGGCACCGACCTGAAAACCGCCATCCAGCAGCGTGGCACCATCAATCAGCGCAAGGCCGCCGAGATTGGCTCTCAGGTCTGTTCGGCGTTAAGCGTCGCGCACAGCTATGACATCATCCATCGCGACATCAAGCCGCACAACATCATGGTGCAGCCCGACGGCAACGCCAAGGTCATGGACTTTGGCATCGCGCGGGCAAACGGTTCGTCCATGACGCAGACCGGCAGTGTGCTTGGCACGGCCTACTATGTCTCGCCCGAACAGGCGCAGGGCAAGCCCCTGACGCCGGCCACCGACCTTTACTCGCTCGGATGCGTGCTGTACGAGGCGACGTGTGGCCGGGTGCCCTTTGAGGCGCCCGACGCGGTCAGCGTGGCTCTCAAGCAGGTCAATGAGCAGCCCCTGGCGCCCCGGCAGATAAACCCAGAGATCGACCCGGAACTTGAGGCCATCATCCTGCGCGCAATGGCAAAGAACCCCGCCGAACGCTACGCGACTGCCGATGCGATGCGCACCGCACTGAACAACTACCTTGCGGGCCGGCCAATCTCCACCGGCGTGGCCGATCCCGCCGCACAGACACGCGTCATGAGCGGGGGCATGGGCGCGGGCGCGGGCGGCGTTGGCGCAGGCGGCAGAGGTGCGGCCATCGGAGCCGTTCAGCCAGTGCGCACCGCCGTCATGCCCTCAGTAAAGGCTTCCGGACAACCGCTGACCGTGCGTTCTGCAGGCCGAGAGGAATCCGACCGCCAGGAGAAGAGTCGACACCGGGCCATCGCCATCGGCGTTATCGCCACCATCCTCGTCATCGCGGCCGGTGCTCTTATCGCCTTTTTTGTGCTGAAGGGGGGGCCTGAGAAGATTGAGATGCCAAACGTTGTCGGCTATACCGAGCAACAGGCGCGCGACATGCTGGCAGCTGCTGAGCTTGAAGTCGACCGGGTCACTCTGCAGGCAAGCCCAGACGTTTTGGAGGGAACCGTCATCAAGAGCGATCCGAGCGCCGGCACGATGCTCGCGCCGGGCAGCACGGTCGATCTCGTCGTCTCTTCCGGACCCGCCGCGCCCGAGCAGGTCACCGTCCCCGACCTCACGAATATGACACCCGAAGAGGCGCGAAGGGCGCTTGAGGATTTGAATCTCATCTATGAGCACGGCGAGGATCAGTTCTCCGAGACCATCGAGCAGGGTCTTGTCTGTAGCCAGGACCAGGCGCCGGAGAGCACGGTCGACGAAGGCACAACCGTCGTTGTCTCGCTTTCCAGGGGCAAGGAGACCGCCGGGGTGCCAAGTGTCACGGGCTACAGCTACACCGATGCCGTCGCCGCGCTGGACGCCGCTGGCTTTAACCACGACTATACGTACGAGACGAGCGACCAGCCGGTCGACACCGTGCTGCGGCAGACGCCTGCGGGCGGCACGACACAACCTAAGGGTACGACAATCGCCCTCGTGCTTTCCTCTGGCCCCGAGCAGGTGACGGTACCCGGCCTGACGGGACAGAGCCTGGCCTCGGCAACCACGCAGCTGAAAAACCTTGGTCTGTTCATCGACCCGCAATATGTGCACACCGATCTGGTCAATGAACTTGACGTCGTGATTTCGCAGGAGCCTGCGGAGGGCACGTCGGTGAACAAAGGCTCAACGGTCATCGTCTACATCGGCTCTGCCGAGTAGACAGAGCCGGTAACGCAGGGGTGGGGGTGGGATGACCAAGGAAGGACATACGGCTGAGGGACAGCCTGGCGGACGGGACGACGCCGCAGTATCGGTGTCCGCGTCGGGGACGGAGCCGGTGCCTGCGGGGGAGGCAGAGCCGATGTCCGCGTCGGGGGTAGCGAGTGCGGCGGGGGCGGAGCCTGCGGGGGAGCCGGTGCCTGCGGGGGAGGCAGCGAGTGCGTCAGCGGGGGAGCCTGCGGGGGAGCCGGTGTCCGCGTCGGGGGTAGCGAGTGCGTCGGGGGCGGGGGCGTCAGCGGCACCGTCGCCGCCGCAGCGTGGCGCGTGGCAGCGCTCTGTTGCGCTGTTTCTCATTGGGCAGGCGCTTACGCTGTTCGGCACGATGATTACCGGCCATGCCATCAGCTGGTACGTGACCCTTGAGACGCAGTCGGGCACCATCCTCACCGCGTTTACGGTCGCCACGATGGTTCCGATGGCGCTCTCGTCGTTTTTCGGCGGTGTCTGGGCCGACCGCTACAACCGCAAATACCTCATCAACATCGTCGACGGCGCCATTGCACTGATTACCCTCGTCATGGCACTGTTCTTCTCCGCAGGCATCCAGTGGCTGGGCCTGCTCATCATCTGTATGGTCGCCCGCGGCTTTGGCCAGGGCATTCAGATGCCCGCGGTGGGCGCCCTGCTTGCCGACATCGTGCCGCCTGCAGAGCTCGTGCGCGTCAACGGCTTCAACGCGTCAATCCAGTCGCTTTCGATGTTTGCCTCGCCCATGATAGCCGCCGCGCTGCTCACCTTTCTCCCCATCCAGATGCTCATGTATGTAGATGTGGTCACGGCGGCCATCGGTATCACCATCGTGTCCCTCTGCGTGCACACCCACAAGGGGATGAGACGGCCAGCGTCGCTTGCCGCTCGCGCCGATGCTGCCGTTCCTGATGGTGCCGCTGCTGCTGCGGGGGTGGCTGCCGTTCCTGATGGTGCCGCTGCTGCGGGCGCTGCTGCTGCGGGCGCTGCCCCTACCCGGGGCTCCGGCTTCTTTGGTGAGTTCAGAGCGGGCCTCAAATACATGCTCTCGCATCGCTTCATCCTCATGTTGACACTCATCAGCGTCATATTCAGCATCGTCGCGACACCGCCCGCGCTTTTGACCCCTTTGCAGGTCACCCGTGACTTTGGTGCCGACCCCTGGCGCCTGGGAGCCATCGAGGTGGCCTATGCCGTTGGCATGATGGCGGGCGGAGTGCTCATCGGCATCTGGGGCGGTTTTAAGAACCGCACGTATTCGATGGCCTTTGCCACAATCTGCTTTGGGCTTGGCAGTGTGGGCCTGGGCCTGCTCGGTAATTTCTGGGTCTACCTCGCCTGTATGGCCTTTGTCGGCGTGATCATGCCGATTTTTAACGCTCCCTGCATGGCGATTCTCCAGACACGCATCGACCCCGACTATATGGGCAGAGTCTTCTCGGTATCCATGATGGCGGGCAGCCTGTCGATGCCGGTGGGCATGCTTATCTTTGGCCCTCTGGCCGACGTTATCAGCATAGACCTGCTTTTGATAGTCTCTGGAGTGCTCATGGCGCCTATCGCGCTGACCTTTCTGGTGTCGCGCTCCCTGCGTAAAGCCGGAGAACTGCCTGAGCCGGCTGAGCAGGTGTTGGCTGACCATCAGGAGGCGTGAACGGAGCCTCGTGGAGCGTCGCTTCTTCTCTCAAAATACTAGCTAGCTAGTAAAAATACGAGTAAAGGTGGGGTGCGGGGGTCGCACAATGCGAGTGCTCGCAGTGCGGGGTCGCGCAGTGCGCAAGATCAGTGAACCCTCAGTATCAGGTAGCTGTTCAGCTTGCCGGTTCTGCCGTCTGCGGTGAAGCGGGCGAGCGTTGAGGCGCGCCTTGCGACCGATTCTGCCAGCTGGTCAATCTCTGCATCGGTGAAACTGTGGCAGTAGCGATAGGTGCCCGGGGTGTTTTTCCAGCCGAGCAGAAAGTCGTTGTCGCCAAGCTGCGGCAGCCCCAGCTCCTGCAGGGCACGTGCCTGCGTTGCCTGCGCCTTGAACGCCCTCGTCTCATCGTTGAGGAACTGCCAGAATGACACGGCGACAAAGCCGCCGGGGCGCGTCTGCTCCACGAGGGCCGCGAGGATTGCCGCGCGGTGCTCCGCCAGCGGGACGTGGTGCATGAGCCCGAA
>JAISLY010000017.1 GCA_031277035.1 Coriobacteriales bacterium | reverse complement strand
GCCGCCTGGGGGTTCTGCAACCGATAGGTCAGGTATTCCAGGGTGCTGGCGAGGTCCGCCTCGAACAGCGGCAGGTAGCGCAGCGTGAACCTCCCCATTTACAGCCGCTTCCTCAGCCGTGAGAACACGTCGTCATGCGTGTGGCGCTTGTCATCGGCGGCCGCCGCGTAGTCTGCCTCATCGAGCAGCATGTCGATGTCGCCCGTCAGCGCCGCGTAGCTCTCCATGCTCAGCAGCACCATCGAACCGTAGCCGTTCTTTGTAAGGTAGACCGGATCGCCATCTCGAACAATCGACTCTATCTCGGGGTACTTGTTGCGCAGGTCAGAGACCGGGCGTATCTTCAGCATCATGCTCCTCTCACGTCTGACTCATATCGTTATTTTATCATAAATTTATCATAAATTTGGAAGCACCTGCTCGCGCCCTCACGCCTTAGTCACCAGATAGCAGTGGTGGATCTTTGGGTTGCGCTCGAAATCCCCACTTCTGCAGTTTGAGTAAGTGACTTTACATACATAACCGCTGGCCGAAAGGCCTTTTCTTTGGTCAAGTTTTAGACAATATATAGTAGCGGGATATTTGACACAAGGGGGACGGTCTCTCTGACACAAGGGGGACGGTCTCTTTTGTGTCGAAGGACACAAAAGAGACCGTCCCCCTTGTGTCAGAGAGACCGTCCTGTGTCCAAAAGAGACCCCCCCTGTGTCCGAGCCACATGGCCTCGATGTTTATATGGCAGCACCCCTCCAGCCTGCGTGAGGAGCGGATGTTTTTCTGGTAGCCGTAAAGGTAAAGTTTCGAACCGAATTCACAAGGGAATTCCATGGGCAATGAGAAGCAGTTGCCAGTAGATAACGAATATGTTATTATGAGGAGCAGGAGGACTGAGATGTATACAGCGCTATTCTATTATGATAAAAACGGGAACTCAGAGATTGTGGATTATCTCGACGCGCTGAAAGTCTCGGGGATGACAAGCAAGACAGCCCGTATCAATCGAACGAAAATCCTTGCGTACATCGGTGCACTTGAACAACATGGGACACGGATTGGTATGCCCATAGTGAGGCATATTGACGGCGACATATGGGACTTGCGCCCCCTTGCAAACCGCATATTCTTCTTCTACTGGAGGAATGACAAGTTTGTGCTGCTGCACCACTACACCAAGAAGTCGCAGAAAACCCCGCCCGGAGAAATCGAGCGGGCTAGGGCCGAAGTGAAAGACTACAGAGAAAGGCATGGTGAATGAAATGGATAAGAGAAACGCTATCGAAACCTTCTCAGATTATGTGAATGACGAGGCGCGCGTAGACCCCGCCGAGCGTGAGCAAATCAACTTTGAGATTGCGCTGATAGGGAAAATGGTTGAGGCACGGGAGCAGAAGGGGGTGTCGCAGCGTGAGCTTGCAGAGCTGTCGGGGGTGAAGCAACCCGCCATCGCCAGACTCGAGAGCCTGCGGGCGACACCGCGTATCGACACGCTTTTCAAAGTGCTCCACCCGCTTGGATACACCATAGAGATTGTGCCGCTTGCAAAACGATAGGGGCGGAGTTGTGTCTGAGCCGACCGGTCGGCCCCGTTCGGAGCAGTTCGGCATCTCCGTTTACACACCTCAGGAGTTTGTGCGGATTATGGGCACGGTGCCCCCTGTCGAGCCAGAGCCCTTTGATCGTCTATGAGTTGACAATTTGGAACCGTCCCTTTTGTCACCCTTGAACCGTCCCCTCTGCCCTGCCCTACGTGCGCTTCAGGTACTTTGCAAGGATTGCCTTGAGTCCGTCGGGCGTGACCGGCTTGCCGATATGATCATTCATCCCGCTGGCCAGGCATGCCTCAATATCCTCCCTGAACACGTTTGCCGTCATCGCGACGATAGGTACCGTGTGCGCTTCGGGCACCGTGAGGCCCCGAATCCTCCGTGTCGCCTCAAGGCCGTCCATCTCGGGCATCTGCATGTCCATGAGCACCAGTTCGTAGCGTGCGGGGTCGCCCTCAAAGAGAGCCAGCGCCTCGTTGCCGTCCTTTGCCATCGTGATTGCGATGCCGGTGTTCTCAAGGAAGGCGGCGACAATCTCGCGGTTGACCTCAACATCCTCGGCAAGCAGGATTTCATGGCCTGCGAGGTCCTCATAAGACCGGGTACCCGCTTCTCCCGCGCCCGCGCCTCCCGCGCCCTCCGCACCAGCGCCCCCCGCACCCGCGCCTCCGCCTGCCCCTGAACCCGTGCCCGCGTCACCCTCAAAGCCAATCCCGGCGGCGGCCGCCTTTTTGCCACCATGTGGCAGGGAAATCTCAAAGGAGAAGGTCGAGCCGCGCCCCAGCTCTGAGTCAACCCATATCCGTCCTCCCATGAGCTCGATGATGCTTTTGGATATGGTCAGTCCCAGGCCGGTGCCCCCGTATTTGCGCGCGGTGCCGGATTCTGCCTGCTGGAAGGAGACAAACAGCTGCTCCTTCTGACTCTCGCTGATGCCGATGCCGTTGTCGCTCACGGATACTCGGATGGTGCTCGTCCCCTCGCTGTCGTCAACCAGCTGAGCCCTGAGGGCAATTCGTCCGCCCTCGGCCGTGAACTTGATGGCGTTGGAAAGGAGGTTCGTGACAACCTGGGCCAGACGCAAATCGTCACCGACAAGGACGGGCGGGATGCTCTCGTCGACGGAGACCTCGCAGTCCAGACTCCTGCTTTTGATGCTGAACTCGTTGATTTCCAGCACCCTGGCAAGCAGACCGGAAAAGCTGAAGTCCACCGGGGAGAGTTCAAGTTTGTTCGCCTCAATCTTGGACATATCGAGGATGTCATTAATCACGCCAAGCAGGTGGTTGGAGGCGCGGTCAATCTTTTCCAGCGACTCGTTCTTGCGCTTTATATCCTCCGTGCCTCGTGCTATCGCGGTCATCCCGATGATGGCGTTCATGGGGGTACGAATTTCGTGGCTCATGTTCGAGAGAAAGTCGGCCTTTGCCCTGCTTGCCTGGATTGCGGCTTCGAGCGCGGAATACATCTGTCGGTTCGTCTGGTCAAGCGAGATGGCGCTGACCAGCATGAAGGAGGCGGAGCGCAGGATGTCAACAAGGCGGTCGGGAAAGACCCTCTCACTGCGGCAGTCATCAAAACTCACGAAGCCCCAGTACTCGTCTTGCTGAAACACCGGGATGAGGAGCAGCGATTTGACGCCGTACTCGGACAGCTCGTCTTGCACATCTGCGGGCATGTCGCTCAGCAGACCATTGATGGCCTCACCCTGTAAAAACGTCTCCCGCCAGGTGTCAAAGTAGGTGTAGTGCTCGTTTCCGCGTATATCGAGCCCCACGTCAACGCGATTTCGTATCCAGTTGCTGTATGAGCGGTGCTCGCGCCTTTCGTCAATCTCCTCATCGTGAAAGATGGTAATCCGGTCGAGGTCAAGCGTCATGCCAATCCGCTCCAGGGCGTCTTTGAGCGTCGCGCCCAAATCCTGTGTCGCGGGGTTGAGGAAGGCCTGCGCCGTCTGATTTACCACGCTGAGGAGCTGCTCCTGCTCGATGAGCGCGTCGCGGGCCTGCCCAAGTTCCTGCGCGAAGCGGGTGACCTCCGCCTTCTCCTCCTCGACTTTTGTGCGCTCGTAGCGATAAAGCCTGTTCTGGAACAGGTCAAATACGCCGATGGTGCAGCCGGTGATGATGATGCCTGCCAGGGTGTCGAGCAGGGCAAAGGAGGGAGGCTGGGGGATAACCATCTCGGGGTGAAAATAGCCGAAGACATAGACGAGGACGATGAGGGAAAAATGCAGGATAAGGATGCCGATGAGCAATCTGCCTCGGATTGAGTAGAAGATCAGTGTGGTTACGAGAATAAATACGGTCGAGATGCCCGAAGCGAGCCCGCCGACCATGAAAAACGAGACCGGCAGGGCGATGTCCATGATTGCAAGGGTAAACAGGGCCCGCACGGTCGCGTTGACGTTTTTGATGTGGAAGATGACGGCCGTGATGATGAAGAGCAGCAAAAAACCCATGGTCGAGAGGGTGACGATTGGGCTGACGCCCTCTATGATGCGAACCACAAGTATGACGAGCGCCCACAGCGTACCGACGAAGGTCATGATATTGATCAGGCGCATATCGGGCCCGAATTCCTCGGAAAAGAAGAATCGTGTTGCAAGGTTTCGCAGGGAGCCCCTTTGCATCAATCTCCAATCCTCATGACAATCCGCCCGCCCCCCGCCCAGCCCTTTTCTTGCAGGTGTACCTGCTCATGATAATCCATTTTGCGTTTTCGTTATAATGGGATGGCGACAGGAGGGGCGCCCTGGGTATTGCGCAGACCGGCAGGGAAAGGCGTGAGATGGCACTTTTGGACACCATTGGAGAAGAACGGGCGGCGGTGCTTGCCCGAATTGAGGCGGCTGCGGGCACGGCTGCCCTTGAGCAGGTTCGCGTTGAGGTGCTCGGCAAGAAAGGCTCGCTCACCGCGCTGTTGCGTGGCATGGGGCAGGTTGCGCCCGAGCAGCGTGGGGAGGTCGGACGGGCCGTCAACAGGCTGCGCGACGAGGTGGAAGCCGCGCTGGCAGTGCGTAGGGAAGCCCTGGCGGCCGCCGAGCTTGAGGCGCGCATCAGTTCCGAGGCCCTCGACATCACGCTGCCGGGACGTGCGCGGCCCGTAGGCACCCAGCACCTCATCAGCAGGCTGACCGAGGAGATTGTCGAGGTGTTTCGCGGCATCGGCTATCAGGTCGCCAGCGGCACGGAGGTCGAGACCGGCTACTACAACTTCACGGCGCTCAACACCCCGCCGGATCACCCCTCGCGCGGCCTGCAGGACACCTTTTACGTGCGCGACCGCTCGGGCGAGCGCGCAGCCATCGACGGCGAGAGCGACGTGGTTCTGCGCACCCAGACCAGCGGTGTGCAGGTGCACGTCATGGAGGAGCGCACGCCGCCCATCTACATCCTCGCGCCGGGGCGCGTCTACCGCCGCGATGTCGCCGACCCCACGCACCTACCCCAGTTTACGCAGATAGAGGGGCTCGTGGTGGACAGGGGTATCACCTTTGGCGACCTCAAGGGCACGCTTGAGTACTTCTGCCGCCAGGTGTTTGGGCCCGAGCGCACGGTGCGCTTTCGCCCGCACTTCTTCCCGTTTACGGAGCCCTCGGCGGAGATGGACGTGAGCTGCGGCATCTGCGGCGGCGCGGGCTGCCGCTCCTGCGGCAACACCGGCTGGCTTGAGATACTGGGCTGCGGCATGGTCGACCCCAACGTCTACGGCTTTGTGGGCATCGACCCCCAGGAGTACAGCGGTTTTGCCTTTGGCCTCGGCGTCGAGCGCATCGCCTGTCTCAAATACAACGTCCCCGACCTGCGGATGCTGCTGGAAGGCGATATGCGCTTCCTGCGGCAGTTCTAGAAAGGGGCAGAACGCATGAGAGTATCGCTCAAATGGCTCAAGACTATGGTGGACGTGCCTTGTGACCTGCGGGAGTTTACGCAGAAACTCGATTTGACGGGTACGGCCGTGGAAGGTGTGGAGGTCACCGGGACGGCGCTTGAGGGCATCGTCGTGGGGCAGGTGCTCACGCGCGAGCGCCACCCGGATGCCGACCGGCTCTGGGTGACGACCGTCGACGTGGGCGCGCACAACCTCGGCGAGGGCGGCGCACCCGAGCCGGTGCAGATAGTCTGCGGTGCCCAGAACTTTGAGGCGGGCGACAAGGTGCCCGTCGCGCTCGTGGGTGCCACGCTGCCGGACGGCAGCCGGATAAAGAAGGCAAAGATGCGCGGCGTGGAGTCGCGGGGCATGAACTGCAGCGCGCGCGAGCTGGGCCTTGGCGAGGACCACGCGGGCCTGCTCATACTTCATCCGAGTGCGCCTGTTGGCATCCCCATCGCCGAGCACCTTGGCCTGAGCGACGCGGTCATCGATTTGGAGATAACCCCCAACCGCCCCGACTGCATGAGCATGCTTGGCATCGCACGCGAGGTGGGCGCCATCTACGCCGTGCCCTGGAGCCTGGGTCGCGAGGTGCCCGCCGCTTTGGTCGGCGAGCCTGTGGAGGAGCTCGTGCGGGTGAGCATCGACGACGCGCAGCGCTGTGCGCGTTACACGGCGCGCGTTATCCGCGGCGTGAAGATTGGCCCCTCACCACAGTGGCTTGCCGAGCGCGTTATTGCGGCGGGTGCGCGCTCTATCAATAACATCGTCGATGTAACGAACTATATCATGTTTGAGATGGGCCAGCCGCTCCATGCCTTTGACCTTGCCACGCTTGCAAAAGATGGCGAGGGCAGGGCGCATATCGTCGTGCGCGCCGCCAAGCCCGGCGAGCGCTTTACGACGCTTGACGGCGTTGAGCGGGTGCTCGACGAGGACATCACCTGCATCGTCGACGGCAACGCGGCGGGTGCGGGCGCGGCGGGTGCGGACGCGGGCGGCGCGGGTGCGGCGGGCGCGGCGGGTGCGGCGGGCGCGGCGGGTGCGGGTGCCACCATTGGACTTGCGGGCGTTATGGGTGGGCTTGCAAGCGAGGTGACCGAGGACACCGTTGACATCCTGCTTGAGTCCGCCACCTTCTCAAGTGCCCATACCAGCCGCACAAGTCGCAAGCTCAAACTGTTCAGCGAGGCATCCGCACGCTATGAACGCGGTGTGGACGGCGCCTCCTGCGATACGGCCTCAGCCCGTGCCGCGGCGCTCATGGTCGAGGTTGCGGGCGGAGTGCTCTGCGAGGGCGTCGTCGATGTCTGGCCCGCGCCGGCTGTGCCCGAACTGCTTTCCTTTCGTGTGGGGCGCTTCTGTGACTTCATCGGTGCGGAGGTGCCCATCGCAGACATCGTTGGCATCCTCACCCGCCTCGGCTGTCGCATGGCGTGCCACGACCAGGCAGACAGCGGGCGCGACAGTGTGCTCCCCGTCCAGCCGCCCACCTTCCGCCCCGACCTCACGCGCGAGATAGACCTCTACGAGGAGGTCCTGCGCGTCTGGGGAATGGAGCGCGTCGCCTCGACCCTGCCCGGCGGTCGCGGGCGTATCGGCGAGCAGACGACGGAGCAGCGCCGTCAGGCCACGCTTGGGCGCACGCTGCGCGCCTCGAGCCTCAACGAGACGATGACCTATGCCTTCTCCTCGCCTGCTGCCGACGCGGCCGTGGCGATGCCCTTTGAGGAGCATCAGCAGGCCGTCGAGCTCATCAACCCGATGAACGGCGAGCAGAGCGTCATGCGCCGCTCCATCCTGCCCGGGCTGCTCCGCTCGGTTGCCTATAACCAGAGTCGTGGCGTTGCCAACGTGCATCTCTACGAGCAGGGCACGGTGTTTTTTGCCTCCGAGGGGCGCAAGCTTCCCCGGGAGCGTCAGATGCTTGCCGCTGTGCTTGCGGGCGCGTGGGCCGAAGGCGGCTGGAACAACCCCGCCGAACCTCTCGGCTTCTTCGACGGCAAGGGCGTTGTTGAGAACCTGCTTCGCGAACTCAACATCGCAAAGGGTCAGTTTAAGGCGCTGGATGCCAGCGCGGCACCCTGGCTGCAGCCGGGGCGTGCCGCGCAGGTGCTCGCGGGTTCACAGCAGCTCGGCTGGCTCGGTGAGGTGCACCCGCGCGTTTGTGCTGCCTTTGAGGTTCAGCCCCCCGTGGTCGCCTTTGAGCTGGACGTAAAGGCGCTGCTTGCCTCAGCTGCCCAGGCGCGCCCCTACAGGGAGCTGCCGCAGTTCCCCGCGCTCTCGCTGGATTTGGCCGTCGTCGTGGACGAAGACGTTAGTGCGCAGCGGGTGTTGCAGGCCATCCGCTCGGCGGGCGGGGCGCTGCTCGACGAGGTGCGCCTGTTTGATGTCTACCGCGACGAGGGCAGGCTGGGCGCAGGCAAGAAATCGCTCGCCTTCTCGCTCGCATATCGGGCGCCAGATCGCACCCTGACGCTCGAAGAGGTTGAGAAGCTGCACCAGAAGGTGATTGGCAAGGTGGCCTCGGCAACCGGTGCCGAGGTGCGCGCGTAAGTGAGCATGCTCATAAGCGCGTAAAGGTGTTTTTGTTGTCAGAAGACAGAGCACGAGCGAGGGGTACGAGCGAAGGAGACGAGCGAAGGGGAGTGGATTTCTGTCCAATAACAAAGTAAGTGCAAGTCAGGCAGACTAAGCGCAAATGACGAGGTAAGCGTCAGTTTTGCTGGCTCGATTGGCATCGACTCTCCTGTCATGTCGCCAAACTAAGCGCAAC
>JAISLY010000011.1 GCA_031277035.1 Coriobacteriales bacterium | reverse complement strand
CTTGTGGAGAACTGCCAGTACTTCACGCCAAAGCGCCTGCCAAGCTCCTCGCCAACCCACGCTGCATCCTCTGTGGGCAGCATGAAGCTGGTGCCGCGCTGCACGTATTCAGTGATTGCTCGTACCGCTGGCTCCGGCGCGTGCCCTATCATAGAGCCGGTATCGCCGAGGCACAAATCGAGATAGTCGTTTCCATCGACATCGCGAAAATGAGCACCCTTTGCCTCTGCCACAAACACGGGATAGCTGCCCGCCCACTTTGTCATCCAGTTCATCGGGACACCCTGCAGCAAACTATCCTTGGCCCTCCTGAACAGCTCGCCAGATTTTGGGTGCGTCTGCTCAAACCGTTCAAGTTCCTTTTCATACTGAGTCTTCAGCTTGTTTCGGTCGATTTCCATAATGCCTTCCCTTTTCCTGTGTTTGCCATTGCCTACGTCTTATAATTCGTAATCATCAAATGCCGTGCACTTCTATCGTTTCTGTTCATAAAGCTGACAGAATAGTTTTTGTCAAACTCACGATAAAAGATGCCGGGGTCAGGTTCAGGATACAGGCTCCTTATGAAATCTGTGTCTTTGATGACCAGGAGCCATTTTGCATCTGTTGCCCGCAGAAACAGTGCGAGTCGCCTTTGGTCATTTTGAGTAAACTCATTTTCGTCATAGGTCGAGAACTCTGTGTCATACGGTGGGTCAACAAACATAAAATCATCGCGCGTAAACCTGAACATCCCAACAAAGTCCTGAAAATCAAGGTCAGAGATACCGGTCGCATTAAGCCGGGCGCAAAGCTCCTGCGACACCAGATATTCTAACTTGTCATCAAAATTCTTGGCGTTGTAACTCATACCGCCATAGGGAACATTAAAGTCGCCGTTTGCAGAAAACCGGAACATGGACGAATAACAGAACTCTCTCATGAAGAGATAGCGGGCCGTCTGTTCGGCGGCCGTCTGCTCGGCGGCCGTCTGCTCGGCAGCCGTCTGCTCGGCGACCGGGAGCTCGTGTGCTGTGTGTTCGTGTGCTGTGTGAAGCTTTCGATGCTGGTTGTAGATTTCCCTGATGCTTGCATAATAGCTTGCTTTTAACGCTGTTTCAAAGACAGCCTCCCTGTTGTCTGCTGTTATTGTTTTGCCTCCATTCAGGAGTTTTTCGATAGCGGTCTGCTTTTGCTGAAACATTTTTGTTGCATACTGAACAAAAAAATCCCTCAGTTCTCCCGTGTTGATCATAACGAGGTTCTGTAGGTATGAAAAATCCTGCCTATCGAAGGCATCGGCGGAATAATCAAGGTTCGATAAAACGCGCCAGTCCTGATTGAGCAGGGTAAGCGTACGAAAAAACGTAGGGTCCTGCAGCTTGACCGCGCGGTAGGTGGCCATCAATTCTTTTGAAACGTCGTTAATAAAGTACTGTTGAGCATTCTGTAAAGCAAAATAAATCGCGCCTCCGCCCACAAAGGGCTCAAAGAACCTTTGTATTGTGTGCGGAACAGCGGGCAGTATGTGCTTGAGTTCGCGTCCCTTCCCGCCGGGATATTTCAGTATCGGCTTTATGACATCCTCCTCGTCCAATCCGCTTCCGCCAAACCGTTTTGCGCTCTTCTCACCAAAGCCATTGCACAAGACGCCACACAAGCCAGACGACAAGCCCGCCCAACAGCACCAGTCCAAGCCACGAAAGCGCAAGGCAGCCTCTGTTCTTCTTCAGGGCAGCGGCCACCAGATGTTCGGCCGCAGATTTGCGGCGCCGATAGACAACCCAGCCGCGTGCGGGTTCGGGCAAAGGCTCAGCCTTGGTCAGAAACCAGCTCCCGCCACTCTCCAGGACCCGGATAAGCTGTTGTTGGTTCAGCTTCAGCCCGGGATGGTCGCCAGCGGCGATGCGCAGGACGATATTATCGATAAAGGTTTGCAGCGCGTCCCGGTACGCCGGCTCGACGGCCGGGTTGTAGCACAGACAGGCACATTCGCCAGCAAAGCCTTTTTCCTCAGCATTATAGATGACCAACGAGAGAACGCAGCGCAGCTCCCAGCCCGCCGTGATGAGGGTGTTGAGCCGTTCAGCCGTCGCATCATCCAGGTGTGCGATGGTGTCTCCGTTCAAGGTGGAGAGGGTCGCGCTCGCCGCGCTCGCCGCATCCGCCGCGCCCGCCGTACCCGCCGCGCCCCCCGCGCCTGCCGCATCCGCCGCGTCCCCCGCGCTCGCCGCATCCGCCTCTGTCACGCTGTCCGCCGCACGCTCCACCACAAGGCGGATGTCGGAGCCGACAATGCCCTCCGCTCCCGCAAGATAGGTCACACCGTCCCTGGTCTCGGGGGTAAAGGCCGCATAAAAGCCGTCGTAGAGACTTTCGGCTGCGGGAAAGCGCGCGAGGGCACGTTCGCGCTCCTCAGAAAGCGCACGCATATGCTCGCCCAAAGGATCGCGGTAGCTGCGGGTCTCATCATTCATGCGTGCTATTATACTTCGTACACTGCTTCCTCACGAAAGGAGAGCGTGATGGAGGATGACGCCATGACAAAGGGTGCGCTGGAAACGCGATGACACAAGGCGCGCTGATCGCATCCGTCGAACCCGGGTCGCCTGCTGAGGAGGCGGGGTATCGGGCAGGCATGATCCTTGAGGAGTTTCAGGGCAGCCCGCTTCGTGACGTGCTCGACTGGATGTGGCATACCGAAGGCAGCCTGCAAGGCATCACCTTTGCCGACCCGCTCTTTGATGGGCTGCGTACCTGCGTAAACGCATGCACCTTCTGCTTCATGGACATGCTGCCGCCCGGGATGCGCCCGGCACTGTCTGTACGCGATGATGACTACCGTCTGTCCTTTCTGCAGGGCAACTTTGTAACGCTGACGAACATGAGCACTGCCGAAGTAGAGCGCGTTATCGAACAACGCCTCTCGCCGCTGCGCGTCTCGCTTCACGCCGTGACCCCCGCGGTGCGTGAGCACCTGATGGGACGCACTCACGCTCGCGGCCTTGAGGCGCTTGAACAGCTTTTGGCTGCCGGCATCAAGGTGCACGCGCAGCTTGTGCTCATGCCCGACGTAAACGACGGGGAGGAGCTGGAGGCAAGCCTTGCGTTTTGTGCGGCACGCCCCAACATCCTCAGTGTGGGAATCGTACCCTACGGCTACACAAGATATGCGCGCATCCAGCAGGGCTACGACGGCGGGCGGGCCAGACGCGTGGTGTCGCAGTGCCTCTTCCGCAGCCCGACGGTGCAGCTTGCCGACGCATTTTTTCTGCTCGCCGGCCTCCCCCTGCCGCCTGCTTCCTATTATGGTGACTACCTGCAGTACGAAAACGGTATCGGCATGGTGCGGAGCTTTATGGATGATGCCGATGCGATGGATACGGTCGGCGCCACAGACGCTACGAGCGCTTTCGGCGACCCTGTCTGCGGCGCGCCAGGCAGGGGCGCGCCAGGCAGGAGCACAACGGACAGGAGCGCAACGGACAGGGGCGCCACAGACGGCACAAATGCCGCGAACGAATCCTCAAAAGGCGCGGTGCTTGTCACCGGCGAGGCATTCGCGCCGATTCTCCGAGAACACACAGGGCTGCGCGTCATTGCCATCGCCAACAGGTTCTTTGGTGGCAACGTCGATGTCGCCGGCCTTCTCACCGCTCAAGACCTCATCGAACAGCTTCCCGGACAGCTTCGGACAGAGGACAGACGTGTCGTGCTTCCGCGCACGATGTTTAATGACGACGGCTTGACGCTTGACAATCGGAGCGCCGCTGATCTTGCAGAGGCTCTGAAGCGGCAGGTAGATGTGGTACCCTGTAGCTCACAGGAATTGTCGGAGCAGCGTAATCCTTTTCCGGTGCTTCCGGTTTTTGGCCAACAGGATCTGTCCCACAGGAGTCTTTCGTGACCGTACCCATTGTTGCCGTGGTCGGCCGCCCGAACGTCGGTAAATCCACCTTCGTGAATCGCATCGCGCTCACCAGGGATGCCATCGTGCACGAACAGAGCGGCGTGACGCGCGACCGCTCCTATCACCGCGCCGACTGGAACGGCGTCGATTTTTTGCTCATCGATACCGGCGGCATCGAGATGGGCTCCGAAGGTGCCCGGGATGCGTTTCAGATGCCCATTCGCGCACAGGCAATCCTTGCGATTGAGGAGGCCGACCTCATTCTCTTTATGGTGGACGCCCACACCGGGCTGACCGCCGATGACGGCGAGGTCGCACGATTGCTCAAACGCTCCGGCAAGCCCGTCTTTCTGCTGGTAAACAAGATGGACAACCCTGCGCGAGAAGACGAGCGCTGGGAGTTTTATCGGCTTGGTCTGGGAGAGCCCTGGCCGATTTCAAGCGTTCATGGACTTGGCACCGGCGATGTGCTGGACGAGGTGGTGGCCGCGTTGCCGCGTCCTCCTGCAACCGGTGCCGCTGCAACCGGCGGCGCTGCGGCAACCGGCGGCGACGGCACGGCCGCAGCAGCCGCAGCAGCCGCAGCGGCGACCGGCGATGCGGCTGCAGATGCCATCAGTATCGCGATCATCGGTCGCCCGAACGCCGGCAAATCCTCGCTTGCCAATCAGCTTATCGGGCGCGACCGCTCGATTGTCTCCGACATTGCGGGTACCACGCGCGACGCGATTGATACCTATATCGAACATGAAGGCACTCGATACCGGATTATCGACACCGCCGGCATCCGCCGAAAATCGCAGATCAGCGAGAGCGTTGAGTATTACGGCTTCGTCCGCGCCCTGCGCGCCATCGAACAGGCCGACGTTGCGCTCCTCATGATCGATTCCGTCCTCGGTCTCACCGACAGCGACCAGCGCATCGCCAATCTCAGCCACGAGCGCGGCTGCGCGCTTATCGTGCTGCTCAACAAATGGGACCTCCTTGAGGATCCTGAGCAACGCGAGGCCCTGCGCGAACAGGTGGCCGACCGTCTGATTTATGTAGATTACGCGCCTGTTCTGGCAATCAGCGCAAAGACCGGGCGTAACCTCCAGCGCATCTGGAGCGCCATCGACAAAGCATACGCGAACCTCAACGCCCGATTTTCCACGCCGAAACTCAACGCGCTGCTCACCGAGCTCCGTGACTTTGGGCACACGGTCACGCGCGGCAACATGCGGCTGCGCATTCACTACGTCACGCAGACCGGCACGCGGCCGCCACGCTTTACCTTCTTCGCAAACCATCCGCAGATTGTCGATGAGAACTTCAGGCGGTATCTGGAGAACCGCCTGCGTGCGACCTTCGACCTGGAAGGCACCCCTGTGCGCATGAAGTTCAAGAAGAAGGATTGAGCCATGCCGTCAAAGTTGGGCCGCGGAGCCGTATCATGAGCGTCTCAGCCGTCATGGTTGGCGCACTCGCGCTTGTTGCGTTCCTCGCCTTCCTGTTGGGGTCAATCCCCTGGGGGGTTGTCATATCGCGCCTGTTTTTTCGCACCGACCTCCGGGCGCACGGTTCGGGCAATATCGGAACGACAAACGCGTTGCGAACGCTTGGCAAAGTGGGCGGAGCGGCTGTCTTCGTGCTCGATTTCGCCAAGGGCCTGCTGGCTGGCTGCGTTGGCTGGCTGGTCGGCGTACGGCTCGTGTCGGCAGGCTTTGGGACGGCCGAAGAGGACATTGCAAAATCGCTCGCTCTGTTCGCCTGCGTCCTCGGACACGTTTTCTCGCCCTGGCTGCGCTTTAAGGGGGGCAAGGGCATCGCTGTGGCCGTGGGCTGTCTGTTTATCACGCTTGGCTGGGTGGCTACCGTCTTTGAGCTGGCGCTCTTCGCTGTGCTGGTGGTGGTGACCCGCTACGTGAGCGTGGGGTCAATCGCCGCTGCCGCAGTCTGCCTGCCGCTTTCGCTCTGGTTGCTGTGGGGCAATCCGATAGCGATAGCGCTTTGTTGGGCGATGAACCTGACGGTGCTCTGGGCACATCGCGGCAACATCGCCCGACTGGCCGCCGGCACGGAGCACAGGGTGGGACAAAAGCGATAAAGATATGATGCGCGCAATAATAATCCGGAGGCGTACGATGAAGGCTTGGAGGACGCGATGAACATCTCGGTTGTTGGAGCGGGCTCCTGGGGCAGCGCGGTTGCCTGGCTTTTGGGGACGGCCGGACATGAGGTACGGCTCTGGGTGCGCGACTCTGACCTCGCAGCAAGCATCAATGCCACGCGCCACAACGCGCGCTATCTGAGTGACGTCGAGTTGCCGTCTACCGTGAGGGCAACTGCCCACCTGGAGGAGGCTTTGGAGAAAACCGAGGCCGTCATTCTCGCCACTCCATCGACTGCGCTGCCCCAGATGGCTGAGCGGCTGGCCGAGCAGCTGGCCGAGCGGCTGGCAGGGCCGGCAGCTGAGCATGCGGCAGGGCCGGCGGCCGAGCAGGCGGCAGGGCCGGCAGCTGAGCATGCGGCCGAGCATGCGGCCGGGCCGACAGTCGGATCGCGCGCCTCGACATCCTCCCCAACGGCATCTGGGAGCACGCCTGTCGTGCTGCTCTCCAAGGGCATCGAACGCGACAGCGGCCAACTGCTGCTTGATGTGCTTGCCGAGCGCCTCGGCGACCCGGCGCGCCTGGCGGTTCTTTCGGGCCCCAACCATGCCGAGGAGGTCGCGCGCGGCGTCCCCTCGGCAACCGTTGTTGCCTCTGCCAGCGCCCAGACCGCGCATTTCTTCCAGGAACTCTTCTCCACGCAGGCGTTTCGCGTCTACACCTCGGCTGACACGGTCGGCGTGCAGCTCTGCGCCGCCGCAAAAAACGTCATCGCCATCGCCTGTGGATTGGCTTCGGGCTCTGGCATGGGCGACAACACGCTGGCGCTCCTGATGACCCGCGGGTTGGCGGAAATCGGACGCCTGGTGGCAAGCGGCGGTGGCGAGCAACTGACCTGCATGGGTCTGGCCGGCATGGGCGACCTGATTGCGACCTGCACCTCTCCGCATTCACGCAATCGTGGCTTTGGTCTGGAGCTTGCGGCGGGAGGTTCGCTGGAGAGCTACCAGCAGCGCACCCACATGGTGGTCGAGGGGGCACTGGCCAGCGCGGCCATCACCGATCTGGCGCGTGCGCATAGCGTTGAGCTGCCCATCAGCGAGGCGGTACGAGCCATTGTCTGGGAGGGGCAGGTTGTGGAGGAGAGCTTGCTTTCGCTGCTGGCACGCAGCCCGAAACCTGAGTTCTACTGAAACGGCTCGCCCGCAACACTGCCTCTCGCTGCCTTGGCGGAGCTTTGCGCCGCCCGCTCCTGCACCCGCGCCCCTGCGCCCGGCCTGCGTCCGGCCTGCGTCCGCTCCTGCGTCCGGCCTGCGCCCGCTCCTGCGTCCGGCCTGCGCCCGCCCTGCGCCCGGCCTGCGCCCGGCCTGCGCCCTCGCTGCTGGCGCGACAGGGGCCTTCTCGTGTACGATGGTCGATGTCAGAATGAGACCGACTGATGGGGTGCTCCCATGAATGTGACGACCTCGCCCAGATCGACGATACAGCTTGCGCCCTCGCTGCTCAGCGCGGACTTCATGAACCTTGAGCGCGATGTGCGCATGATAGAGGACGCCGCCTTTGCCAGGGAGGGCATCGCTCCACCTGAGTGGCTCCACATCGACGTCATGGACGGCCATTTTGTTCCCAACCTGACCATCGGCCCGCCCGTCGTCCAGGCGCTCAAGCGAATCGCGCGCACGCCGCTTGACGTACACCTCATGATTGATAATCCTGCCGAGCAGCTCGATTGGTTCATCGAGGCCGGGGCCGACCTGATTACCGTGTCTATCGAGTGTGCGGGCAATGCGAGTCCGGCGGGATTGGCGGGCGCGGGCAGCGGCGACGGCGCCAGCAACGCGGCTGCGTTCAGGGCGGGCAGCTCGCGATCGGTCGAGCAGCTTGCAGACCCCGAGCTCATCGACGCGCTTATCTCACGCATCCATGCGGCCGGGCGAAAGGCAGGGCTTGCGCTTAATCCCCAGACGCCGTTTGAGACGCTTTTGCCGTTTGTGTCCGAACTCGACCTGATTCTTGTGATGAGCGTGCATCCGGGCTTCGGCGGACAGACGTTTATCTCAAAATCCGTGGAGAAGGTCGCAGCCATCGCCGCTGCTCTGTCCGAGCGAGGGTCATCGGCCCTCATCGAGGTTGACGGCGGCATCAACGCACAGACCGCGCCTCTGGTTGCTGTGGTCGGTGCTACGGTGCTGGTGGCGGGCAGTGCCGTTTTTGGAGCGACTGAACCGCGGCTTGCTCTACAGGCCATCCGCGACGCGGCAAACGAAGCCCAGGGGGCGGCGCAGAAAGCCTGAGTACCACCTGCGTACCACCTGCGTACCACCTGAGCGCCCGACAGTCAGGACAACGAGCAGAAAGGCAACGGCATGGCATTCTCGACAGCGTACCCTCACGTTTTCTCCCCTCTTCAGATTGGGCCAATCACGGCAAAGAACCGCATCCAGTTCTCGCCGCTTGTCTGCAACATGGTGGGGCCCGCGGGCGAAGTCACCCAGGATTTCATCGACTGGATTGACCTGCAGGCCGCCACGGGCGCAGGTGTGGTAACCATCGGCGCGACGCCGGTTGACGTGCGGTCAGGAGCAGACTACTACGCCGAGCTCAATGTTACGGACGACGTGTTTTGCACGGGACTCGTGCGCCTGGCCGACACCGCTCATATCCACGGCGCCAAGCTCTCTGTCGAACTGCTGCACGCCGGGCGCGGCGCCGACCCGCAGCTGTTGCAGCTGCCCGAGGCGCTCAGTGCCTCCTCCATACCCCTGCCCGACCGGCCGCGGTATGTGAAGGAGATGGACCACCACGACATCGACCACATTGTGGAGTGCTACGTCGATTGCGCAAAGCGCCTGCAGCGCTGCCGGTTTGACATGGTGCTTATCCACGCGGCACACTCGAATCTGCTCGCGCAGTTTCTCTCGCCGGTGACCAACCATCGCACTGACTGGTACGGCGGTTCCTTTGAGAATCGCGCGCGCTTTCCTCTGGCGGTTCTCGCCGCAGTGCGTGAGGCGGTGGGGCCAAACATGGCTATCGACATGCGCATCAGCGGTAATGAGCATGTGCCGGGCGGCATGGAGATCGAGGAGGTCATCGCATTTATCAAGCTCGCGCAGGAATATATCGACATCGTACACGTCTCAGCAGGCTGGATTACCGACCAGCACGCGCAGTTCTTTACGATGCCGCCCTATTATCGGCCTCGCGGCGTCAATGTGCCACTGGCCCGTGCGGTCAAGGACGACCCGGACATCCGCATTCCGGTGACGACCGTAGGCTCAATCAAGACGCTTGAACACGCCGAGCGCATCATCGCCGAGGGCTCGGCCGACCAGATTGCCATGGCGCGTGCTCTGCTGTGCGACCCCGAACTGATCAGGAAGTCATACCGTGGCGCGCCCGAGACCGTACGCCCCTGCCTGCGCTGCTGGGGCTGTGCGGACACCTATGGCGCCTACACCACCTGCGCCATCAATCCGGCGCTCGGCAAGACCGGTCGCTATCGAAGCGTCGTTCCCGCGCAGATAAAGAAGCGGGCCGTGGTCGTTGGCGGCGGCGTGGCGGGCATGATGGCTGCACGTACGCTCAAAGACCGCGGGCATGAGGTCGTCCTGTTTGAGCAAACACCGCGTCTGGGCGGCCTGCTCAATGAAATATCTTCCCTGAGTTTTAAGGAGGACCAGCGCGAATATCTTGAGTGGGTCACGCGTACGACCCTGCACTCCGGCGTCGACATCCGCTTTGGCGTCAAAGCCACTGCCGACGTAATCAGGGCAGAGAACCCCGACCTGCTTTTTATCGCGACGGGCTCGACGCTTCTTACGCCGCCGATTCCGGGTATCGATAAGCCGCATGTTGCAAACGTGCTCGATGTGGATAACGGCCGCGTTGTGGCCGGAGAGCGCGTCGTCGTCTGCGGCGGTGGCGTTTCCGGCCTGGAATGCGCTCTCGAGCTCGCCCTCGAAGGGCGCACGGTCACGGTCGTTGACATGGTGCCGGTCGCGGCCTTTGCCGCAGACTTTTCCGGCATCACGCGCTCCTGCCTGCTGCAGCTGCTCGCGGATCATCAGGTTGAGCTCATCGGCGGCAGCAGGGTCGTGCAGTTTACCGACGATGGCGTCGAGATTGAGGATCACGATTGGAGGCATCGCGTTTTGGCGGCGGATACCTGCGTGACCGCCTTTGGAACCGTTGCCGACGCGGCTCTGGTGGAGGAGCTCAGCGGCCTGTTGCCGGACGTTTTTGTTGTTGGCGATGCCGCAAAGCCCTCCAATATCAAAGCGGCGAACAATGCTGCCTATTGCCTGGCCGCCATCGCATGAAACAAAGCGTGAGCTCAACGGCAGTCGTGTCGGCCGGGCCTGCCGCGCTGCGCATGCTGCCTGAGTCGGCCGTGTCGGCCGGGCCTGCCGAGGTTTTGCCCCATGCCTGAGCGCGTCTATCTCGACCACGCGGCCACAACGCCTCTGCGCCCCGAAGTCTTTGAGGCGATGGCGCCGTGGCTGGGCGTTCCCAACGACAAGAGCACCCACGTTGCCGCAAACGTCGGCGCGCCGGGCGCCCACGTTGCCGAAAGCGTCGGCGCGCCTGGTGCCCGCAGCGGCGTCGGCACGCCCGGCGGCGAGGGGGTCGGGGGCTTTGGCAATGCCAGCGCCCTGTATCGCGAGGGTCGCCGTGCGCGCCAGGCCCTTGAAGAGGCACGTGAGCGCATCGCTGCCGCACTGGGCGCCAGGCCCCCCGAAATTATCTTCACCTCCGGCGGCACCGAGGCAAACAATGCCGCCCTTGCGGGCATCACGCGCGCCGTGCGCACACAGAAGGGTCGAGAGAAGGGCGGCAATCACGTCCTCGCCTCCGCCTTTGAGCACCACGCGGTGCTCGAGCCCGTGCAGGCGCTCAGACGTGAGGGCTGGCAGACAACGCTCGTGCGCCCCCGACGTGACGGCTTCCTTGCCGTACCGGACGTGATTGCCGCCCTGAGCACGCGTGAGGATACGACGCTTGTAACGGTCATGGCCGCTAACAATGAGCTCGGCACCGTACAACCCATCGCCGAACTGGCAGCCCTGGCGCACGAACAGGGCGCCCTCTTTCATACCGACGCCGTGCAGCTGCTCGGCAAGCTCCCTTTTAACGGAGGCGTCTTGGGTGTTGACGCCGCCAGTTTCTCCGCTCACAAGATAGGTGGCCCTCAGGGCGTGGGGGCCTTGTACCTCAAAGGGGGGACTCCGTTTATCGCAAGTCAGCTTGGGGGCGGACAGGAGGGCGGACGGCGCAGCGGCACACAAAACATCGCGGGCGCCGTCGGTTTTGCCCGCGCTGTGGAGCTTGCGGAGCAGGAGCGGGCCGCAGAGAGCGCTCGTCTCGCCGGTCTCCGTGAGCATCTGGCTGCTCGTCTGATTGCCCTCGACCCCCGAATCTCGCTGATTCTGCCCGCATCCCACGCTGCCTCAGAGGGCGGGCAGGTCGCAGATTCGGCGCAAAGCGACGTCGCAGCAACGCCGAATACCGCTCGCCCTCCTCAACACAACAGCAGACCTTCCTCTGGCCCTGTTGGCCCTGTTGGCCCTGTTGGCCCTGTTCTGCCCAACATCCTGCCCATCCTGGTCGCAGGCCATGAGTCCGAGACGCTGATTCTCGCGCTTGACGAGGCGGGCTTTGCCGTCAGCGGCGGTTCGGCCTGTTCTACCGGTTCGCTGGAGCCAAGCCATGTGCTGATGTCGATTGGCGTATCCCGAGAC
Organism: Coriobacteriales bacterium; assembly: GCA_031277035.1. Classification (GTDB taxonomy): domain Bacteria; phylum Actinomycetota; class Coriobacteriia; order Coriobacteriales; family UBA8131; genus JAIRXA01. Next base: position 21,205 of record JAISLY010000011.1, on the reverse strand, counting down.
GATGCCTACTGCGCACTGCGCCTCTCACTCGGACGCGGCACGACACGCGAGGATTGCGACGCCTTTGTCAGCGCCCTTGCCGCAATCCTCCTCAAACGCCCGGCGCCGCTTCTCCCAGATTGCTTCTCCCAGATTTAAAAAGAGTCTGGTAGGATTCCTCCCTATGAAGGAGATGGCTTCGAAAAGCGCCTCTCGGCCCGAGCGGCAGCACAGCAACAGACGGCTCGGTCTTCTCGACCTCTGGGAGTTCGTCTTTCTCACCATCGCCGTGGCCAATATTGTTGCGCTGCTTTTTGAATCGCAACACAGTGCGCGCTTTGCCTTTGATACCTACCTCAATCTGGCTGACGCCGTTTGCGCAGGCGTCATCTTTCTGCTCATCGCTCAGCGCAAAAACATCACGCGGCAGCTTATTTTCGTGTACGCACCGCTGATGTTGCTCGTTGGCATCCTGGGCGACCTGTTCCTGCACAACTTTGCCTTCTCCCCCATGTACTTTCTCTCTCACGGACGCGTCATCTTTCTTCTTGCCTGGCTCTACTTCTTTTTCTCCAAAAAGGCGCTTGAACAGCTTGATCAGCCCTTCATTTTGCAGGAAAGCGGCATAAAGATTGCACGCGAGGGCGACCTGTACCGCTTGCGGGACCGACGGTTTTGGCGCGATGTCGCTTTATACTTCATGCTTTTTTCGATTGTCGGGCATTGGATGGAGCGCGTCTATGCCGTGTATATGCGTGATACCGGTGGCCCCTACGACCCGTCCGCGCCGATGTGGCAAAGCTATCTGGCGCCGTTTCCCATCTACGGGATTGGAGCGGTGGCCTGTATCCTGTTGCTGTTTCCCCTCAGACAGGTGCTCATGCGCAAGCTGAAGAATGTCTTTCTGGTGATATTCGTGGTGTATCTTGCCAATACCCTCGTCTGTACGGCAATCGAGCTGACGGTCGGCCTGATATTCAATCACCCGGGTCCTGACGGAACGTTGATCTATTGGGATTACCACGACCGCCCCTTTAATTTCATGGGGCAGATCTGCCTGCAAAACGCTCTGGCCTTCGGAGCGGTGGCAACGCTGATGGTCTGGCAGTTTTTTCCAACAATCGAGCGCCGCATCGTCGAAGGCAGCAACGACGTGGTCAATGTCGTTTTCGTCGTCGTCCTCGTTGTCTGGCTGCTTCTGGCGGCCTTTTACCTCATCACCTTGCCGCTACCCCCACATCTGCTGCCCCTGGCTCCTTCCTGATGGGGACATGCGGGGGGTCCTGCGCAGGCATGCGGGAGCTTTTGCCGACATATCGCGGGCATTTTGGTGAGGTATGCGGCCGATGTGGCCTGTCGCGGGCCTGTCGCGGGCCTGTCGCGGGGCATTTCGCGGGCGTTTTTGGCGAGGTGTGTCGTATGTTTGACTTTGGTGAAGGGGGTCGCATGTCGTATCGCGTCAAAATACAATCTGGTCGAAACGTATGTTTGACGCACCGAGTGCGCTCCGATACAATTTGAGGGTTCGTTTTCAGAGCCCCGTGAAACTTTGAGAATGACGCACCATGAGGCAGGTTTCGGGAGAGATACGACGAGACGTCCAGCTCGGCCTTCTCCACACTTGCTTCGCTATCATACGGAGGAACATCGTGAGCACGTATTACGCCAAAAAGGGCGAGGTGCCGCGCGAGTGGCTCCTGATTGACGCAACGGATCAGGTGCTTGGTCGTGTGGCCACAGAAGCTGCCCAGATACTCAGGGGCAAGCGCAAACCGCAGTACACGCCGCATGTAGACACGGGCGATTTTGTCGTTATCGTGAATGCGGAGAAAATCAGGGTTACCGGCGCGAAGGCGACCGGCAAGGTCTACTATCGTCACAGCGGATACCCCGGCGGACTGAAGTCGGAGACCTTCGCTGAAGCGATGACCAAACATCCCGAGCGCGTTATTGAGCACGCCGTAAAGGGCATGCTGCCCAAAAATACCCTGGGACGCGCCATGGGCAGGAAACTCAAGGTCTATGCCGGCCCCAACCATCCGCATCAGGCGCAGAACCCGCGCACGATTAAGCTGGAGGCGTAACAGATGGCTGAGAAGACGACGAGCAGCGAAGCGATCTATCACGGCACCGGGCGCCGCAAGAACGCCATTGTGCGCGTGCGTATCTTGCCGGGCTCCGGCAAGGTGACGGTCAATGGTCGCGACGGCAAGGATTATTTTGGACGCGAGGCGCTTTTGAACTACGCGCTGACCCCCTTTAAGGTGACCGACACGGTGGGGCACTTCGATGTCATCGCCACGGGCACCGGCGGAGGCGTCTCCGGGCAGGCTGGAGCATTGCGCCACGGTATCGCCCGAGCGCTGCTTGCGGCCGGTGACTACCGCGCCGACCTGAAAAAGGCTGGACACCTGACCCGCGATCCGCGTATGGTCGAACGCAAGAAGTACGGTCTGAAGAAGGCCCGCAAGCGTCCACAGTTCTCCAAGCGCTAGATTCGTGCGGCGAGGAAACGAAAGACTCGCGCACTCGTGAGGCGCTATTTTGGCACTGACGGAGTACGAGGAATCGCCGGTGAGGAACTCACCGGCCCTCTTGCTTCTGCCCTGGGGCGGATTGCCGCGAGGCTGTTGTGCCAGAAAGACTCTTCGGCAGTCCCCCGGCTGGTTATCGGTCGCGACACCCGTGCCAGTGGCTCCTGGCTTGAAGAGCGGCTGGTCGCCGGCATTGAGGCGGGCGGCGGAACGGCGCTTCTGGCCGGTGCGCTGCCCACGCCGGCAGTGGCCCTGCTCGTGCGCGAATTGGGCGCCGACGGTGGCGTGGTGATCAGCGCCTCACACAACCCCCCTGAATACAACGGCATCAAGTTCTTCGACGCGCAGGGCTACAAGCTCAGTGCCGAGGCTGAGGCGCAGTTTGAAAAGGAACTGGAAGCCGACGCTGCTCTCAACGCCGCGCACTCCGGCGACGGATTGCCGGGCAGCGGCGGGACTTCGAGCAGCGGTGGAGCTTCCCGCAGCGACGCAGCCACCGGCAGCGGCGAGACTTCCCGCAGCGACGCATCCACCGGCAGCGCCTCTGGCTCAAGCGGCAGCGCCTCTGGCCCAAGCGGCAGCGCCTCTGGCTCAAGCGGCAGCGCCTCTGGCTCAAGCGGCAGCGCCGCCACAGCCATCCCAGATGCCTCCGAGCGCTACATCGCCCACGCGGTGGCAACGGTGCGCGACGCGGGCCTCGACCTCGTCGGCCTCAAAGTCGCGGTCGACTGTGCACATGGAGCCGCCTTTCGCGCCACGCCCGAGGCCCTGCGCGAGCTGGGCGCCGAGGTCGAGGCTATCAACACCTCCTACGATGGCACCAACATCAACGTCGCCTGTGGCTCTACGAACCTCGGCCCCATACGGCGCCTGGTCGCTCAGACAGAGGCCGACATCGGCCTGGCCCACGATGGCGATGCCGACCGCCTGATTGCCATAGACGCAGAGGGCAGGGAAATCGACGGTGACTTTATCGAGGCCATCTGTGCGATGGACCTCAAGCAGCGCGGACTTCTTGCCCACAACACGGTTGTCTCCACGGTCATGTGCAATCTTGGCTTCGTTCGCGCAATGAGCGAACAGGGGGTCAAAGTGCTGCAGACCGACGTTGGCGACAGCAATGTGCTGGTCGCGATGCGCGAGGGGGGCTATATCCTCGGAGGCGAACAGTCCGGCCACATGATATTCCTCGAACACAATTCTACCGGCGACGGCCTGGTTACCGCCCTCCAGCTGCTTGCCGCGATGCGCCGCAGCGGACAACCCCTGCATGAGCTCGCCCGTATCATGCGCAAGTATCCTCAAACCCTGATCAATATACCGGTGTCGGACAGGGATAAGGCCGGCCTTGCCAGTTCCCGGGCCATCTCGGCCGCCGTTGCCGAGGCAAAGCGGCGCCTGTCGCAGACGGGCGGGGGACGTGTGCTCCTGCGTCCTTCTGGCACCGAGCCGCTCGTGCGCGTCATGGTCGAGGCCTTTGACGAACCGGTCGCCCAGCGCGAGGCCAAAACCCTCGCCGAGCTTGTCAAACGCGAGCTTTCCTGAATCTTCTTAATGTTTTGCTCGCTTTTGTTTTTATTTTTATACTCGCTGTTTGATGCCTGCGTAACCAATCTTCACAATCGCATAGGCCAAGGGTTCGTCTCCACTTACAACGACAAAGGGAGGGGTTATGGGTTGCATATCTTTCTCTTTGAGAAAGCCCCGCAGTTCATCAAATGCGCCCGTCATCTTTGCCTCAAGATCCCCCCACCCACCCACGATAAGCGACACCATGCCCATCACATGAAAGCAGCTGTCGAAGCAAATGCCCTGCAGCACAGCAGTGACCGGGTCTTTGAGCGCGATGTGCATGTTCAGACGCATCCAGTCGAGCTGGCAAAATCCGTCAGCAGCGACATCAGGCGGATATCCAATTCCATCAGAGCCATGTTAAAGGGATCGATCGCCATCAGATGAGCGCCCTCGATATATGCCTTTTTGTTGGACGCCGAACCGCCCGTAAAACTTTCCATGCCGATGAAGGTCATGCAGGCAGTGCGCAGCTGCTGGAGTATTTCGAACTGGTTTTGTGCCGCTTTGAGAAAGCAGTCGTACAGGGCCTGTATCTCCTACCGTTGGTAGTTGCATTCATCGGATGTCCTCTCTCTGCTCGGGTACAACGTACTTGATGAGCATTGATGCGCCCTTGTTGACACACCACGCAAAACCCTCCTGAGGCACCGCTGCCACGGAGGGGATGATGTGCGAGAGCTTCAAGATTGCCTGGCTGTTAATGCCGTCGCCCAACCAGACGCCATTACCATACGAGATAAGCTCTCTAAACCACGCTTCATAGCTAAACGATGAGAAGCGCGAGGGTTCACCTGAAACAATAAGGCCCGCCAAGTTCCGATATCCCCTATCCTTCAGATAAGCCTCAAGGCCAAGTCGTGCAGATTCGTTCAGGGAATCCATGACGTTTCTGAGAGAAACTGCGATTACGAAGTCTGTGTCGCCCAAGCCATCCTGTATCAGACTATTTACAAATCTGTTTATTGCAGCATGCTCCTGCAAAAGCTGGAGCATACCTGTGCCCGCAGCACTCGCATCCGCACTCGCGTCCGCGGCGCTCGTACTCGTTCCTGAGCTCGTTCCAAAGCTCCCCGCCAGCAATCGATCGGGGTCCAGCACACTTATCCGAAGATCTTCTCGTGATGTCAGCACCTCGATAAGGCCCCGTAAAAACCGTGCCTCGAGCTCTTCGTCCTCACTCAGCACCATCATCACGGGTGAGCGGACAAAGTCAAAACTCACCACAACGATGCTTTCTCTGCCAACGCCAATAGGAACGGCTTCTCGCACCACCACCGCTCCCATCGCACAAAGCGTCTTTGCCTCTACGCGCTCGGGGAGCGAAGGAATTGCCGGAGCAGAGCCGCCCGCCGCCTCTGCGCTCGCCACAGTACCGCGCAGCGCCCGGATAAACGTCCGTATGGCCTCCCGCTCGTTGCCGTCAGCGCTGAGATGAGCCCCCTGGAATTCATACAAAGTATCGAGATGTACCAGACCGCGCGCATACGCATCGGGGATGACCGCACCTTGCAAGGACCCAAGGATATTGAGATATTCGTCAGCACTGTTGAGTTTCAAAACAAGCTTCTGCTTGAAGTTTGGCAGCAGTCGATATGAAACACCGGAAGAGCGGCTGCACGTGAGCAGAAAGATAATGCCGCAGCGGATACCATCGCGGCTGAGTGTCACCAGCTCATCGAGGTAACGTTCATAGAGTTCTATGAAGACCTCAAAACTGTTGATCACCACCAGCAGGGACGGCATCGGCTCTGCGCTTTGGCTTGCATAGGATAAAAAGCTCCCGTCGGCATCCGATATAATCTTGCGGCGGCGCTCCAGCTCGCCGGAGAGCATGCGGAACAGGTTTTCGACCTTCTCGTCTTCGCCCGCAAACACCACATCGCCCACCTGTGGAGCGTCTTTAAACGCGCCCAGGGTCTCTGCGCCAAAGTCAAGCAGATAGACATTGAGTTTGCAAGCGGTGTGGACTTTGAGTAAGGAGTAGAGCAGGGCGCTTACAAGAGTCGCCTTGCCGCTTCCGGTCGAACCGTAAATGATAGCATTGCCCTCCCGCGACAGCGATAAGGTCAGCAGTGCCTGGCGTTGATTTCCGGGGTCATCAAGTTCACCAATCACCGGGTTGAGGATAATCGTATCCTGTGCGGTATGGCGGTATTTCTCAAGAAGCTGATCCACGGTAATGATCTCTGGAATAGGGTCGAGCCACAGTCTGGGCGCGGCGAGCGCCTCATCACTTGCCACCCGAACCAGATGTTCGAGAACAGCAACCGACTCCGGCACTGAAGAGGACTGCGTCTCCTTTGGTTCCGGCTTGATGCTCAACAGACTGCGCCCCGTGTTGGATATGAGCGTAACGCTGTTGTCGCGCTGCTTGACGAAGTGGTCGCTTGGGCGATATTTTGCGCCTGCATAGCAACCTTGGCCGAGCGCATAATACTCGTTGTAACCAACCTGCAGATAGTAGCGTCCGGGATCGACCAGCTCGGCAGCGTCACCAGTCTTGAGCATTTCGCGCGAATCCGCCGGTTCGGCAACTTTCAGGCATACCTTGAAACGCGCATTTGACCATATCTGATCGTTAACCACACCGCTCGGCTTTTGCGTAGCCAATATCAGATGCACACCGAGGCTCCGACCGATACGTGCAGCGCTGATGAGCTGTTCCATGAATTCGGGCTCCTGTGCCTTCAGCTCGGCGAACTCGTCCGAAATGATGAGCAGGTGCGGTATGGGTTCGTGTACCATGCCAAGTCGATACAACTCTTGGTACTTGTAGATGTCCATCGTACCCAGGCCTGATACATCACGCGCCCGGTTAAAGCTGTCCTGGCGTCTGCGAAGCTCCGAGGTTATAGATATGAGCGAGCGGGCGATGGCCGCGCCGCCCAGATTGGTGATGGTGCCCGCCAGATGGGGGAGGCGATAGCGGTCGTTGTCAAATGCCCCGGCAAGCCCGCCACCTTTGTAGTCGATGAGCACAAAACTTACCTCATCAGGACGATAATTGATGGCAAGAGAAAGCACGTAGGCGATGATGAACTCGGATTTCCCTGAGCCGGTCATGCCTGCTATCAGACCGTGCGGCCCATGAAAGTCCTCATGAATGTTGAGAATGGAGACTGCCCCGCTCGCATCGAGACCAATAGGGGCAGCAAGGCTGATGCTCGGATTATTGTCCTGCCAGCGCGAGATAATGTTCAAATGCTCCACCTTGGCCGCCTCAAACATCTCCAGAAAGCCCAAAGCCTGAGGAAGTTTCGTCGTCGCAGTCGCACTGTGCGACTCAATCTTTGCAAGCGCAAGCGCAAAGCGTTCGGCATCGGCGACGGCGACGGCTATATCGGGGCGAAATGGAGTCTTCGCTCCCGCTGGATCATTGGGGTTGAACAGCTGCGAATAGAGCACCCCCTGCTGATCTTGCAAAGTATCGACATGGACGATCCGCGAACATTCCTTAGGAAGGTTCTGAATATCCTCCGCATACGAAAGCACCGAAAAGCCTCGATTCTCGCGCAGGGCGGTGAGCTTTGCGAGTACCTCGGTTCTGCTCGCCAGATCATGATCAAGCGCCAATATCACATAGTAGGCACCATAATCGCTGACCACCTCAGCGCGAACATCGGCACGCTGGCGCAGTTCCCGCTCAAGCCGCAAGGACAGCTCGATGGCCTCATCGGGGTTGGTCGCCACGAAGCGCAGAGAAAAACTATCGTCAAACACGTGAGGCAGCGAGCATGTAAATGCCCATTCGTCCCGCTCGCGTTCATTACACAAAAGCACGAGCTTAACCTCGTCAGGCGCGTGTAGGGTAACGATTTGGACGATGAGTCCTCTCAAAAGCGGATAGGCCGTCTCCTTGCGCCCTACCACGCCGGATACGTAATCGGTCAGCAGGGAGAGCACTAGAGGTACGTTTTTGAGCAGGTAGGACTGTTGAGAAAGTCTGATTGCTTCCGTCTTGAGCACATCGTCTTCAAGCGTAAGTCGCTCCTGCGGCCAACGAAACGTAGCTATCAAAGGCGCGTCGCCGATACCGAGCCGCAGCGAAAGAAAGTCCGATTGGGTCGCCATGCGCTCAAAGAGCTTGCGGTCGCGCCTGCTTGCCCGGTCGAAGCACGCGGCGACGCTGATGCGGTTTTCGGTGAGTATCTGTTCTTGCAAGGCTATTTCGTCGGCGATAAGGGCACGCACCTTGTCCAAGTACGTCGAATAGGATTCTATGCGACGTAGTTCCTTCTCAGCATTCTTTTTACGGGTGTGGCGCGCATTGAGATTTGGCCACAGAACAGCTCCGAGCACCATGACGATCATCATAGCTAACATAGGAATCATCTTGAGCCCGCTGCCCGCATCCCCCGTAAGGTTCGTGAGCATATACACGCCCATGAACACCGATGTGAACGCCATACCGATAGAAGGACCTATCCGCAACAGCAGCGGCGTTTCCTCGGCCTCGGTGGGCGCAGGAGGATCCTCTACCACAAAGGTTTTCTCCTCAATCTCACGCTTTATTCTGGGGCTTCGATAAAAAGCGTGATCTGAGGATTCTACAAACGGAGCCAGGGAGTCTGGGGGATTGGCTTGGGGGAGATACTCGACAAAGTCTGGATGGGGATGGATGGTCAGCCTTCCGCCGGGGTTATTGTACGCGATAAAGCGCTTGCCTATTGCGATCTTGAAGCCAAAAATAAAGATCACATCGCCTACCATCAGTGGTACTGGGACTTCTTTGTGGATGGCCTTGCCGTTTACAAAGACGCCATTGGCGCTTTTCAGATCGATGATATAAAAAACTCCTCTCGCAAAACGCAGCAGGGCATGATGCGACGAGACAATATCTGCGGCCAACTCAAACAGATTGTCTGCAGCACGTCCTATGGTCAAATCGATGTCCTTGCTGAAGCCAAGCTTTTTGAAGGTTTTGTCCTGTTCAACCGGACGCTCAACCAACAGGGCGGAATATGGCTCGCCCGGGACTTTGAGATGATAAAGGCCCGCATTTGCAACTAAGGGGGCAGAAGGCGTCGTGCGCCCATCAGATACCGTCAGAATCGTCTCGCCGTGGGAGTAGATGACCCATTCGTGATTTTTGGCCTCCACGCTGGCAAGCCGCCTGCTGGCGCCCGTTTCATCCATATCAACAATCCAATGCTTTCCCGCAACTTCGTCGGGAAGCGTCGAAACGAAGACTCGATCAGTTCGTATCAAGGTCAAAATCGTTGACATCGGCAAATCCTATCATCTCGGCGAATGCGCACAGGATTCCATAACGCCCTTACCCACAATCACGCCCCTGTTCCTGCTCCAGGACAAAATCCCGGTAGCATTTCCTCGGAGCTCCAACGTTGGGCTCCTTCATAGTGTTTGATGCGGCACCGGGAGGATTCTCGGTGCCGTCAAGTCCCAGAAAACTTTTGAATGTGACAAAGGAGAACACGTCCTGTCGTCTGAGGTAGTCGAGCACTCTGAAGGCATATCGGGCAGCAACATCGTCCTGAGGTTGTGCGTTGCCCACGAGGTACGTTAGAAAATCGAGAAGCGATGCGCCTTCGGTTTGCAGTTTGGAAACCGGGAGATAGATAAATTTGAGGCGGATATCCTGGCTACCAACATACACATACTGTTTGTCAAAGCAGATGTTGCCAGGCAAAAGCTCCTTTGCGGCGCAGGCATCGAACATGCGCACCACCTGCTGCAACAGAATCGCGACCTGTTCTGCGGAAAATCCCTGAGCAAGAAAGGTGTCAAGGGGGTAGGTGGCGTCTATGAAATAGAAGAGGTCCGCACGCGCCTTGTGCTCGATAAAGCTGAAGGGCAGGAGGTGCTCTTGGTCGTTTTTCGCCAAGCGCTGCGCCTGGCGATAGTCAAACGTGGCCCTCTTGTCGGTGCGCCACGTGAGATAGGTCGTACCCTGGAGCCGATTGTGCACTTCTTTGAATGATATTGCCACCTCGCAACCTCATCTTTCGTATCAGGGTTGGTCTCACATCGGAATCAGCCCTACATCAGGGTTGGTCGCACATCGAGATCAACCTCACATCGGCATTAATTTCACATCAGGATCAGCTTCACGCCGTTGCAAAAACCAAGATCGCCCACGTAAATATCCGCTCGCAGCTCATCGCCAGTCTGCCGCAGATAAAGAGCGGTGTCCGCAGTAGCACAATAGAATCTCCCTTCCGCTTCGCCGAGTAGTCTGCCAATCAGACGGGTGCATTCAAAGACGGTAAGCTCCTTTGGAACCCATAAATCATATGACGCACCCGTCGCTGGAAGCAAAACGTTCAAAAGTAGCTTGTTGTTCATCATCGACCTCATGTGTCCTTGGCTATCAATGCCCTGTTGTGTCTTACGAGAAGTCCCTTCGCGGCCCTTTACCGCTACGTAATCGAACGGCTGCCACCGAACCAATGCCCGCCAGAACAAGCACACCCACAACAACGCCGCCGCCAACAGCTGCGGCTCTCGGCACGGAAAGCCCTCCGATCATGATGTTGCTTGCGCTGATAAAGACGTCGGCCACGCTTTTTTGCTCAGAGGAGTTGCCTGCGATGTCATGGGCAACAAGCGCAAGCTCCTGCACCTCGTTGGAAGAAAGCATCGTGTACTGAACCTTTCCCCCATCTGCCCTGATTTCCTCGCCGCTGTAGCTGACGACAGGGGTGGCAGCCTGATTGAGGTAGATGTCAAGACCGTCGATGAGCGTGTTGTCCTGCACGTCCACCGTCACCGTCCGCTCCTCCTCCGCGTAGCGCCCGCCTTGCTCAATGCCGGTGAGCACGATGGTCGGCGCAGTCTTGTCGATGACGAAATTGACCGGACAGGCGCTCTCGGCGATGCGCGGAGAGACGTTGGAGGAGGTGTTTTGGGCGGCGTCGGTCGTGTGGACCGTTATCTCATACAGGCCCTCCTCCTGAAAGTTTGCCGCCTCAAGCACATAGGTGTACTCCTTCCAACTCGCCTCATCCCCACTGGACAAGACCTCATAGCCCTCAAGTGCGCCAAGGGTCTTCAGGTCGCCGTCGCAACTGAGCGATATAGAGTGTTCGATGACCGCATTGACATTGACTTCGTGGATTTGTACTTCCTTTGAGGTATTTGAGTAATACGCCTCGACAAGCGCCTCAGAAGAACCCTCAAGATACCACGTCGAGCCAAAGCGGTTGACCGAGTAGGTGATGGTCTCGTTTGCCTCGTTGCCTGCAAGGTCTGTGAGCGTAGCTGTCAGCGTATAGATGTCATCGTTGGTGCGTACGTGCTCAAGGTCTGCTACCGTGCCCTGCTCGCCTTCTGTGATGGGCAGATAGCCTATGCTGAACTCGAGCTGCCCGTTTTTGACCCCCTCAAGGGAGAGGGCCTTACCCGCACTGTCGTAGTTGCGGTCGGTAAGGAGCACCTGGGGGGCGACCACGTCCGCATAGGCCGCATGATTTTCTACCGCGTCGCCAAATGTGATGACAGGATCGGTCAGGTCGACGACGAAGTCCTCCTCTGGCAAGGCGTTCGCCGCATTGCCGGCAAGGTCGATGAAGGCTGCGCCCAAGGTGTAGTCCCCATCGGTTGCAAAGGCGATGCTGTTATTATGCGTCGTACCTGAGCTTGACCAGCTTCCCGCAGAAAAAGGAGCGCCATCGCGCGTCACGCTAAGCGTCGCGCCTGCCTCGCTGAAGTTTTGCTCGACAACGGTGATGGTTCCTGTGCGCGCCGCGTTATAGTAGCGCTCGTTTCGGACGTTGTTGTTGTCCCAGGCAACCGAGAGCACAGGAGCCGTCAGGTCAACGATGAAGTCCCGTGGGGCGACATCTGTCTGCCGGTACTCTACAACAGCAGGGTTGCCAGCCTTATCGGTCGCGCTTATGTCGAGGGTGTATTCGCCATCACGTTCATAGACGATGGTGCCGCGCGCGCCAGCGCTTGTCCGGCTGCCAGCAAAAGGCACGCCCCAGGAAGCTACCCTTTGGCTTTTAACCAAGACAAGGTCAGGATCAAAATTAAGCTCGGTGACCGCCAGGGTCGCTTCCCTGCCTGCTTTGAAGTAGCGCCCGTTTTGGGCATCGTTGTTGTCATATGAGACGATGATCACAGGCGCTGTGGTGTCGATGGAAAGCGTCGTGCTGTTTGTCGACGTATTGCCAGCGCGGTCTTTTACGGTAACGCTTATGCGGACGGTCTTGTACTCGTCGATCTGTCCATCTATCACAAAGGAGAACACCTTGTCGTTTGCAAGGCTTGCTGAGATTTCAGCCCAGGTCGGGTCTGACACAAGTGTCTGGGAGGTGTGCCCAGAGACAGAAGAGGAGGCAATGGGCTGTGTGGTGTTATCGGGCAGCACGTATGCAAGCTGGTAGTCCGCCTCATTGACAAGCCCGGAAGCGGTCTTTGTTACCCCGTCTCCAGTGGCGGCAAAACCTTCCTGGTCATTTGCCCAAACGGTGACGGTGACGTCATCGGTAAAGATGCCGTTTGTCACAGGACCACTTAATGAGATCTGAGGCTCAGAGGGCGCTGTGGTATCAACGATGATGCCATCTGAGAGCAGATAGCTTGTGTTGCCGGCCTTGTCGATGACCTGAAGTACGTATATATAGCGGTCGTTTGCATCCTGCGTATCGGATGTGAGAAAGTCGTCGTCCCCACCGCCTGTGCCCGCTACATCCACAGGCCCTGAGCCGGGGGCGAAAAGCGCTGCAAGCTCTGAGAATCTTGTGGTGTCTGCCGGGATGGCGCTTATCTCTTCAGGTGTAGCACGAAAGTACTGGTATCTCCACACACCAGAGCCACCTGTATCCGCACCAAGGAGATCGACACTTACGCTCTTGCCGAGCCTGCGGCCAGGATAGGTGTAGCTGCCTTCATCGCCTCCCGGGTCATGGCTGATGGGCGTATCGTCAAGCCTGATGTCTGCTTTGGGATTCCCGTCATCTACCGTAAAGGAGTTGACCGGAGATAGTTGATGGTCAGGGTCGGTAAAGACGAAATCTGTTGGATGAGGGCCTGTCCGTGCCTGATTGACGGCGGTGGTGGTAAGCGAGGCGAAGTCATAGGTACCATCAGCCAGATCCTCGCTCCACCGAAGCGTATAGTCATCTTCCGCCTCCAAAGTGCGCGTCGTCTGCTCGCCGTCCTGCTCAAAGCTTATCTCGTAGGACGCATCTGCATCAAGAGCCGCAAAGCCGCCGGCATCGACGATGCTTACGGTAACAGTGCGCTTCTCAAAGAAGCTCGCGTCGTAGAAAATCTCGTTATAGGTGTTTTCATAGCTCACCTCAAGGATCGGGTCAGTCGTATCGATGGTGAAGGCCCAGGGTGCAGCGGTAGCGTCTGGGGTGGCAGGCTCGGGTATCTCTGAGGTGTCCGAATCAAGGTCAAAGATTGCCTTGTTGCCCGCCGCATCGCTCACAAAGCCGACGTCAAGAGTGTATGCGCCGTCCTCTACATAGTCGATGGCAATCGTCGCTGTGGTATCGGCCTTTGTGCCCTGGGTCTGCGGCAGCTGCCATGCGGCAAAGGGTCCCTCGTAGTCTTCGGGCAGAGCTTCCTGTGGCGCCTGCCAGGTAATCGAACCTTCCTGCTCGTCTAAGCTGCTGTGGGTGTGCGTCGTTGCAATCGAGTAGGCCGGCTCGTTGTTGGGGCCAACACTTGTTGCAGGGTCAAAGTTCAGATCGGTGACGGTGATGGTGGCTTTGCGCGCGGCTCTGAAGACGTTTTCTGTCCCTTGTGCCACAGTGTTGTTGTCATACGAAACGCTTACCACGGGCGGGGTGTCGTCAATGGCGATGCGTCTGTCTGCAGCGTCGACGGTAGCGGCGTACTCTGAGGTGTTGCCCGCGCGGTCGGAGACGGTGAGCTCTATTTCAATGCCCGGATAGATATCATGTTCTTTGGGAATCACAAAGCTGAATTGCCAGGGAGCGCCAGGGGTGCAGCTTGTCACTATATCCTCCCAGGTTGGGTTGTCGTCAAGGGGCGTGATGGTATCCGCAGGAGTAGCCGCGTTTGTCCAAAATGGCGTATCTCCCGGAGCAACCCGAACGCCTGTCGAATCGAGGTAATAGAGCTCATAGGCAGCCGTTGCGACATTCATGCCGGATGCAACGAGAATGTCCGTGTCCGTGACGGCAGATTGTGCCACATCATACGCTGTGAACGTTACCGTAACATCATCATTGTAGATGCCGTTGAGAGCCTCACCGTGGTTGTCGGAGTCGGTGCCTTCGAAATGGGTTATCGTACCAATCTCTGGAGCAGTCTCATCGACAATAATACCACTGGAAATCGCATAGTTGACATTGCCGGCCTTGTCCCAGACCTTCAGCACGTAGACAAAACGGTCGTCATCTGTCTGGGGGACTTCGATGGAGGGCTGCTCTATTGAAAACGTGCCGCTCCCGCCGCCTTCGCTGTAGGCAGTGGCGAGGGCTTCAAAGGTCGTACCACTGGCAATTGTTGAATAGTCAGCAGGCGGAAGACGGAGGTACTGGTACTTCCACAGCCCGGAGGTAACGTCTGACCCCCCAAGCACAACAGACTCTATGGTGGCAGGATAGGTATAGCCGCCACTCCAATCCTCCTCAAGCGTGGCTGGCGTAATCGTTGCAGCCGGAAGCACGGTGTCTATGACAAAGTGCGGCACTAAGTTCGTAACATTCGTGTTCGACTTTCCAGCATCATCGGTTGCGGTGTAGTTAAAAGTCGAAAAATCGTAGCTGCCGTCGTCACTAAGCAAAAGTTCATATACGATACTAATGTCACTACTTGCTGCCTCGTTCTTTACCCATCCGATTGGGGTAGCCGGGGCAGGATATTCACTGGCCGCCCGAAGATTGCTGTCGGTGATGGCCAGGGTCACGATCCGACTTGAATAATACGTATTGTCCTCTGCAACATTCGGGGGCACCAACGCTGTCCCTGTTGCCGTCAGAGTGACCACAGGCACCGCAGTGTCGTCTTTGATCGTGATTGCAAGAGCTTCGGATTCGACGACATCGTCAGACACAAGCACTATCGAGAATACCAGCTTGAGATCTGTTGCGGGATAGGTGGTGTAGTTGTTTTCGAGATCACCGGGAGAAGGAAGCGTTCCACTGGCCGTTACCGGCGTTGTCTTCGAAGTGGCCAGCTCTGCAAGCGTCGGATAGTCGTCCGCGTTGGAGAACGTGCCGTTGAGAGGGCCAGAAGCAACCCTTGCGTCGTTGCTGCCGGCATCCACCAACTCCCAAGACACACTCTTAATTTTAGAATACGGCGCAACCGCACCAGTGATTGAAACGGTGAAATCGGCCCCCCTATCTGCTATGGAGTCCACGTAGAAAGGCTGGTCTGCATTTTGCAATGCGGTGGAAGTCAAAACATACGCCGCCGATACCAAGGGGCTGAAATCAATGGAGACGGAGAGGGAGACAGGAGTATTGTAGTCAACAACATCGGCCATGTCGATCTCTGTGTTCAACCTGTTCGCAGCCTCAAGCAGAGCTTCAAGGCCAGCGTCGGGGATGGACAGTCCCAGGCCTATAATTTGCCCTTTATAGTGGGCATAGGTGATATCCTCCCAAGAAAGCTGATTGCCAGACTCACCGCCAAGAATTACCTTACCTGCTTCGAATCCCTCAAGACCGGCGTCGGCCCAAACCCACAGACCCCCGCCATTTACAAAGTCGGTGGTTGTAATGGTCGTTCCGGTAAACTCATAGGCAACGTCAGCAGCGCTCCACTCCATGATGTTAATCGTGGGCAAAATGGTGGCGGGCGAATGCCCCGTCACCTTGAGGGGCGCAATCGCCAGGGAATACCGGGGCTCGGCAGACTCGGTTACCGACCTCGCCTGTTCTGCGGGTGCCACCTGTTCTACAGGTGCCACCTGTTCTGCGGGAGCCACCTGTTCTGCGGGTGCCACCTGTTCTGCGGGAGCCACCTGCCCCTGTTCGTCGCCGGTAGCAAACGCACTGCCCAAAGGGACGAGTGCGAACACGAGGCCTGCCGCGCACACCACGCTCAAAAGCTGTTTTGCCAGATTCAGTCCCGATCTTTTCATCGCTCTCAGCTCCTTTTTCTTCTGCTATATCTCTACATCTGTGTGAACGATCAGCACTTCCCTGGTCAACGTAAAGCCCGGCACCAGTACGACTGGAGCCGAGAGCGCGCCCTGCGGTATGCTCCTTGACGAAAGATGGATGGTTGGCTCTGCGTCCGAATCGCCTGACATACTCCCGTCGGTCGGCAATGCGGCCAACGAGGCGATTGTCAGGTCAGATGCCCGACCGGGCAGAGCGGCTGGCAGCTCGGACGGCAACGCAGTTGGCAGCGTGCTCGGCAGATTAACCGGCGTTCGTTCCCCAAGAGCAACGCTGTTGCCTCGCTTAAGCGAACCAGAGGTTCTGCTGTTCTGTTCATTGAAGGCGATGAGCGCTCTTTTGGCAGTCCAGCCAGTTTTTTGTTGAAGGATCTGGAGGATGCCGAGACGAAAAAAGAAGGCTATGGTCAAGCCGAGGAACACAAGGGCGAGCACAACGCAGGTCACGAAGCCGATGTGCAGCAAGGAGATGGAGTTTTGTATCTGCGAAAGGGTCATGAAGACTGTCCGTCCTCTCCAATGCTCCTGTTCGTAAAGGTTGTTTCAACATATTGGCGAGCTGAGTCAATCTGTGCCAGAGCGTTATCGATAGCCTCTTTCTCGTCCCCGTTTGAGGTGCTCAAGGCCTGCAAACCGCGTTCCGCCTTGTTGAGCTGTTCAAGCATTTCAGCCTTCGTTACTCCGCCCCCCATAAAGATGTCGTTATGCTGTAATACTTGGTAGATGAGCTCGTGATAAACGCCGATGCTGACAAACGTATTGCCCGTTGTCGCAACAAGGTCGCCATCGCTTAAAGTCACCATTTCGGCCCAGAAATCCCGAGGGGTAAAGTTTTCAGGGTTAATCAGACCGCTTCTGCCGCCCTGGTCAGCATGGTTTAAGAAGAGATCATAGTTGGAGGCAATAAGCGCAAGGCGGCGGGCAAGCTCCCGTTTCTGCGGATCAAGCGTCGGCGATTCTGCCGCAATATCCAACCAGCTCTCCGCCCTCCCTTTATCCCCCTGCCCGTTATACGCAAAGTAATAGGCAAGACCCAGATCATAAGCAAAGGCATCGTGAGAAGCAGGGTTGCGCTCTCGGAACATCTCGACGTTGGTCACGCGTGCGCCATTGCCCTCATTAAGCATCTGACGAAGCATGGTGTTCTCGTCCTCATCAAAAACCTGATCACGCCGGATAAGGGCGAGAAACTCGTTATAGGCTGCCTCATTGGCGGGATCGAGTGTGATTGCCTGAGCATAATAATGCCCCACAGTGCTTATATCGTCGTTGCCATATTGCTCCTGAGCCTTCTGGATCAAGGCGTCATAGTTGTCACGCACCTGTAATCGCTCCGCAAAGGCAAAGCCTGCCGCACCCAGTGCACTGATGACAGTCAGCGCCGCCGCACTGAGGAAGAGTCGCCACCTGAAGGACTGTTTTCTGCGAGACTCGTAGTCGAGTTCACGGTAGCGCTCAAGATCATACAGGAGCTCGACACAAGACTGATAACGGTCATTGGGATCACGTTGCGTACATTTGGCGATGATGCCCTCAAGCCCCGATGAGAGTGCAGGATTCCAGCGACGAATGGGATGGATAACGTAGGGCGGCTCGCAGGGATTATGGCCGGTGACCAGATGATACATGGTGGCGCCGAGATTGTAGATGTCTGTACGGGCATCAGTTTGATAACTTCCGTACTGCTCAGGCGCTGCATAGCCCTGGGTTCCCAGAGGAATCGTATCGTCAGCTCGGCCTTCCTTAAATTCACGAGCGGTTCCAAAGTCGATTATCTTAACGTTTCCGTTAGGCTGCAACATGATATTGGCCGGCTTAAGGTCTCGATAGATGATAGGCGGATTACGCGAGTGCAGATAGCCAAGCGCGTCGCAAAGCTGTCGTGCCCACTTGACCACGTCGTTCTGCGGCAGAGCACCGTAGTCTTTGAGCGCTTGGCTTAAGGAGTTGCCTTCAATATAGTCCATGACGATAAGGAGGCTATCGCGTGTATCTATAATGTCAACGATAGAGGGGAGGTTGGCATGATGCAGACGTTTAAGGTATTCGGTCTACGCAATGAGGCTCTGTTTGACAATCTCGTAGTTGTCCACCCCATCTTTACGAACCTCTTTGATGGCCCACTGTTTGTTAGCACGCTCGTTCATGACCAGGTAGACGACACTCATGCCGCCCTGACCTATCTTATTGAGTACCTTATATGTGCCGTCAACCAGCGAGCCTATCGCTAACACCGTACTGCTCTGCCCCTTCTCATCAGCGCGCCCTTCTCCCCTTTTCCTCATACCGCTTTTATCGTAATCACTGAAATATTATCCTGCTCGTATCGATATTTACTCATTTCTGTTAGATAGATAATATTGTTATACATCTGTTGCTCGCTTTCCAGGATTTGGGGATTAAGCAGTTCCCACAGTTCCGACGGCGTGATGCGGTGCCTGAAGCCGTCGGAGCAGAGCATGAACAACGTCCCCGGTACAAAGAGACCATGAACGAACTCAGGTTCGATTGTCGCACGTGCTCCAAAGCCCTGAAGCAAGATATTGCGCCGGGGATCCGCTTCAGCCTGCTCTGCGGTGAGCAGGCCCTGTTCGACCTCGCGTTGCACGACAGTCTGATCCTTTGTCAATTGAGTGGGAGCATCCACGAAGCAATAGGCACGCGAATCTCCAATATTGACGATAAGGTACCAGTTTGCAACAAGCAGCAGCGCCACCACCGTGCTTCCCAGCGATACGCGATGAGCCACACCGTAGGCTAAAACTTTCGCGTTCATGCGCTCGATGAGCTCACGCCAGCTGACACGAACGATATCGGGCGTGATGTCTGTCTGCAACAGAACGGGGAGTTCTTCTCTGAACCAGTTCTGGAATGCTTTTGCCAACGTGGCACTGGCTACTTCGCCCTGCGAAAGTCCGCCCATGCCATCACAGATCACCGACAGAAACACATTGCCTTTAAGGGTCTGTGCCTCGGCAAGAAAAAGAGAATCCTGATTGGTCTTCTTTTTGATGCCAACGTCGGTGTGATATGCGCTTATAAACTCCACGTAAAGCCCCATTCCCTTCCTGCCAACGTACATGCTCTTCGCTTCGTTTCCTGCCCCTTTCTCATCTCGCTCTGGCCTTCATGCCTCGTTTGCCTTGCTATCATATCCTTCTTTATGGTCACGACCGCTCAAAAACGAACTCCTCATCAGCCAGCTTTATTCGGTCTCCGTTTGATAATGGTGTCTCGACTCCTGGAGTGATTTTCCTCTCGTTGACAAAGGTGCAATTAGTGGACCTGAGGTCAGTTATGAAGAATTGACCGTCTCGTTGTGTTATCTTTGCATGCAGGCGCGAGATGGTGCCGTTGTTGGGAATCGCATAGTTGACTCTGCTTCGCTCTTTACCAATGATAAATTCCTCGCCGTCGATTCTCGTCTTCGTGCCATCAGACACTCGTCGCAGAAAAGCCGCCGGTCGCGGCCCGCTGAGTAAGCTGGTCTCGCCAGCCACGGGGCTGAGGACAGTCGTCTCGCCGGAGCCCACCGCATCGTAGCCAGTTGGTACCGGAGTTGGTACCGCAGTTGGTACCGCAGTTGGTACCACAGTCGACGACGACGTATGAGCCAACGGCGTGTAAAGAGAAGCGGAGGCGGGGGCAGCACTATCGGAGATATTTACCGGTATATACTGTGGTTCCCGCGCAATCGAGGCCATGCTGGGCGAGAGAGACGGAGCAGGATCGGTAGGCAGAGCGATTGCTGGTAGTGGCACCCTCTTCTTTTTCGCACTGCTTTTCATTTTTACGACAATGAGTATCGCGAGCAGGATGGCGATGACCGCAATCGCAATCCCGACGACAAGCGCAAGAGGAAGTATCGGTTTCTCAACAAGCCCCTGGCGAGCCTCAGTGAGGCTGTTGATGGAACTGTCGATGTCTTCCTGGCTTGCGTCCGCATTGCCCAAGATTGATTGGGCCGCGCTCAACGCACCGGTAAAACGGCTCGCCGATTCCTCGGTATAGTCGCTCAGGCTGCCGGCAAACAGTATGGATTCGGCAATCAACGCCTCAAGCTGTGCCCTGTTGATTTCGACTCCATTTTGATAGGGGATGCCCAGAGCATCAAGTGCCAATTTAACCTGATTGATTGCAAGCGCATAGCAATAGCCGCTACTGAAGAACTCGTTACTGGCTACAATCGCCTTATTAATGCCAATAACGATACCGTTTTCGTCAACAAGCGGGCCTCCGGAATTGCCCGGGGTCAATTTTGCACTGTGCTGAATATAGTCAACGCCATCAGAGCCGGTCAATATCTTGGAGACCGCACCATTTTCGATGGTCACGTCGGCAGTGGTAAAGCTTGTTGAGGTGGTCGCACCAACCTCTGTAACCACACTGGGAAAGCCAAGCGCGTAGACGATTTTTGTCTGCTCAACCGTTTCGCTATCGCCAAGCATGAGCGCGTTCCGGTCGCTGATGGCCTGTTCGAGCCTCAGTATGCTGAAATCGGTCGCCTCGGATTGATTCTCAATGGTCAAGTCGATTTCCAAATCACGCATGACAATGGCCCTGATTGCCAGATGATCCCTGAAGTCCGCCCCGAAGAACTCAGAGACAATCGGCACCACATCGTCTCGCAAATTAACAACATGATAGCACGTTATGAGGTATTCTTCATTGATAAGGAAGCCTGAGCCGGTTTGCAGAGCATAGTGCGTGCCATCGTCCGCAACATAATACAGAACAAGATTCAAAACGCCGTTCTTGTCAGCGGTTACCGCCTGAGCATCACTGGCATAGCTTACGCTCGGCATCAGCGAAAACATCATCACGGCTACCAGAACCGCGCTCCGCAGCCGATTGTGCCAATCAGCCCCTTGTGTCCGAGTATCTAACGTGCCCACACGTCCCGCCCTTCCTGGTCTCTTCTTGCCCGATTTACCTCTGTGCGCCGCATGCGGCCGCCGGCGCCGGTGCCGGCATGATCTGCTCCGAGCACGCCTTGAGGCGGGCAGATATGTCCCTGAACTCCTCAAGGTGCACCTCAAGTCGTGTT